>JAGBNK010000020.1 GCA_017634455.1 Lachnospiraceae bacterium
ATATATATCATATATACCTTTCGTACTAAAAATTATACAATGAAATATGTGTTTTGGCATCTTAAAGTGTTATAATTTACTATAATGCGTGTAAAAGCATAAACTATCATAAGAGGAGGGTTATTAAATGGGCCTAAAGACATTTGAGGGTGGCGTTCATCCGGCTGATGGAAAAGAATTATCTAAATCAAAGCCAATTAAAGAATTGCTACCTGATGGAGAATTGATTTTCCCATTGTCTCAGCATATTGGTGCACCAGCAACACCGATTGTGGCAGTTGGAGATTCGGTTCTGAAAGGACAAAAAATTGCAGAAGCCGGCGGATTTGTGTCTTCTCCAATTTATTCATCTGTATCTGGTACTGTAAAAGCTATTGCTAAGCACAGAGTGACTACTGGTGATATGGTTGATTCCATTGTTATTGAAAGTGATGGATTATTTAACGAAGTTGAATACAGTCCATGTGATGATGTTACAACTCTTTCCAATGAAGAAATAATAAATAAGATTAAAGAGGCTGGAGTAGTTGGTATGGGAGGCGCTGGTTTCCCTACACATGTTAAGCTGTCTCCAAAGGAGCCTGAGAAGATCGAGTATATTATTGCTAACTGTGCTGAGTGTGAGCCATATTTGACTTCGGATTACAGAAGAATGGTTGAGCAGCCAGAGAAGCTTGTGGAAGGTATGAGAATTATTTTACAGTTATTCCCACAGGCAAAGGGTATATTTGGAATTGAGGACAACAAGGCTGATTGTATTGAAACAATTTCTAAGTTGGTTGCAAATGAGCCTAGAATGGAAGTGTGTCCACTTATGACAAAGTATCCACAGGGTGGAGAGCGTCAGTTAATTCATGCTACTACAGGTAGAGATATTAATTCCAAGATGCTTCCTGCTGATGCTGGATGTATTGTTGACAATGTGGAGACTATGGTTGCTATTTACAATGCAGTTAAACTTGGTCAGCCACTTACCAACAGAATCTTCACTGTAACAGGTGATGCAGTATGTGAGCCAAGAAACTTCTATATCAGCATTGGTACAAACTACCAGCAGTTACTTGATGCTGCAGGTGGATTGATTCATCCTGCCAAGAAGATGATTGCAGGTGGTCCTATGATGGGATTTTCTATGTTTGATATTGATGTTCCTACAACCAAGACTACTTCAGCATTGCTTTGCATGACAGAGGATGAAGCATCGAAGTATGAGACAACTGCATGTATCAATTGCGGTAGATGTGTTGAGGCATGCCCTGAGAAATTAGTACCATCAAGACTTGCTGATTTTGGCGAGAGACATCAGATGGATATGTTCGAGAAGTGGTATGGTCTTGAGTGCGTAGAATGTGGAAGCTGTAGTTATGTATGCCCAGCTAGAAGACCTCTTGCTCAGTCTGTTAAGACAATGAAGAAGCAGGTTTTGGCTGAGAAGAGAAAGCAGAAGTAGAAAGGAGAGCATGAAAAGTGAGCGATTTATTAAACGTTTCTTCTAACCCTCATGTTAGAGATAAAGTCGATACACAGAGAATTATGTTGCTTGTAATTATTTCACTTTTGCCTGCAACAGTTTTTGGTATTTTCAATTTTGGAATTCACTCGTTGATTCTTGTGGCTGTATCAATCATAAGCTGTGTTTTATCAGAATATGTATTTGAAAAGATTGTACATAAGAAATCTACAGTTACTGATTTAAGTGCTGTTGTAACAGGTTTGTTATTGGCACTTAACTTGCCACCAACACTTCCAGTATGGATGGCTGCATTAGGTGGTGTATTCGCAATTGTTGTTGTGAAAATGTTATTTGGAGGTCTTGGACAGAACTTTATGAACCCTGCATTGGGTGCTAGATGTTTCCTTTTGATTTCCTTCACAGGTCCTATGACAACATTTGCTTATGATGGAGTTACAGGAGCTACACCACTTGCTCTTCTCAAGGCAGGTGAGCCAGTAGATACAATGGCTATGTTACTTGGAACAACATCAGGTACTATTGGTGAGACAAGTGCACTTTGCCTCATTATTGGAGCAATTTTCCTTATTTTGTGTGGTGTTATTGATCTGAAGATTCCTGGAACATACATTTTGACATTCGTAATCTTTATTGTATTGTTCGGTGGTCATGGATTTGATACAAATTACATCGTTGCACAGTTGTGTGGTGGTGGATTAATGCTTGGAGCATTTTTCATGGCAACAGATTATGTCACATCTCCAATTACACCAAATGGTAAGATCCTCTTTGGAATCTGCCTTGGAGTTTTAACTGGATTGTTCAGAATATTTGGTGCATCTGCAGAAGGTGTATCTTATGCAATCATCTTCTCAAACCTTTTGGTTCCACTTATTGAGAGAGTTACAATTCCTAGAGCATTTGGTATTGTGAAAGAGAAAAAAGGAGGGGATAAGTAATGAATAAATTAGTAAAAGACGCTTTGACCCTTACAGTTATTACATTGGTTGCTGGAGCAGCTTTGGGTTTGGTGCATGCTATCACACTTGATCCTATTGCCAAGGCACAGGAAGCTGCAAAGCAGGCGGCATATAAAGAAGTATTTGAGACAGCTGAAGCCTTTACTGATTTAGAAGGCTTTGACAGTGAGGCTGCTACCAAGACTGTAGCAGATGCAGGTTTTGCAAATGATGATATTACAGGTTGCGTTGTTGCATCTGATGCATCTGGAAATCCTTTGGGATATGTAATTACAGTTGTTACTCATGATGGATATGGCGGAGATATTAATTTCTCAGTTGGTATTACAAATGAGGGAACAATCAATGGATATTCAATTATGGATATCAGTGAGACACCTGGACTTGGAATGAAGTCAACAGAAGAGAAGTTTATGAGCCAGTTCAATGGCATCAAGGCTCAGACTCTTACTGTTACCAAGACTGGCAAGACAAATGAAGCTGAGATTGATGCCATCAGTGGTGCTACAATCACTTCAAAGTCTGTTACAAATGGTGTTAATGCCTGCGTGGCTTATTTCAATACATTAGCAGGAGGTGGAGCAAATGAATAAGAATGTAGAGCGTCTACAGAACGGTATTATTAAAGAAAATCCAACCTTTGTGCTTATGTTGGGTATGTGTCCTACACTTGCTGTTACTACTTCAGCAATGAACGGACTTGGTATGGGACTTTCTACAACAGTTGTACTTGTTGTATCTAACTTGGTTATTTCTCTTCTGAGAAATATTATCCCTGATAGAGTCAGAGTTCCTGCTTTCATTGTTATTGTTGCATCAATAGTTACTATGGTTCAGTTCCTATTACAGGGATATGTACCTAGTTTATATTCATCACTTGGAATATATATTCCTCTTATTGTTGTTAACTGTATCATCCTAGGTAGAGCAGAAAGCTATGCTTCCAAGAATCCAGTTGTACCATCTATCTTCGATGGACTTGGTATGGGACTTGGATTTACATTAGGTCTTACATTGATTGGTATTGTGAGAGAAATCCTTGGAGCTGGCCAGATTTTTGGCGCTCAGATTTTACCTTTGGCAGATGCCTCAACAAGTAAAATAGGATATACACCAATTACAATCTTTGTGTTGGCACCTGGAGCATTCTTTGTTCTTTCTGTTTTGGTTGCTATCATGAATGTGATTAGAGCTAAGGCTGAAGCAAAGGGCAAGCCACTTCCAGCTGCACAGGGATGCCTTGCTGGTGATTGCAGCAGCTGTGGTATGAGCACATGCACTGGTAAGTCATCAACAGTTGAAGTTGCTGCACCAAAGGAAGATAAGGAATAGGAGGAGAGACAATGAAAGAATTAATATTGATTTTAGTTGCATCAGCAATTGTAAATAACGTTGTTCTCAGCCAGTTCCTTGGATTATGTCCATTCCTTGGAGTATCAAAAAGAGTTGAGACTGCTGCCGGTATGGGCGGCGCTGTAATATTCGTTATTACAATTTCGAGTTTTGTTACCAGCTTGATTTATAAATTTATCTTGTTCCCATTGGGATTAGATTACTTACAGACAATTGTATTTATTCTCGTAATTGCTGCATTGGTTCAGTTTGTAGAGATGTTTCTTAGAAAATCTGTACCTTCATTGTACAATGCACTTGGAGTATATTTGCCACTTATTACAACAAACTGTGCTGTATTAGGTGTTGCATTGAAGAATGTAACAAATGGTTACAACATTTTGGAGAGTGTTATCTGTGGTTTTGGTACAGCAATCGGTTTCACAATTGCTATTGTAATCATGGCTGGTATTCGTGAGAAAATAGAATATAATGACATTCCTGGTCCATTTAAGGGATCTGCTATAGTTCTTGTAACAGCAGGACTTATGGCGATTGCTTTCTTCGGATTCTCAGGCATTATATAGGAGGGCTGGCATTATGGATATATTAGGAATTGTTTTGACTGTTGTAATTGTCGGCGTCACTGGTTGTTTATTGGGATTTTTCCTTTGCTTTGCATCAGAGAAATTCAAAGTGGAAGTAGACGAGAGAGAAACAGCTATTATTGATGTATTACCTGGAAATAACTGTGGCGGTTGTGGATATGCCGGATGTTCTGGTTTGGCTGCAGCTATTGTAAAGGGTGAGGCTCCTGTAAATGGATGTCCTGTAGGTGGAGCTCCTGTAGCCGCTAAAGTTGGCGAGATTATGGGTGTTGAAGCTGAAGATGGCGAGAAGATGGTTGCCTTTGTAAAATGTGCAGGTAACTGTGAAAAGGCTAATAAGAATTATGAGTATACAGGTGTTGAGGATTGTCAGGCTATGGCATTTGTTCCTGGCGGCGGTCCAAAGGCATGTAAGTACGGTTGTATGGGATATGGAAGCTGTGTAAAGGCCTGTCCTTTCGATGCTATTCATATTGTTGATGGAATCGCAGTAGTAGATAAGGAAGCTTGTAAGGCGTGTGGAAAATGTGTTGCTACATGTCCAAATCATTTGATTGAATTAGTTCCTTATTCTTCAACTCAGCTTGTACAGTGTAGCTCTAAGGACAAGGGTAAGGATGTTATGAGCGTATGTTCAGTTGGATGTATTGCATGTCATCTCTGCGAGAAGAATTGTCCTGCTGGAGCAATCACAGTTGAAGACAATATTGCACATATTGATCAGAGCAAGTGTACTCATTGCGGACTTTGCGCTGAGAAGTGTCCAAAGAAGATTATTCTTAGTCTATAATTGTTTGGGGCAATTTGTTTTTTTATTCATTATTAGATAAAAAAATATTGATTTAACAAGACAAAATGTATTGATATAAGATAATGTCAAAAATAAGCTTTCAGAATCAAAATGGTTCTGAAAGCTTATTGCGTTTTCTGACAAATATGTAATATAATTATATAAGTACGACATTGTTTTTTGCAACTATAATTGTATAAAAGTTTTTAGAAAACGTATTTGAAATTATATCTGAAAACATGTCGGACAAATATTTTTAATTTATGAGAAAGGGGATGAGCTTATGGACAGAAAAATTTTTTGAATACCTGCAGCTCTAATTACAGGTCTGGCCCTGGTTTTTGCATGCATGTATTCAAGTGGCATTACCAAAGTATTTGCATCCACAGCAGGTTCTTATACTTTTACGGTAAACAAGTCAGATTCGGCAAATTTTGATAATGCTGGAGTTAATTTTGTGTTTGATAATAATAATCAAACATCTAGGTATTTAGGCATCTCGCAGAGCAATAATTATACTAATACTGAAACTGCGTCTATGCCTCAGGATGCTTCACATCTTACTATTGAGGTTACAGATGCTGGCCAGGGTATTGGAAATGTAAGCATTATGGCCAATGGTCAGCCGGTTAATGTAGATGATTATAATGCATTTACCAGTCAATCTGGTTATATTCTTGATTTGCCACAAAATGGTAATTTGGAGATTACAATTACTATTGGAGCGGCTCAGCAAAATCAGGGAAATGATCCTAATCAAGGTGGAGATCCTAACCAGGGAAATGATCCTGGACCTAATCATCAGCTTTTTGATACTGCCTATATTGTATGGCAGGGACCAAGTGATGAAGTATTCTTTTATAAGATAACTGGTCTAGATGCAAGTGCTACAGGAAATGGATCATATGATATCATTTATATTCCATCTTCTCAGATTATAGCAGAAGGTACAGGGGTAGGCTACGTTGAGGCACAGGTTCTAGATCTGCACCATGCGATAGATAGTGGTAATTACTATTTTGTAAAAGAGAATCAGATGGGAACTGTGGCTCAATTCACAAGCTTCGCTGAATTGAAGAATTATATTGACTCACTTGATGAGGATGCCAAGAGAGATTTTGCTTTTGATCCTACAGGAGCACAAAATGGTAATTCTACACTTTGTACTAATGGTGATAGAAGCTTTAGATTGACTATTTATGACGAGACTTCTTATGAAGGCGTTGCATTTTCTGCAAATGAATCAGATTATACATATTTCCCAGATTTTTGGGATAATACATTTTTCTCTAATACTGTAGATGTCAGTGGTACTTCAGCTGATAATCCAGCAGAAAAAGAGATGTTTATGCTTGAACCTAATTTGCGTTTTGAAACAGCACCGGGTTCTATTGCACCAATTCTTTCAGTTACTCCAATTGGTGTTCCAAGTGGCGCTGTAAATGTAAGCGGAGATTCTGGTTCTGGATTTACAGTTACATTTGCTTCAAATTTCTATGATAATGTAGTATTTAAGCTTTCTAGTGCAAAAGGAGACTTCTATTTGAAGATTAACCGTGTTGCAATGGTTTGCTATGATATGTTTAGACCAAATGTGCCGCTTTCAGAATCTCCATATGGTGTAAGACTTTATTATGCATCTAGTGATTCATATAGTAATTATGATGTATATGCAAATATTCATTATGAAGATGGTACTTCTGAGATGAGAAAGCTAGAAGTAGTTGAATCTCTCGATATCAATGAAGAACCTACTGGTTCATACGAAATGGATGCAGGTAAAGGTCTGAAATCAGCCCGTTATGAATTGGTTGATCCTACAAATGTTGTAACAGTTGATTATAATGCTGTTAAGGCTGGATCATTTAGTGGAAACACCTACAAGGGCACATATGCTGGTTCTGGTGATGGTGTTACATATGATATGAAGAGCCGTAGGACTATATACTAGGAGAGAGGGGTGATTGAGATGAAAAAAGTATTGATGACTATGGTAATGATAATGACCCTTTGTCTGACATTGGTACATAATCCTATAAAGGCTGAAGCTGGAAATGTTGCTTCTTTAAATGTTACAGCTAGTGATGAAGCGATTAATGTTTCTGGAACAATGGATTCTGGCGTGGTTGCGGCTGCTATATTTGTATACGCAGAGGATGGTAAGACGCTGGTTACAATGAAAACTACTCAGGTTGATTCTGGTAATTTTTCTGAAAGCATCGCCTTGGAACCAGGTACATATACAGTAAAGGTAGCTGATTATGATGGTGGCGAATTTGCTACTTCTAATGTCACAGTGGCTGGTAAAACTATTCCAGAATTGAATACAGAAGAAGATTTGGCAAATGGCGATTTTATAGCAAAAGAGGATGTTTCTGTTCCAACAGGAAGCCAAGTTAAAATTATTTCTGTAGATAATATTACAGATGCTGCAACAATTAGCAGTATTAAAAAAGACCTTTTATCTCTTGAGACAAGTGCTTATGAAGGTAAATGGAATATTGTAAAGTTTTTTGCAATGGAATTAAAGGCTAGTGGTAAGGGCGCTGTTTCCATCAAAGTGGGAGATACATATAATGGCAAGATTGCTATCGTATCGCATTTTCATGATGGCAAATGGACACGTCAGTTCTGTAAGGTTGTAAATGGAGCGATTGAACCAAAATTTGATTCTTTCTCACCAATTACAGTTGCTATAACTGATCAGACAGATACAAATGCAATTATTAAATCAGGTGTTGTGGAAAATGAACCAGCAGTAAATAGTGCTACTCCAGCACAGTCTGTAAAGGTGAAGTCTCCAGTAACAGGTGATGATAATATCAATATCCTTGCTTTTGCGATGATTGCCTTGGCATTATTGCTTGAATCGACAATGATTGTTAAAAAGATTCGTAAATGAGTGGATCTTTTTAATGATAACTAAATAATAAAATGAAATAATTATACCGGTTACCAATATGAAGGGATTTCCAATTATTGGTGGCCGGTATTTTGTGTTTATATATTCAACAAAATGCCCGAAAATCAAGGTTTTTTCACTTGATATTGTATGATAATTGAATTGCATTAGGTCCTTATTTTATATATAATTAGTTTGGTTTATTTTAATCAGAGAAAGCAGGAAAAATGAGTACTAACAGATTTAAAAAGAAAAAAAGAGTAGTTATTAAAATTGGTTCATCATCTTTGACGCATCTTAAGACGGGCAAGATTGATTTCATTAAACTTGAGAAGCTTGTGAGACAATTATGTGATCTCAAGAATCAAAATATCGATGTATGTCTTGTGTCTTCAGGAGCTATTGCTGTAGGAAGAAACATACTTGGAATTAATAAGCGTCCTAAAAACATCTCTACCAAGCAGGCTTGCGCAGCAGTTGGGCAGTCAGCTCTTATGATGACATATCAGAAGCTTTTTAGCGAATATCAGCAGACTTGTGGTCAGGTTCTTATGACCAAGAAAACCATGACTGACAATGTATCTCGAACTAATGCGAGAAATACATTTGAGGAGCTTTTTAAGCTTGGTGTTATTCCTGTTGTAAATGAGAATGATACTGTAAATACCTATGAGATTCAATTCGGTGACAATGATTCACTGGCAGCATTGGTAGCTTCCTTGATTGGAGCGGATTTGCTTATTCTATTATCAGATATTGACGGATTGTTTACTGATAATCCTAAGAATAATCCAGATGCCAAATTGGTGGAGCTTGTTGATAAGATTGATGATACAGTACTTCACATGGCCAGCGTTGAAACTGGAAGTGATGTGGGTACAGGTGGCATGGCTACAAAGTTGAATGCAGCCAGAATTGCTACATACTCTGGGGCTGATATGATTATCGCTAACGGAGCTGATGTGGAAATAATTCACGATATTATGGAAGATGACTTCGTTGGAACTGTATTTACAGCCAACAAGAAGGATGATTTCTTTATTGCAGATTTTATAGAGGAGAACATGAATTGATTACAGAAGAAATGATTGCTCGTATCAACGAGCTTGCACATAAACAGAAAAGTCCAGAAGGATTAACTCCTGAGGAAAAGGATGAGCAGGCAAAGCTCAGAAGACAGTATATAGATTCAATTAAAGCCAATGTGAAGGCTCAGTTAAACAATATTGATATTGTAGAGAAGGACGGTTCAATCACTAATTTAGGTGAGAAATATGGCAACAAATAATATTTCAAAGGATGATATCCGTAAAATTCTACTGGATAAGCGTAAGCATTTTCCAAAGGAAATGGTGGAGGCTTCATCGAATAGAATAAGTGAACTCTTAATTGATTATATAGGAACTCATAAGCCAGACTTATTATTGTTATATAGCGCTTATGGCAGGGAAGTAAGTCTAACCAAGGTTATAAACTGGTCCTTACGAAATAATATGAAAATTGCACTTCCAAGGGTATCTGGTGATGATATGGACTTTTACTGTATAGAGTCCATGAATGATTTAAAGCCGGGAGCCTATGGCATATTAGAACCGGTTGCCCCAGAACCCATTGATTTGGCAAATTACAGTCAGGTGATTTGTATTGTGCCGGGTGTAGGCTTTGACAGAAGCTTGCATAGAATGGGCCATGGAAGAGGATATTATGATAAATATTTTCAGCATTTTCCAGAGGTGAAGTTGTATGGTGTCTGTCATGATTTTCAATTAATTGATTTTATACCAACAGATGAACATGATATTCCTATGAATATGATTTTTACAGATAAGGAAATAATTGGTAACTAGTTGATTTGTATTTGAATAGGAGATTTTTCAAATGAATGAGATGTTAAAAGAACTAGGTGTGAAGGCGAAAATTGCATCCAGAGAGACTGGTAAAATGTCTACAAATGTGAAGAATGAAGCTTTGGTAGCTGTGGCTGATGCTCTTGTACGAGACACAGAGGCTTTGCTTCGCGCTAATGAGCTTGATATGGAAAATGGTAGAGCTAATGGTATGCCTGAGGGCTTGCTGGACAGATTGCTTCTCACACCTGCCAGAGTTGAGCAGATGGCATTGGGCTTACGACAGATTGCTGATTTGGAAGATCCTATTGGAGAATATATTTCAATGAAAAATCGTCCTAATGGACTTAGAATTGGTCAGAAACGAGTTCCAATTGGTGTTATTGGAATTATATATGAGGCTAGACCAAATGTTACAGCTGATGCCTTTGGACTCTGTTTCAAGACTGGCAATGCTGTGATTCTAAAAGGCGGCAAGGATGCAGCCAACTCAAATGAGGCCATTGTGGCTTGCATTAGAAGAGCTCTTGGTAGTTTGGAAATCAACCCAAATGCCATTTCTCTTATTGAAGATAATTCCCGAGAAGTGACTACAGAGTTCATGAAAATGAATGAGTACTTAGATGTGCTGATTCCTAGAGGTGGAGCTGGTCTCATTTCCGCTGTTGTGCAGAATGCTACAGTTCCTGTCATTGAAACCGGTACAGGTAATTGTCATATATTTGTTGATGAATCTGCTGATTTAAATATGGCTGTTGAGATTATAAACAATGCCAAGACTCAGCGAATAGGTGTATGTAATGCTGCAGAATCCCTTGTGATTCACCGTAAGGTTGCCAAGGAGGTACTGCCTATGATTAAGGCTAAGTTAGATGAGCACAATGTGGAAATCCGAGGAGATATTGATGCAGTAAATATTTGCCCTGATTTTAACCTGGCTGATGATAGTGATTGGGGTACAGAATATCTGGATTACAAAATATCTGTGAAGATTGTAGATAATATTGATGAGGCAATTGCTCATATTAACCTCTATAATACAGGACATTCTGAGGCTATTATCACAGAGAATCTACAGAATGCTGAGAAGTTTATGGATGAGATAGATGCGGCTTGTGTATATGTCAATGCTTCTACCAGATTTACAGATGGATTTGAATTTGGTTTTGGAGCCGAGATTGGTATCAGTACCCAGAAACTTCATGCTAGAGGTCCAATGGGTCTTCTGGCTCTCACAAGCACCAAGTATGTGATATATGGACAAGGTCAGATTAGACCGTAGATACTATTGGTATTTATGATAAATAATAATGCTATAGATATTTATGATAAAAAATATATGCTATAGGCATTTATGATAAACAATAGATGCTATAGGCATCATTTAATAGATGATAGATTTGGAGATAAATAATGAATTACAATGATTACTTTTTGGAAACAAATATTCCAGAGGCAGAAATAGATAGACAGAGATATTTTATAAAATGTGCATCTGAGATTGTAGCTCACAAAGCCAGTGAGGCAAATCGTAAACTTACTTATTGCGTTACAACATTTGGATGTCAGATGAATGCCAGAGACTCAGAGAAAATCATTGGTATCCTTGATGAGATTGGCTTTGTGCCAGCTGAGGATGAGCATGCGGATTTTGTATTGTATAACACTTGTACAGTTCGTGAAAATGCCAATAACAAGGTATATGGACGCCTGGGATATCTGCACAGCTTAAAGAAAAGGAATCCTTATATGATGATTGGTTTATGCGGATGTATGATGCAGGAGCCAGATGTTATTGAGACTATCAAAACGAAGTACAAGTTCGTTGATTTGGTATTTGGTACACATAATATATTTAAGTTTGCAGAGCTTCTCACAAGAGCTTTGGCATCAGATTCTATGATTATTGATATCTGGAAAGACACAGATCAGATTGTGGAGGATTTACCTGTTCATAGAAAATATCCTTTTAAATCTGGTGTAAATATTATGTTTGGATGCAATAACTTCTGCAGTTACTGTATTGTACCTTATGTTAGAGGCCGTGAGAGAAGTCGAAATCCTAGAGATATCATTAGAGAGATTGAGAATCTTGTGGCTGATGGTGTAGTTGAAGTTATGCTTTTGGGACAAAATGTAAATTCCTACGGCAAGAACTTACAAGATCCAATTACATTTGCCGAATTACTTAGAGAAGTAGAGAAGATAGAGGGATTGAAGAGAATCCGATTCATGACTTCCCATCCAAAGGATCTGTCAGATGAATTAATTGATGTTATGGCTTCATCTACCAAGATATGCAAGCATATGCATCTGCCTCTTCAGTCAGGTTCATCTAAACTTCTTGCGGATATGAATAGACATTATGACAAGGAACAGTATCTGGCCCTTGCTAATAAAATCAGAGAGAGAATTCCTGATATGGCAATCACAACAGATATTATTGTAGGTTATCCGGGAGAGACAGAAGAAGACTTCCTTGATACTTTGGATGTTGTTGAACAGGTTCAGTATGACAGTGCATTTACCTTTATATATTCTAAGAGAACAGGAACTCCTGCTGCCAAGAGAACAGATCAGATTCCAGAGGAAGTGGTAAAGGATAGATTTGACAGATTATTGGAGAGAGTTCAGGATATTTCACACAAGAGAGCTATGGCATACGAAGGTAAGGATGTAGAGGTTTTGGTTGAGGAAGTGAATTCTCATGATTCATCACTTATGACTGGTAGAATGAGCAATAATTCAACTGTTCATTTCCCAGGAGATAAGTCTTTGATTGGACAGCTTCTCACTGTACATCTTAATGAGTGCAAAGGCTTCTATTATATGGGAGAAATAGTCTAATGAAATACAAATTTCGCCTTCGAGATTATATTGCATTAGGAATTCTGATTATCCTTGGAGCAGGCATATGTATATTTACCATAGTCTATCCCAAAAGTAGGGGAGACCAGGTGATTATAGAGGTGGATGGAGAGTTATTTGGCACATATGATTTGTCAAATGATGCCACAATTGAAATCAAATCCAAGGGCAAGGTTTCAAATGTATTAGAAATCCATAATGGATCTGCACATATGATTGAAGCAGATTGTCCAGACAAAGTATGCATACACCAGGGAGAAATCAAGGATGATGGTCAGGTTATATGCTGCCTGCCAAACAAAGTAGTGGTTAGAGTTATATCAGATTCCAAGTCTGAATATGATTCTATATCGAAGTAATAGGAAGGTAATATATGGCAAAGAAAGTACCCCGACTTGGTATTTTATTGGCTTTGGCATTGCTATTGAGTTATGTGGAATCCCTTATTCCATTTTTCTTGAGTGTGCCGGGAATGAAGTTGGGCCTGGTAAATATTATAATTATTCTCATTTTATATATTGATTGCTGGCAGGATGCCATTCTTGTATCTGTTATGAGAGTGCTGCTGGCAGGATTTATGTTTGGAAATGTATATAGCATAGCCTACAGCTTAAGCGGAGCGATTCTAAGCTTTTTCATTATGCTTATTATGAAAAATATTTTCCAATTGCATATTGTAGTTGTAAGTATATTTGGAGGAGTCTTCCATAACATAGGACAGATTCTCATTGCAACTGTTGTAGCAAGCAATGTATATATAATGGGATATCTGCCTGCCCTGTACATAGCAGGCATGATTACTGGATTACTAATAGGCATTCTGGCCTGTGAACTGTATCCGAGAATAAGTAAAATCAGGAGGATATAATGTATTCTTATATAAAAGGTGAATTGGTGGATGTGGCTGGTGATCATATTGTTGTAGACAATAATGGTATCGGTTATCAGATGTTTATATCGTCATCAACACATTTTCATATGCCTGCCATTGGTGAGGATGTGAAGGTGTATACATATTTGAATGTGAAAGAGGATGCCATGCAACTCTTTGGCTTTCTTACCAAGGAGGAACTGGAGTTATTTAAATTACTCATTACAGTGAATGGCATTGGACCGAAAAATGCTTTGGGCATACTTGGTACATTGGAACCTGCAGATTTGAGATTTGCCATTATGGCTGAGGATGCCAAGGCAATTTCAAAGGCACCTGGTGTAGGCGCAAAATCAGCTCAGAGAATAATTATTGAGCTTAGAGACAAGATTGATTCTGTGGAGACATCGGCACTTACCAATAGTCCTGTGGCATCACTTAATACAATGAAGAGAGATGTAATTGATTCTCTGGAAAATATGGGTTATTCATCATCCCAGGTACTGAAAGCTATGGATGAGCTTGAAATCAGTGATGATGACAATATTGAGGATGTATTGAAACAGGTTCTTGTTAAATTATCATTTTTGTAAAATATTAATCGAGGTATATAAATGGGAAATAGAATTATTTCAACTGAGGTCTTACCTGAGGAGAAAAATACAGAGACTTCCCTGAGACCGCTATGTATGGCAGATTACATCGGTCAGGATAAGGTAAAAGAAAATTTATCAGTATATATTGAGGCGGCAAAAGGTAGAAATGAATCACTGGATCATGTACTTCTGTACGGACCTCCGGGATTGGGCAAAACTACTTTGGCTTGTATTATTGCCAATGAGATGCATACAAATATTAAGATTACATCTGGTCCGGCGATTACAAAGCCGGGAGAGTTGGCATCTATTCTATTATCATTGAAGCCGGGAGATGTATTATTTATTGACGAGATTCATCGATTGAATAAGCAGGTGGAGGAAGTCTTGTATCCGGCAATGGAGGATTATGCCATTGATATAATTGCAGGCAAGGAGAATTCCTCCAGATCCATCAGACTGGATTTGCCTAAATTCACTTTGGTTGGAGCTACAACCAGAGCTGGACTTCTGTCAGCGCCACTTCGAGACAGATTCGGTGTGGTACATCATTTGGAATACTATTCTGTTGAGGAACTTACAGAGATTGTAATGGCATCAGCTTCTAAGCTTGGTGTGGAGACCTTGAGAGATGGAGCTATGGAATTGGCTAGAAGATCTCGTGGAACCCCACGAATTGCCAATAGAATGCTTCGCAGAGTGAGAGATTTCGCTGAAGTAAAATATGATGGTATTATTACACAGGAAGTTGCTTCCAAAGGTTTGGATTTATTAGAGATTGACTCCATGGGCTTAGACAGAAATGATAGAAAGATGCTTGAGACTATCTGCTACAAATTTGCAGGTGGCCCAGTGGGATTAGATACTCTAGCAGCTGCTATTGGTGAAGATGCGGGTACAATAGAAGATGTAATAGAGCCGTTTTTGGTAATGAATGGATTGATTATGCGTACTCCAAAGGGGCGCGTAGCTACAGATTTGGCATATAGACAGTTGGGAATAGAAAAAGTTTAGGTTGTTTTTGTTGTCTTGACTAGCTATAATGATTATATGTAGCACTTACGGGAGGATTAAGTTTATGACTGCGAAAAAGAGTGCAGAAGTTATAATTGATGGACAAGTTTATACATTAAGTGGATATGAGGAAGAAGGCTACTTACAGCAAGTTGGTACTTATATCAACAACAAGATAAACGAGATAAATAATATTGATGAATTCAGTCGTCTACCAATTGACAAGAAGCATACTTTGATCGAATTAAATATAGCTGATGACTATTTCAAAGCAAAGGAAACAGTTGCTAAATACGAAGCTGAAGTTGAGCAGTCAGAGAAGGAAATATATGATTTGAAGCATGATTTGATTGCAAATCAGATTAAGATAGAAGATTTAGAAACCAGAATCAGAGACTTAGAAAACAAGAATCAGGAACTTGAGCTACATAAATCAAAACTTGAAGCTTCCTTAGAGGATGCCTTATTAGGCGGAATTCAAAATTAATTTCATGGGACGAAAAAGTATTTTTTCGTCCCTATTTTTTAGGAAATAAATATGAACAGAGAATTAGAATTATTAGCCCCTGCGGGAAATATAGAAATATTTAAAACAAATATTGATGCCGGCGCGGATGCCATATATTTTGGTGGCGAGAAATTCGGTGCCAGAGCCTACGCAGATAATTTCAGCTTTGAGGATGCGGAGAACGCCTTGAAGTATGCACATTTGCGTGGACGCAACGCATATTTGACAGTGAATACTCTTCTGAAAAATGTGGAGATAGAGCGAGAACTGTACGATTATATCAAGACTTATTATGAGATGGGTCTAGATGCTGTGATTGTACAGGATTTTGGTGTATTTAATTTTATTAAAGAAGCATTTCCGGAGATTTCTCTACATGCCAGTACTCAGATGACAATTGCCAACAAATACGGAGCGGATTATCTGGAAAAATGTGGTGCTGATAGAATTGTAACATCCAGAGAGATGTCTTTGGATGAAATTAGAGACATATCTCTTAAGACTTCAGTTGAGATTGAGACCTTTGTTCATGGAGCATTATGCTATGGATATTCAGGTCAGTGTCTTATGAGTAGTCTTATAGGAGGCAGAAGCGGTAACAGAGGTAGATGTGCTCAGCCTTGTAGATTGCCTTATGCACTTCTTGATTCAGATTTGAACAAGGTTAATACCAGAGGCGATTACCTTCTGAGTCCCAAGGATTTATGTGGTATTAATCATATTGTTGCCATGGATGAGGCTGGTATATACTCTCTGAAAATTGAAGGTCGAATGAAAAAGGCTGGCTACGCTGGTGGCGTAGTTTCAATGTATAGAAAATATGTGGATGCCTATATAAGTGGTGATTATTCGAAGCTTTCTAAAGTGGATGAGCAGACGCTATATAGTCTGGGAAATAGAAGTGGTTTTACAGATTCATATTTCTTCAGACATAATGACAATAATATGATGTCATATGAGAAGTCTTCCTTTGAAAATACTGCTGATCCTGTGGTAATTCAGGAGTCCAAGGTTCCTGTAAATGGTCATATATCTGCCAAAATAGGAGAGGAGATTTCCCTTGAGATTTCTTATAAATCTCCAATTAATTATGACAAAAAATTAGTCTGCGTGAAGGGTGATATTGTTCAGGAGGCTATGAATAAGGCTCTCACAAGGGAACAGATTTTAGAGAAGGTTCAAAAGACAGGTAATACGGATTTTGTATTTGAAAAAATTGATATTCAAATGGATGATAATATTTTCCTGCCAATCTCTAGAATAAATGATCTGAGGCGAAGAGCCTTAGAAGAAGTTGAATTACATATTTTAAAATCTACTAAAAGAGTTGCAACAAAGGGCCTAGATGAGGTTGTCAAATCATTTTGTGATTACGAAGCAGATGATATGCAGATGCCTGTAAATATTGCATATGTCCGTGAGTCTCAGCAAATGGATGCTGTATTAAAGTCTGATATTATTGATGCAATAATCTGCGATTTCAATATGATTATATATGGCAATAACAAAATGCTTACCTTAGAAGCCATTGCAGATAATATTTCATCTATAAATAAACTAATAAATACAAGACATAAACAGATGGTTATTGCCTTGCCAATAGTATTTAGAAAGAGAAATCAATCTCAGGTGGAGCAGATAGTTGAATCTGTAAAGGATAAGGATATTATGCTTATGGCTTCATCTTATGATGAACTTGGTTATCTTGAGGAATGTGGATTTAATAAGAATAAGATAATATTAGATTCACGATTATATACATTTTCCAATATTGCTTTGAAATCATTTGAAGCTTTGGGATACAAGCATTTCACAGCACCTGTGGAGTTAAACAAATCAGAGCTTGCCCATCGAATAAATGAAAACAGCTATCTCTGTGTATATGGTCGAATCTGTATGATGGTTACAGCTAATTGTCAGGTAAATAATTCCAAGGGTTGTACCCATATACCTGAATTAAATTATCTTCAGGATAGATACAAGATGCATTTTCCGGTGAGAAATGTATGCGGACCTTGCTACAACGAGATATATAATTCCAAGATTTACAACATAATGTCGGAAGCTGGAACAATTATGAATATGGGCTTCGGTGGTTTGCGTCTGGATTTTACTATTGAGTCTTATTCGGAAACTTCAGAGGTTTTAAAAGAGTTTGAAAATGTATTTTACAAGAATAAGTCTGCAAATCTTTTAGGAGACATTTATACAAAGGGACATTGGAGAAGAGGAGTGGAATAAATGCTTCATATACTAGTATCTGCCAGTAGATTTTCGATGCTAATATTTATGGCTGTGTATACTTTATACAGCTTTACAGCTTTGAAGTCGAATATTAAACCTCAACGGCAGGATAAACTTTACAAAAAACAGACCTTAATGATTTATATGCTTCTTATAAATGGTAATCTGGTCTTATATTTACTTAAAATGGACCAAAAGGTATTGGTTTTGGCGGCCTGTGAGATGGTGCTGCTGATTCTCATATCAGTTATTTACAAAAAGATTTATACCAATGCATCCAAAGCCTTGGTAAATAATATGTCAATGCTGCTTACAGTAAGCTTTATGATTCTAACCAGACTGGATATGGATAAAGCGGTGAAACAGTTTGTATTTGCAGCAGTTGCAGTTGTTATAACCTGTTTTATTCCGTTGATTGTGGCTAAATTAGAATTCCTAAGCAAGCTTGGTATATTCTATGGAATTATAGGTATAGCAGGGTTGGCTGTGGTTTTGGTAGCAGCTCAGACAACTTATGGTGCTAAGCTTAGTATAAGTTTAGGCCCTGTAGTACTTCAGCCTTCTGAATTTATCAAGATTATCTTCATATTCTTTGTGGCATGTATGCTAAAGGAAGTGGAAGATTTCACATATCTGGTAAAGGTTACTGTTGTAGCAGCCCTTCATGTGCTTATTCTGGTGGCTTCAAAGGATTTGGGTGGTGCCTTGATTTATCTGGTTACATATCTGGTAATGGTATATGTGGCTACAAGAAATCCGGGTTATATGTTTCTGGGATTATTTGCTGGAGCTATAGCTTCCATTGTAGCTTATTTTCTGTTTTCACATATTCAGGCCAGAGTAATTGCATGGAAGGATCCTCTGTCAGTTATTGATAATCAGGGATACCAGATTTGTCAGTCACTATTTGCCATCGGTTATGGTGGTTGGTTTGGTACAGGATTAGGTCAGGGAATGCCGGAGAAGATTCCAGTAGTTACAACTGACTTTGTATTTTCAGCAATTTCAGAAGAGCTGGGTGTATTATTTGCCATATGTATTATCTTCATTTGCATAAACTGTTTTCTTATGTTCTTTAATATCTCTATGCAGATTAAGGAATATTTCTATAAACTTATTGCACTTGGTATTGGAACAACTTATGGCATTCAGACATTTCTGGCTTTAGGTGGTGTGGTGAAATTCATTCCATCTACAGGTGTTACCTTGCCATTGGTAAGTTATGGAGGAAGCTCCCTACTTTGCACCATAATAATATTTGCCATAATTCAGGGACTATATGTTAGAGAATATGATGAGGACTTAGAATATGACTAGACAGAATGACAATTATAAGTCTGTTGATGTTATGGACTTAAATGATAGACGGGATTTAGATGCTAAAAATCGTAGACAATCAACCAGAACCAGAAATCCTAGAAATAATAATATGAACAGAAATAGAAGAAATGTTAATGATTTCTATGATGAGGGGTTGAAAGCTAAAAGAGGCAGAAATCTAAACAAGGAGTTTGCAATTATAACTTATTCCTTCCTGATTTTATTTATCTGTCTCACAGGTTATCTCATTTACTTCGTGCAGTTTGAAAGTGAGGATTTCATAAATAATTCTTATAATCCGAGAATTGCTCATCTGGCAGAGACTACAATTCGTGGTGATATTATATCTTCTGATGGAGAAGTGCTGGCAACTACTCAGGTTGATGATGCAGGAAATGAAACCAGAGTATATCCTTTTGGCAATATGTATGCCCATTTGGTTGGGTATTCTATAAATGGTATGTCAGGAATCGAGGAGGAAGCTAATTATAATTTGCTTCGTTCTAATTCCTTCTTCTTTACCAAAATATTTAACGAGACAGCCGGCAAGAAAAATCATGGAGATACAGTTGTAACTACTGTGGATTCTAAGATTCAGTCTGCTGCATACAATGCTTTGGGTTCAAATGATGGTGCGGTTATAGCCATTGAGCCTGCTACGGGAAAAGTTTTGGCTATGGTATCAAAGCCTGATTATGATCCGGGAAGCATTGCGGCAAACTGGGATAGATATATATCCGATGATGATTCCAGCGTGCTGCTTAATCGAGCTACCCAGGGATTATATGCTCCAGGTTCAACTTTTAAAATGGTGACTTTAATGTCTTATATGAATCAGAACAGTCACTATGATAATTTTGAATTTGACTGTAATGGTGCATATAATATTGGAGATTATTCTATGCATTGCTACAATGGCAAGGCTCATGGCCATGAGAATTTAATGGATGCCTTTGGAAATTCCTGCAATTGTGCATTTTCTGATATAGGATTAGGGCTAAATGTAAATGACTATGGAGTTTTTTGTAACAAATTATTATTTAACCAGACTTTGCCAACTAAATTGTCAAATACTGCAAAAAGCAGATTTAGCTTAAGCGCAGATGATTCTGATAGCACAATTGCCCAAACAGCAATTGGACAGGGACAGACTATGGTTTCACCTCTTCATATGGCAATGCTTGCCAGTGCCATTGCAAATGATGGACTTCTTATGGAACCATATGTTATTGACCATACACAAAATGATCAGAACAAACCTGTAAAGAATTTCAAGCCATCTACTTATGGTCAGCTTATTGATTCACAAATGGCTTCAAAAATGAGAGAATATATGAGATATGTAGTGACAAATGGTACAGGTTCCGTTCTTAATAGCGATACCTATGCTGCTTATGGCAAAACTGGAACCGCAGATTTTAGCTCCAATGTAAATGAGAACCATTCATGGTTTGTAGGCTTTGCAGAGGACTGGACAGGACGCAAAATTGCTGTGGCTGTTATTATGGAAGGCGTATCCTCTGGAAATTCCTATGCAGTTCCTGCTACAAAACAGATTTTTGATGCATATTTTACTTATTAATGAGGGAGATTATGAAGAACTCTTTTCTATGGTTGGATAAAATATATATAAGTTCAAATTTGCATATGCCTATAAATGCCATCAAGAAGATGGTGGACTTTGGCCTGTATCCCAGACCTATTTATCTGGTGGTTTTGTCGGAAAATGATGGTGAACAATTTGAGATTATTTCTACCTTGTTATTGAAGCTGCCAATTACTAAACCTAAAGAATACAAGGTTGTAGGCGTAGGTAAAGGTTTGTATCATACTAGAAAGATTGTGGAAGATATATACAATGATATCTTGCCACAATTGGATAAGTACAATGCTAGAGAATATTTTGAAAGACAGTTTGAACAGATGAGAGAGAAATAATATATGGCTATATTACTGGGGATTTTGAAAATAATAGGAATAGTTATATTATGTATAATTCTATTTGTCTTGGCATTGCTGCTATATTTGCTATTGGCACCTATTCGGTATAGATTATCAGCCGAGAATCATCAGGATAGTGACTTACACTTTGCAGCAGAAATTAGAGACTTCATAGGATTTTGGCATATTATCATTTCCAATGAAAAGGATATGGAATTTAAAATATATGCTCTGTGGGGGTTACTTAGAGTCTATCCTTGGAAATCAGAGAAAGAGGCATCTCAACCATGTAAAGACGGACATGAGCCTACCAGGAAGATGGTTGTCAGAGATAAAGCTTCAGGAATTAAAGATAAGACTTCTCAAGCTAGAGATAAGGCTTCTCAAGCTAGAGGTAAGACTTCTAAAGCTAGAGGCAAGGTTTCTCAAGCTAGAGTTAAAGCTTCTCGGACCAGAAATAAGGTTCAGGGAATTGTCGACCAGCTGAAGGATGAAAGAAATCAGAATGCTGTGAAATTTCTTATAGCCAAGGCCTTGTGGCTCTTGAAGAAAATCAAGCCTCGCATTATAGAAGCAGATGTGGATTTCGCTTTAGGTGAGCCATCATCCACAGGAATAGCCACAGGTATTATTAGCATTTGCCCTGTTATATATTCCAATAAGGTTCATATTAGACCTGATTTTGAAAGTGAAGACATATACTTATATGGCGACTTTAGTCTAAAAGGATTTGTCTTTTTAATAGATATCGTATATCTTATTATTAGCGTATTGATTAATAAAAATTGTAAGAGATTATTCAATTTATAACATGGAGGAGTTTGAAATACATGAGTCAGAACAACGAGAATTTTGAGAACACAATTCAGAACTTATATAAGGGCATGAATACAGTAGTATCTACCAAGACTATTGTGGGAGACCCTATATACATTGATGATATTACAATAATTCCATTGATGGGAGTATCTTTTGGAATGGCTGCGGGAGCATTTAACAATGATTCCAAAGGCAATAAAAACGGTTCAGCTGGTGGTATGGGTGGCAAGATTTATCCATCTGCAATGCTTGTGATTCATAATGGCATTACACGCATGATTAGCGTTGACAGAAATTCTGCAGTTGAGAAGCTACTGGATCTGTTGCCAGATTTTGTAGATAAGTTTGCAACTAAGGTTGATGGCAAGAAGCAGAACAAGGATGCCAGAGCCAAAGCTGCTAAGAAGATGGAAGACATAATAAATGAAGCTTTCGACGAAGAAGAAGAGGAAGAGGATGAATTGTTCGAGGATGATTTATTAGATTCCATGGATGAGGACGGAGAGGATTTTTAAGTTTTTATATATTTAACATACAAAAAAGGAGCCGCAATTGCGACTCCTTTAAATTTACTCAAAGTTTCAAAATTAAGCTCTTTCAACTTTGCCTGAACGTAAGCAAGATGTACATACATACAACTTCTTAGGTGTGCCGTTTACATTACACTTAACAGACTTAACGTTTGAGTTCCACTTTCTATTTGCTCTTCTATGAGAGTGGCTCACCTTGATTCCGAAATGAGCTCCCTTTCCGCAAACTGAACACTTAGCCATGATGACACCTCCTTAGTATTTTCACATATATAAATATACAAAATTAATCTCGTTACCAAAAACGCAACACGTAGATTATATCAAAGCCCTTATGAAAAAGCAACTTTTTTTTGATAAAAATTTAATTGTTTTTTCTGTGAAATTGATTATAATATAAAAAGACTATGTCATTTTTTATTTTTGATAAAATAGTGGAGGTATATTATGCAAGGTCAAATGGAAAACAGCTATGGAAAGATTGTAATTGACACTGACGTAATTGCTACATATGCAGGATCAGTAGCGGTAGAATGCTTTGGCATCGTTGGTATGGCTGCTGTTAATGTAAAGGACGGCTTGGTTAAGCTTCTTAAAAAAGATTATTTGAATCATGGTATTGAAGTTATTATAAATGAAAATAATGAAATCGTTTTGAACTTCCATGTTATTGTATCTTATGGAGTAAGTATCGCAACTGTAGCTGATAATTTAATGAGCACAGTTAAGTACAAAGTAGAATCATTTACTGGAATGATTGTAGATGAAATGAATATTTACGTCGAAGGCGTAAGAGTTATAGATTAAGGAGGTTACAGTTTTGGAAATTAAAACAATTGACGCGGCTCAATTATCTAAAATGTTCCTGGCTGGAGCTAAAAGTCTTGAAAAAGAGAAAGACTATATAAATGAGTTGAATGTATTCCCTGTTCCAGATGGAGATACAGGTACAAATATGACAATGACAATTATGTCAGCTGCAAAAGAGGTATATGCTCTTGATAATCCAGATATGAAGACATTGGCAAAGGCTATTTCTTCAGGTTCTCTTCGTGGAGCTAGAGGTAACTCAGGTGTTATCCTTTCACAGCTTTTCAGAGGATTTACCAAGGTTATTAAGACAGTTGATGAAATTGATGTAGATATTATGTGCGAGGCTATTCAGAAGTCTTGTGAGACTGCTTACAAGGCTGTTATGAAGCCAAAGGAAGGTACAATTCTTACAGTTGCTCGCGGAGTAGCTGATAAGGCATTGGAATTAGTTGATACAACTGATGATTTAGCATATTTCTGTGATGAGATTATCAAGGAAGGTAATCTTGTACTTAGCAAGACTCCTGATATGCTCCCAGTTTTGAAGCAGGCAGGTGTTGTTGATTCCGGCGGACAGGGACTTATGCAGGTTCTTATGGGCGGATTCGACTATATGATGGGCAAGGAAGTTGACTTGAGCTTTGATGATGATTCTAAGGCAGAGGAAGCTTCTGTAGAAGAGGTGAAATATGAATATTCAGTAGAATATGTAATTACAATGTCTTGCCCAATTTCTACAAAGAAGAAGAATGATTTGGTAAATTACCTTGGAAGTGTTGGTGATTCAGTTGAAGTAAAGGCTGAGAACAACAGGGTAATGACATCTGTACATACAAATGAGCCTGGTGCCGTTATTAACATGGGTATGGGAATTGGTTCTCTTGTAGATATCAGGATTGAAAATCTCAAGGTATCTGCTAAGGATGCTTCAGCATCCAAGGCTACTGAGAACAAAGCTGTAGAGCCAGCACCTGTTGAGGCAACAAATGAAATTACCAAGGAAATTGGTTTTGTAGCAGTATCAATTGGCGAGGGATTAAATGCCATCTTTACTGAGCTTGGAGTTGATCACATGATTGAAGGTGGTCAGACTATGAATCCAAGTACAGAAGATGTTCTTGATGCTATCAACAAGGTACCAGCTAAGACTGTATTTGTATTACCTAACAACAAGAATATTATTATGGCAGCTAATCAGGCAGCATTACTTTCTGAGGACAAGGAAGTGAAGGTTATTCCTACCAAGACAATTCCTCAGGGTATTACAGCTTTGATTAATTTCATACCTGATGAGAGTGCAGAGGATAATGAGAAGCGTATGCTTGCTGAAATTGCCAATGTGAAGACTGGTCAGATTACTTATGCTGTTAGAGATACAGTAATCGATGATAAGGTAATCAAGATGGGTGATTATATGGGTATCGGTGATGCAGGAATCTTGTCTGTTAGTCAGGATATCACAGATACTTTCATTGATATGTTGAAAGAGATGGTTGATGAGGAATCAGCTATTATCTCAATCTACTACGGAGCAGATGTTTCTGAAGAAGATGCAACTGCTTTGAGTGAAAAGATTGGTGCAGAGTTTGGTGATGTTGAAATTGAACTTCAGGAGGGCGGACAGCCTGTATATTACTACATCTGTGCAGTAGAATAATTATTATTGATTTTATTGGGCGTCGCCTTTGCGGCGTCCTTTTTTATTTGATAATATATATCTATTGATATTAATTTGATTTTGTTTAGGAATTATTATGGAATTATATGAGAATTTAACCAGCATAAAAGGTGTTGGGGAGAAGACGACCAGTTTATTTAATAAATTAGGCATATATACTGTTGGGGACTTGCTCTGGAACTATCCTAGAGATTACGAGGATTATCCGGACATTACCAATTTGGATGAAGCCATAGATACTGCCAGGGAAGATGGAATAGATCTGGTAAATGTAGGCATGAAGGTGGCTTTGGCAGGATCTGTTAGAACTCCTGCAATGATGAAGCGTACCAAGAGGCTCAATATTATAACAGCTACTTATTTCTGCCCTGACAAGCCTGTTGAATGCGTATGGTTTAATAATACCTATATTCGATCAGGGATTAATATAGGCGAAATGGTGATTCTCTATGGAAGATTAAAAAGTGATGGCTACAGGTATAAGCTTGAGCAGCCTAATATTTATACCGTGGATAAATATAATAGTTTTAAATATTCCTTCCAGCCTATATATCATCTCACAAGAGGATTAAAGAATCAGAATGTGAGAAATGCTTTGAGAAATGCTATTGATAGTATTCGAAGCGATGGATTTACAGATGATTTCCTGCCACAAGAGGCTATAGAGAAATATAATCTCCTAAATTATATGGATGCAGTGGAATATATGCATTTTCCTGAGAATTTTCAAGATTTAAAAGAAGGCAGAAGACGACTGGTATTTCAGGAATTCTATTATTTTATATTAAATAATGCTCTTCAGAGACGACAGGAGGTTGGAGTACTAAATACAAGGGACTTCTCCAAGGATTCTTGGGCTTCTGAATTGATTTCCAAGCTGCCTTATGAGCTTACCAATGGACAAAAGGAAACTTATGACGTTATAATCCGTGATTTGCGTGGGCAGTATGTGTCTCAGAGGCTTATTCAGGGAGATGTGGGATCAGGTAAAACCATTGTGGCTTTCTTGAGTATGCTTATTGCTTCGGAAAATGGTTACCAATCTGTAATTATGGCTCCAACGGAAGTTCTGGCCAGACAGCATGCCGCATCCTTTGAGGAAATGGCGACAAATTATAATTTGCCAATTGAGGTGCTATGCCTCACAGGTTCTCTTACAGCTAAGCAAAAGCGTGAGGCATATGCTAAGATTCAAAACACTCAGGGGCTTCTAATTGTAGGAACCCATGCTTTGATACAGGAGAAAGTAGAATATAATAATCTGGCTCTTGTTATAACTGACGAACAGCATCGATTTGGTGTTAAGCAAAGAGAATCCCTTGGTGAGAAGGGAGTTAGTCCTCATATGATTGTTATGAGTGCTACACCTATACCTAGAACCCTGGCTTTGATTCTCTATGGAAATATGCAGATTTCAGCAATTAAAGATATGCCTGCTAAAAGGTTGTCTATTAAAACTGCTGTCATAAAGGAAAACTTAAGAGCTAATGCTTACAACAAGATTGCTACAGAAATCAAGGCTGGACATCAGGCCTATATAATCTGCCCTTTGGTTGAATCTTCTGAGTCTTCTGAATCGGAAAATGTCATGGACTATGTGGACAAAATCAATAAATACTATGGAGGTATTTATAGAATCAGCCCTTTACATGGTAAGATGAAGCCTGCTGAAAAGAATAGAATAATGCAGGAATTCTCAGAACATAATATTGATATTCTGGTATCCACAACAGTTGTTGAGGTTGGTATAAATGTGCCAAATGCCACAATTATTATGATTGAGGATGCCAATAGATTTGGATTGGCTCAGTTGCATCAGCTGAGAGGTCGAGTTGGAAGAGGAAGTGATCAGTCTTATTGCGTACTTATGGATAAATCAAAAGGCAAGGATATAACTCCTAGATTGAAAGTAATGGGAGAGTCCACAGATGGATTCTACATTGCTGAGCAGGATTTAAAGCTGAGAGGTCCAGGAGATTTCTTTGGAGTGAGACAGAGTGGAGATTTTAATTTCAAGTTAGCAGATATAATTGGAGATGCTGACATATTAAAAGAAGCCTCAGTAGAGGTTGATAATCTGTTATCTCAGGATAACAAACTGGAAAATCATCCTAAACTGAAGCTTCACTTGAATTCTTTTGTAAAAGACAACAATCTAATACTTTAAAGAATTATTATTTAATTCTCTTTAAATTAGCAATTGATGGAGTGGCTATCATGGAGTAGTTGGTATAGTAAACTACAAATCCAGGAGCTGCTCCATTTGGTTTCTTTACATTTTTCTTCTGGAGATAGTCAATCTCAACCTTTTCATTATCTGACAGGGAAGAATAATAGCCTGCCAGTGCTGCAGCTGTTTCAAAGGTGTCATCAGGCAATTCCTTATTCTCGCTTTTTACAATTACATGAGAGCCAGGAGCCCCCTTTGCATGAAACCACCAATCATTTCCTGTGGCAAATTTAAAGGTTAACTGATCATTTTGCTGGTTGTTCTTACCTACATACATGTGGAAGCCGTTCTTGTCTACGAAGTGCATAGGCTCGCTTTTATCTCTGATTTTCATTTTGCTATTCTTGCGCTTTTTGATAAAACCAAAGTTTGATAGTTCTTCTTTGATGGCGTTTAAATCCCCATCATTTTCCGCGAAGGAGAGAGCAGTTTCAATGGATTCTAATATTTCTATTTCTTTTTCTGTCTCCAATATATATTGATCCAAGGCTTCTGCAGTTCGCTTAAGCTTATTATATTTGTCAAAATATTTCTTGGCATTTTCCATTGGAGAGATGGTAGGATCCAGAGGGATTCTAAGCTCAGTATTGTCATAATAATTTACTACATCAATATATTTATCACCGGCCCCCGCCTGGTATCCGTAAGTGTGAAGCATCTCTCCATAGATTTTATATTTATCTTTTTTCTCGGTGTCGGATAGTTGCTTCTTCTGCAATTGATATTTCTTGCGGTCCCTATCTAAATGGATTGAGATAATCTTACGCAAATCCGTGGATTTCTGATGTATGTTGGTATATTTATTCTTCTGGGCATAGAAGCTTACCAGAACCTGAGATATGGAATCTGCAGCTATCTCTTCATAATCAGAATACATTGTAAGCTTAATAGGAGCGAAGTCCACTGGTTTATCATTTTCCATGTCATAATATACATACATCTGGAAATTTTCTGTTTTGATGGTATTAATCAAATCAAATAACTGATTCTTCCATGATTTAACCTGGTCAGGACTAAGAGAAGCTGTTACAACATCACCGTCTAATCCTGCACGATATGCAACTTCGTGGGCGATTACAGGAGATATTCCTACAAGATTCTGATACAGAGCCTTGCACAGAGAAGCTGGCTTGCTGGCAATTGTATTCATGAATTCTTCTTCAGTTAATTCCAGAGGATTCAGCTTGCCCTCCTGAGTTGGAATGAAATATTCTCTGTTAGGCAGCACTTCACGGACTGAACTAACCTGAGCAGATATATGCTTGATGCTGTCCATAATAATATTGTCGCTGTCGCAGAATATTATATTGCTGTGCTTACCCATTAATTCCACATATAAATATTTCACAGCAGGATCGCCTAATTCATCTAAATGCTCAATTTTGAAGCGTATAACTCGTTCTAAACCGGGCTGCGAGATTTCTGTAATTCGGCCATTGCCAATATGCTTGCGCAGAAGCATACAGAAATTAGGTGCAACCTGAGGTGACACCTTATTTTCCTCTGTTAAATATATAAATGGCAGAGTTGGGTTTGCTGATATTAGCAAACGATTCTTGCCCTTGATACCTTTGAAGGTAAATAGAATTTCGTTCTTTTCAGGTTGAGCTATTTTGCTTATTCTCTGGTTTAAAATAGTATCGTTGCATTCCTTTACGATGGATGCAATTGTAATTCCGTCTAAAGCCATGTTTTCTACTCCATAAATTCAAAATAATTTAACATGAAAATTATATACAAAAAATCCGAAAAATTAAAGGAAAATAAAGGAGTTTTTCACAGATTTTCGCTGATTTGTTTGACCTTTTGTAATCCCTTTTATATAATAAAAATATCTATGCAATGATGACATTTTTATGTAATTATATACAAGTGTCGCAATTTATATTTATTTCGTGGAGGCGCCTTATGGCAAGGAGTATGACAGGCTTCGGCCGCGGTGAATTTGAAGATTCTACACACAAGATTGTTGTGGAAATGAAATCGGTAAATCATCGTTTCTTGGACTTGAATATTAAAATGCCTAGAAAGCTTAATGCTTTTGAGGGAGATGTTCGAAACTATCTGAAGAGCAGATTGATTCGTGGTAAGGTTGATATATTTATTAACATTGAAGAGTCTGCGGAAGCTGCAATTTCTGTTAAATATAATTCAGAAATTGCCAATATGTATTTGAACAATTTGAAGAAAATGTCTCAGGAGATGGAACTTGAATTTGATATTAAAACAAGCCATCTATCCAGATATCCTGATGTTTTTGAAGTCGAGGATCTGCAGGAGGATGAGGAGAACTTATCTAATATTCTCATGAAGGCTCTTGAGCTTGCAACGGATAAGTTTATTGAAAATAGAGAATCTGAGGGTGAACGCTTAAAGGCAGATCTTATTGCCAAGGTTGACGAGATGAATTCTTATGTGGACATATTAGAACGCAGAAGTCCTGAAATTATTCAAGAATATTCTGACAGACTTCGTGAGAAGATTATAAATCTGGTTGGTGATGGTAATGTTGATGAGAGCAGAATTGCATCTGAGATTGTTATCTATGCTGACAAGATATGTATTGATGAGGAAATGGTTAGACTTCGTTCTCATGTAAATGAGACTAAGAAAGTTTTAGAGGAAAATGATGAAGTTGGAAGAAAACTTGATTTCATCGCTCAGGAAATGAACCGTGAATCTAATACAATTCTCTCAAAGTCCACAGATATAGAAATTGCAAATATTGGAATTGAGCTCAAGACTTTAATTGAAAAGATACGCGAGCAGATTCAGAACTTGGAGTAATTATGTCATTTGTAAATATAGGATTTGGAAATATAATCAATACCGACAAAGTTGTATCTATTGTTACACCTGATTCGGCACCTGTTAAGAGGCTTGTACAGAAGGCTAAGGAAGATGGCATTGTAGTTGATGCTACACAGGGTAGAAGAACAAGAGGAGTTATAATTACAGATTCTCATGTGATTCTCTCATCATTGGTTCCGGATACTATTGCAAGTCGTACCAAGCAGGCAGATTATAAAAAGGAGGAAGATACAATATGAAACAAACAGGTTTGATAATTGTGTTGTCTGGTTTTTCTGGTGCTGGAAAAGGTACCATTATGAAACATTTATTAAAATCACATCCCGGCGAGTTTAATTTATCAATTTCTGCGACAACAAGACAGAAACGCCAGGGAGAGGAAGATGGCAGAGATTATTTCTTCAAAACCAGAGAAGAATTTGATGCCATGATAGAAAATGGTGAATTATTGGAATATGCTACATTTAACGACAATTCCTATGGCACACCAAAATCATATGTAGAACAGTTGGTTAACGAAGGCAAGGATGTACTTCTTGAAATTGAAATTCAGGGTGCTCTTCAGGTTAAGAAAATTTTCCCTGAGGCAGTTTTATTATTTGTTATGCCTCCATCAGCTGATGCTCTCAAGGAGCGATTACTTGGCAGAGGTACAGAGACAGAGGAAGTTGTAGCACAGAGACTTGCTATTTCTACCAAGGAATCACAGTATATGAGTCAGTATGACTATCTGGTAGTTAATGATGAATTAGAGAATGCTGTGGAAAATGTGTATTCAATCATTTCTAGTGAACATCTCAAGACTTCTAGAAATGTTGAAAATATAAATATCATTAAAGAAGATTTAAAGAAATTTGAAAGGAGTTAATATAAAATGATACATCCATCTTATGTTGAATTAATGAGAGTAGTAAATGATAATGCAGAGGAAATCGGTGAGGAGCCAGTTGTAAATAGTCGTTACAGCATCGTAACTGCAACAGCTAAGCGTGCTAGACAGATTATTGATGGCGATGAGCCACTTATTGATACAAAGCAGGGAGATAAACCTCTTTCTACAGCTGTAGCAGAACTTTACTCAGGGGAATTGAAGATTTTGACAGATGAGGAAGCTGAAATTGCCAAGGCTGAAGCTGAAGAAGCTGCAAGAATTGCTGCTGAGCAGGCTGCTGCCAAGGCTGCAGAGAAAGCTGCCAAGGCTGCAGAAGAGAATGCAGAAGCTGAGGCTACAGAGGAATAGTAATGAAATTATTATTTGTTTCACTAGGTTGCGATAAAAACCTGGTAGATACTGAGCACATGCTATCTCGTCTGGTTAAGCATGATTTTGTATTGACTGATGATGAAAATGAAGCAGATGTTATTGTAGTAAATACCTGTTGTTTCATTAGCGATGCTATGGAAGAAAGTATTAATACACTTATTGAACTGGGACAACTGAAGGAAACTGGCAACTTAAAGGTTTTGGTTGCTTGTGGTTGCCTGGCTCAGCGCTATGCGGATGATATTCGCAAAGAGATTCCTGAAGTTGATGCCATTGTAGGTACCAATTCTTACGATGAGATTGTAGAAGCAATCAATAATTCATTGTCTGGTGACAACAGAGAATATATGAAGTCTCTGGAGGGATTACCTGACAATTCAGAAGGCAGATTTGTAACAACAGGTGGACATTATGCTCATTTAAAAATTGCAGAGGGGTGTGACAAACACTGTACATATTGCGTTATTCCTTCTATTCGTGGAAATTACAGAAGTGTACCAATGGAAGAGATTATTGCTGAAGCTACTAAGTTAGCAGCTGGCGGAGTGTCAGAACTGATTTTGGTAGCTCAGGAGACAACACTCTATGGTACGGATTTATATGGCAGAAAAACTCTGCCAGAGCTGCTTAATAAACTAAGCGACATTGACGGAATCCATTGGATTCGTTTGCAATATTGTTATCCTGAGGAAATCACTGAGGAAATAATTGATGTTATGGCTTCAAATCCAAAGGTATGTCATTATATCGATATGCCAATTCAGCATTGCCATGATGAAATACTTGGCAGAATGGGTAGAAAAACCAATGAGGCTGACATTAGAAATATTGTGAAAGCTCTGAGAGAGAAAATGCCTGATATATGTATCCGCACTACACTGATATGTGGATTTCCAGGTGAGACAGAAGAAGCTTTTGAGAAATTATTGAAATTTATAGAGGATATGAAATTTGATAGATTAGGTTCATTCCCTTACTCGAGACAGGAAAATACACCTGCTGCTGAATTTGATAATCAGATTCCAGAAGAAGTGAAGCTGCAAAGGGTAGATAAGGTGATGCAGTTACAACAGCAGATTTCAATGGAAGTCAATGAGAGTTTCATTGGTAAGGAATTGGAAGTATTTGTTGTTGGAAAAATCCCTGAAGACGGGGTGTTTGTTGCTAGAAGTTTCAGGGATGCACCTGATGTGGATGGATTTGTTTTCATTAATTCTCATAGAGAATTAGTTTCGGGTGAGTATGTAAAGGTATTAATTACTGGGGCCCATGAATATGATCTAGTAGGAGAACTATTATGAATTTACCAAACAAATTAACTATTTTTAGAGTATTGCTAATTCCATTTTTTGTAGTAGTACTTTTGATTAATCCTGATAACTCAATTAACCGTTATATTGCTGATGCAATTTTCATTATTGCAAGTCTTACAGATATGTTGGATGGCAAGATTGCCCGCAAATATAATCTTGTTACAGACTTCGGCAAGTTTATGGATCCTTTGGCAGACAAACTTCTGGTTTGCTCAGCTCTTATTTGCCTTATTGAGACAAGACAGGTTCCAGCGTGGGTTGTAATTATTATTATCGCCAGAGAATTCGTGATCAGTGGATTCAGATTGGTTGCATCAGACAATGGTATTGTAATTGCCGCTAGCTACTGGGGCAAATTCAAGACGGTATTCCAGATGTTTATGATTATTGTAATGGTTGCAAATATTGACCATATTGTAGCTTACACATTGGGACAGATTCTGATGTATATCGCTTTGGTTCTTACAGTTGTATCACTTATTGATTATCTGTACAAAAACAAAGATGTATTAAAGGAACAGAAATAATGTATTCTGCAGAAGCTCTTGTACATAGATTAAATCATAATAATTATATTGTAACTACTGCAGAATCTTGCACTGGTGGCTTAATTGCCGGCGCAATTACAGATATTCCCGGATCTTCCAATTGCTTCAAGGAGGGTTTTGTAACCTACTCTAATGAGGCCAAGGTCAAAAACCTCGGTGTTTCGGCTGAGACCATTGATACTTATGGTGTTGTAAGCAGACAGGTTGCAGCTGAGATGGCGAGGTGTCTGTTGGAGAGAACGACTGCAGATTTTGCCTTGTCTGTTACTGGTGTAGCTGGTCCGGATGGTGGCACAACAGAAACTCCTGTTGGAAGAGTATATATTGGTTGCGCTTCATCAGCTGGATGCAAAGTTATTGAGAATACCTATTCAGGTGACAGACACTTGGTTCGTGTCCAGGCCGTAGAAGATGCATTAAAATTATTAGATGCATCTATAGATTATTATGAGGATGTAAATGAGAGTAATTGCAGGAAGTAAGAGAAGATTAAATCTGAAAACCATAAAAGGTTTAGGAACCAGACCAACAACAGATAGAATAAAGGAAACTTTGTTCAATATGATTTCCACAGATATTTACGATGCTAATTTCTTGGATTTGTTTGCTGGAAGCGGTCAAATGGGAATTGAAGCCCTTAGCCGTGGTGCTAGATTCGCTTGGTTTATTGAAAATAATAGAGAAGCTGTGAAAGTAATAAATGAAAACCTGGATTTCACTGATTTACAAAGTAAGTCCAAGGTTATTCAGGGGGATTTCAAATCTGCTTTGAATTCCCTCAAAGGTGAATCATTTCATATTATTTTCGCAGATCCACCATACAAAGCAGGATATGAGAGAGAAATTCTTGCTTTAATTGCTCGTAATAAATTGTTGGCAGAAGATGGCTATATTATTATTGAGGCTGATTTAAAGACGGATTTTAACTTTATATCTGAATTAGGATACGATATAATAAAAGAGAAATTATATAAAACTAATAAACATATTTTTTTGAGAGTAAAAGAAAATGAGTAGAGCTATTTATCCTGGGAGTTTTGACCCAGTTACTTTTGGACACTTGGATATAATAGAACGTTCAAGCAAAATGTTTGATGAAGTCATTATTGGTGTATTATGTAACAGTGCCAAGAAATCATTATTTACTGTTGAAGAGAGAGTGGATATGATTCGTAAAATGACTGATAAATATGATAATGTGAAGGTTATGTCCTTTGAAGGTTTACTGATAGATTTCGCCAAGGAAGTGGATGCCACTATTATAATTCGTGGCCTTCGTGCAGTTACAGATTTTGATTATGAAATTCAGATTGCTCAGACTAACAAGGTGGAATATGATAAATTAGAAACTATATTTATGGCAACAGCTTTGCAATATTCATATTTAAGTTCGACTATTGTACGAGAGTTTGCTTCATATGGTGGAGATATAAGTAGATTTGTACCTGAGGAGATTGTTCCTCTGGTAGAAGATAAATTCAAGAAATAAGGAGAAAAGAAAATGGCTAGTAGTGGTATTGAGGAAATCATTGATGAGATCGAAGATTATATTGATAGTTGCAAGCCAGCTACATTTTCACAATCAAAGATCACAGTTAACAGAGATGAATTAGAAAGCTTATTGTCAGAACTTCGTTCAAAGACTCCTGAGGAAATCAGAAGATATCAGAAGATTATCAGCAATAAGGAAGCAATTCTTGCTGACGCCCACAACAAGGCTGATCAGATTATTGCACAGGCTCAGATTCAGACTGATCAATTAGTTAGTGAACATCAGATTATGCAGCAAGCTTATGCTAAGGCCAACGAGGTTGTTATGCTTGCAACCAAGAATGCACAGGATATGCTTGACAAGGCAACAGCTGATGCAAATGATATTAGACAGGGAGCTATTGCTTACACAGACGAGTTGCTGAAAAATATTGAGATTGTCCTTACAAATTCTATGGAGACAACACAGGCTAGAACAGAGACATATCTGAATACTATGCAGCAGTATCTGGATGTAGTTGTTGCCAATAGACAGGAACTCAATCCTACACCGGAACCAACACCAGTTGTTGCACCTGCTCCAAAGGCAGTTGAGAAGCCGGTAAATGAATCAGCAAACAAGAATTCTTCAGCAGATTCCAAGAATGAGGAAGAAGAGTTACCATCAATTGATATTCCTGAATCATTTTTTAATAAGTCATAAATATAATATTGCGGCATCGTTTTGATGCCGCTTATTTTCTTTATTGGAAAATGCTGTAATATTCTGCCTGGCATATATAGCATTTTAAATCCCGCCATGGGGGCAATGGGTATTGTGGCATTTTATTTTATATATTATTAAAGGATTAAGTATGCGGCTGGATAAATATTTATCACAGGCTGGTGTAGGCACCAGAAGTGAGGTCAAGAAGCTTATTAAGCATAATCGTATAAAGGTAAATGGAACTGTTATCACAGACTGTGGCTATGGAGTAATAGAATCTGCAGATACAGTTCTTTTTGATGATAAGACAATTTCCTATGAAGAGTTTGTATATTATATTTTCCACAAGCCGGGAGATTGTGTCTGTGCCAAGGAGGACAGAGATAATAAAACGGTATTTGAATATTTCAAAGGTGTAAATATCAGAGATTTATTCACTGTTGGTCGACTGGACAAGGATACAGAAGGACTTCTCATTGTGACAAATGATGGAGATTTATCCCACAGATTGTTAAGCCCCAAGAAGCATGTAGACAAAACATATTTCTTGAAATGCATAGAAGATGTGTCTGATGAGGATATTAAAGCTCTGGAAAATGGAGTAGATATTGGTGATGAGAAAATTACTCTTCCTGCCAAGGCTTCACGGGGAGACGAACCTAATGAGATATATCTGACTATCAAGGAAGGTAGATATCATCAGGTTAAGAGAATGCTCCAAGCAGTTGGCAATGAGGTTATATATTTGAAAAGAATCACCATGGGCAAATTTGAACTAGATGATTTGCCAATGGGTGAATATAGATTAATGAATGAGAGAGAATTAGAATATGTTGCAGAATATAAAGGCAGTAATATTTGATTTAGATGGAACTTTGGTAGATTCCATGTGGATGTGGAAACAGATTGATATAGATTATCTGAAGCTTCATAACATTCCAATGGATGAGAATCTACAGAAGAATATTGAGGGAATGAGCATGAAAGAGACAGCTTATTACTTCAAGAATACTTATAATATTTCAGATTCCATTGAGGAGATGATGGATACATGGAATGAAATGGCCCGTGAAACCTATGAGAATAAGGTGGATTTCAAGAGAGGCTGTGAGAATTTCCTAAAAAATCTCAAATCCAAAGGAATCAAAACAGGTATTGCCACAAGTAATTCCAGAGAGCTTTTGGATGCTGTAACAGATGCTTTGAATCTGGATAGATATATAGACTGCTTCAAGACAGGTGACGAGGTGGGGGCTGGAAAGCCTGCTCCTGATATTTATCTATCTGTTGCAAATCATCTTAATGTAAATCCAGAAGATTGCCTGGTATTTGAGGATATTATTCCAGGGCTTCAGGCTGGAATTAATGCAGGAATGAAGACTTGTGCAGTTAGAGATGATTATTCCATGGATGTGGATGATGCCAAGAATGACATGGCTGATTATTATATTATAGATTACACGGATGAGAGATTATTATAATGGCAAATGGATTTATGCCTGTTAATAAACAGGATATGCAAGAATTAAATATTAATCAGTTGGATTTCGTATATGTATCAGGAGATGCTTATGTAGATCATCCTTCTTTTGCAGTGGCTATAATTACAAGAGTCCTACAAGCTCATGGCTTCACTGTTGGTGTTATAGCTCAACCGGATTGGAAGGATGACAAGTCTATCACTGTCCTGGGAAAGCCTAGACTGGGATTCCTTGTTTCTGCAGGAAATATGGATTCCATGGTCAATCATTATACAGTATCCAAGAAGCATCGTGATTTTGATAATTATTCTCCAGGGGGAGAGATGGGCCATCGCCCGGATTACGCCTGTGTAGTATATGGTAATCTAATTAGAAGAACTTACAAGGATGTGCCAATTATCTTAGGTGGTATTGAAGCCAGTTTGAGAAGAATGGCTCATTATGATTACTGGTCTAATAAATTAAAGAGATCTATTCTATTGGATTCTGGAGCTGATTTAATATCTTATGGAATGGGTGAGAAATCAGTTATAGCCATTGCTGAGGCTTTGGATTCAGGGATTGATGTATCTGATATAACATTTATCCCAGGAACTGTATACAAGGCTAGAAATACAGATACAGTAGTTGATGGTATTAAACTTCCAACTTACGAGGAATTATTGGCTGATAAGTTAAATTATGCCAAGAGTTTCAATGTACAGCACAATAATACAGATCCTTTTACAGGCAAGACAATGTATGAGGAATATCCTCATAGCGTATTCGTTATTCAGAATCCGCCACAGGAACCTTTGTCTCAAATGGAGATGGATGATGTATATGCTTTGCCTTATACCAGAAAATATCATCCCATGTATGAAGACCAAGGCGGAATCCCTGCCTTGAGAGAGGTGAAATTCTCTCTTATAAGCAATAGAGGCTGCTTTGGTGGATGTAATTTCTGTGCTTTGACTTTCCATCAGGGTAGAATTATACAGACCAGAAGTCAGGAGTCTATTATAAATGAGGCCAAAATTCTCATAGAAGATCCTGAATTCAAAGGTTATATTCATGATGTTGGGGGTCCAACTGCTAATTTCAGAAAGCCTTCCTGCAAGAAGCAGCTTAAATCTGGTGTATGTCCTAACAGACAATGCCTGTTCCCGACTCCTTGCAAGAATTTAGAGGTTGATCACAAGGAATATATATCCCTTCTTCGTAAGCTTCGTTCACTAAAAGGCGTGAAGAAGGTCTTTATCAGATCAGGTATTAGATTTGATTATGTATTAGCTGATAATAATGACGAATTTATAACAGAACTTTGCAGATATCATGTAAGTGGTCAGTTGAAGGTGGCTCCTGAACATATATCTGATGAGGTTTTGAAATATATGGGCAAGCCAAGTGTATCAGTATATAACCGTTTTATTGATAAATATTTCAAGGTTAATGACAAGTATGATATGAAGCAATATCTGGTTCCATATCTTATGTCTTCCCATCCAGGTTCCACCCTCAAAGAGGCAGTGGAGCTGGCGGAATATATTAGAGATTTGGGTTACATGCCTCAGCAGGTACAGGATTTCTATCCAACACCATCTACCATGTCAACCTGCATGTATTATACTGGGGTGAATCCTGCTACTTTAGAGCCTGTATATGTAACACATAATCCTCATGAGAAAGCAATGCAGAGAGCTTTGATTCAATATCGTAATCCTGAAAATTATGATTTGGTGAAAGAAGCTTTGTTAAAGGCTCACCGAGAGGACTTAATTGGTTTTGATGAGAAATGTCTCATTCCGCCTAGAAAACTACATTCCAAGAATTCTAATGACCGCAAGAAGATTAAGACTGGCAAGACTGCCAATACTAAAAAGTATAATGGTAATAAATCTAAATCAGGGGATTTTGATAAGAACTCAAGAGCAAATGCTAAAGATCATTATAAGAAGAATTCAAAGAGTAATAATACTTCTAAAAGCAGAAACTCTAACCATGGTGGTTTAAAATCTAAGAACAGTAGAAAAAGATAATATAGCGAGAGAATATGAAAGAAATAATAATCACTTCCGCTGATGCTGGCGGTAGATTAGACAAATATTTAAATAGATATTTTGCAGAAGCATCTATGGGCTTCTTATACAAAATGCTTCGCAAAAAGAATATAAAATTAAATGATGCCAAAGCCAGTGGCAAGGAAATTCTTAAAGAAAATGACTGTATCAAGGTCTTTTTCTCAGATGATACTTTCATGAAAATGAAAGGACAGAGCATAGACATTTCCCAGGAGGTATCTGCTGATATAGATGTCATCTATGAGGATAATGATATATTGATTGTAAATAAGCCTGCAGGAGTCCTGTCTCAAAAAGCTGCTGCCTCTGACATATCCATAAATGAGATGATTCTGTCTTATCTTATGAAAACCAAACAGATATCAGAGGATTCAATTCATGGTTTTAAGCCATCCATTGCCAACAGACTGGATAGAAATACTTCTGGATTGATTCTGGCAGGCAAGACATTAAAGGGACAGCAATATCTGTCTCAGGCCTTGAAGGACAGAAGCTGCATCAAGATATATCATGCAATTGTAGCTGGAGAAATGGATAGAGAGATTAATCTATCTGGTTATTTACAGAAAAATGACAAGACCAATGAGGTGGAAATTCTCAAAAATTATGAGGATGGAGCCAAGGAAATTAAGACGGATATTGTACCTCTTAAAACCAACGGCAGATATACTTTGGTTCAGGTGCATCTGATTACAGGTCGTACTCATCAGATTAGAGCACATTTATCATCCATCGGTTATCCAATTATTGGAGATTATAAATATGGCGTAGATGCGTTAAATGCCAGAGCCAAGAAACAATTTGGAGTGAAATCTCAACTGCTTCATGCATATTCTATAGAATTTGAAGATGGACATAAATATATTGCTCCAAGGCCGGCTATATTTGACAAGCTTATTAATTAATGTGAGGAAGTAAAATGGCAACATGGAATTCCAGAGGCCTGAGGGGTTCAGGTTTAGAAGATTTAATAAATAGAACAAATGAAACTTATGCTAATAATAATCTGTGTCTCATACAGAAAATCCCTACACCTATTACACCAGTGGAGATTAATCATTCTACAAGACAGATTACATTGGCTTATTTTGAGAAGAAAAGTACAGTGGATTATATAGGTGCTGTACAGGGAATTCCTGTTTGCTTTGATGCCAAGGAGAGCAAGACTGATACATTTCCTCTGCAAAATGTACATGAACACCAGGTTCGTTTCATGAAAGAATTCGAGAAGCAACAGGGAATTGCTTTTCTTATCATATTATTTACCGAGAGAAATGTATATTACTATATGACTTACAATGAGTTACAAAAATTTTGGGAAAGAGCAGAAAATGGGGGGCGTAAGAGTATCAGATTCGATGAGTTGGATTCCAAATACTTCTTTGAATCTAAGCCTGAAGTTCTGGTTCCTTATCTGGACATGATTCAATTAGATTTAAACAATAGACCATAGATTATTTCATCTTGACATTGCAGGTTTTCTTTAATATAATTTGTTTAGTTATTTACCACTTTACCAAAGTAAAGATATAGGAGAAGAAATATGAATGATTCAAGATTACATACACCGGAGGGTGTGAGAGATATATATGGAAAAGAATGTAAGAACAAGCATTTCCTGATAAGTGCAATGGAAGAGACTGTAAAGAGCTATGGATATTCTTTTATAGAGACTCCTTCCTTTGAATTTATTGATATATTTGGCAGTGAAGTAGGAACCACTCCATCCAAGGAATTGTACAAGTTCTTCGACAGGGAAGGGAATACTTTGGCTTTGCGCCCAGATATGACCCCTTCCATTGCAAGAGCAGCTTCGAAATTCTTTGACCCTGATACCAAGCCGGTTCGCCTCAGCTATTATGGCAATGTATTTGTAAATAATAATAGCTATCAGGGTAGATTAAAGGAATCAACTCAGCTTGGCTGTGAATTTATGGGAGACAATTCCATAGATGCTGACAGTGAAGTTATTGCCTTGGCAGTAAATAATCTGTTAAAGGTTGGTCTTACAGAATTTCAGATAAGCATTGGCCATGTAGATATATTCAAAGGCTTGATGGAAGCAGCTAAGTTAGATGCTGAATCTGAGAACAGAGTGAGAGTTTTGATTACCAACAAGAATTTCTACGGCGTGGAGGAACTACTTGCTGGCAAAGGTATTTCTCAGGATTTAATTGAAATATTTACCATGCTTGGGAAGATGTACAACTGTCCATGTGAATGGAAGGATTTCTTAGATAAGACCAAGAATTATCCTCAGATTTACAATGCGCTTAATTATTTACAGGATTTGTATGACATTTTACAAGTGTATGGAGTATCAAAATATATCTCCTTTGAGTTGGGAATGGTGAGTCCTTATCAGTACTACACAGGAATTCTCTTCGGTGGATATACCTACGGAAGTGGCGAGCCTATTGTGCGAGGCGGTAGATATGATGATTTGTTATCTTACTACGGCAAGGAAGCGCCAGCTATTGGTTTTGCCATTTATATTGATCAGCTTCTCATGGCTATGGAGCGTCAGAAGATCAATATTTTCCAGGATGAAAAGCCTGAAGTGCTGCTGTATACTGCCCACAAGCTGAAGGAAGCTGTGGCTACTACAAATGAAATGAGAAATGCTGGCAAAGATGTGACTATGGTTCGTGTAGCTTCAAAGGAAGAGGCCCAGAGGGTGCAAAGCACTTATACTGATACAAGTTTTACTATTCTGGATTAAATGAGGTATATATTATGGAAAATGATAGATATTTGACCATCGCCCTGGGAAAGGGTCGATTGGCAAAGAAGACATTGGAATTATTTGAAAAGATTGGCATCACCTGTGATGAGATGAAGGATCCTGATACAAGAAAGCTTATTTTCGTCAACGAGGAATATAAATTAAGATTCTTTCTCGCCAAGGGACCGGATGTTCCAACTTATGTAGAATATGGTGCAGCTGACATTGGTATTGTAGGTGAGGATACCATTTTAGAGGAAGCCAGAAACATATATGAGGTTTTGGATTTAGGCTTTGGCAAGTGTAGAATGTGTGTCTGTGGACCAAAGGGTGCACAGGATTTGTTGAATCATCAGGAATTAATTAGAGTGGCAACTAAATATCCTAGAATTGCCAAGGACTATTTCTATAATCAGAAGCATCAGACGGTGGAGATTATCAAACTAAATGGTTCTATTGAATTAGCTCCAATTGTAGGCTTGTCTGAGGTGATAGTGGATATTGTAGAAACAGGTAATACCCTGAGGGAAAATGGTTTGGATGTATTGGAAGTTGTATGTCCATTATCTGCCAGAATGGTGGTTAACCAGGTGAGTATGAAAATGGAAAATGAGAGAATCACCAAGCTTATTGCTGATTTAAAGGGAGCATTGGGACAGAATTAATAATAATCGGAGGCAATATGAGAATATTAGATTTAAACCCGGATACAACATCAGATATTTTGGAAAATTTATTGAAGAGAAGCCCTAACAGCTACGGTGAGTTTGAGGCCAGAGTCAATGATATTATTTCAAATGTTAAGGAAAATAGAGACAAGGCAGTATTTGAATATACTGCAAAATTCGATGGAGCTTCCATTGATGCAACCAATATCGAAGTGACAGAGGAAGAAATTAAGGAAGCCTATGAGCTGGTTGATGCCAAGCTTCTTGATGTAATCAGAAAGGCTTTGGTAAATATTAGAGATTATCACAGCTTACAGAAGCAAAACAGCTGGTTTAACAGCAATGAAAAGGGAATAATACTGGGTCAGAAGATTACACCTCTTGATAAAGTGGGAGTCTATGTGCCAGGTGGCAAGGCAGTATATCCATCATCTGTTCTTATGAATGTAATGCCAGCCAAGGTTGCAGGAGTCAATACTATTATTATGACTACTCCATGTGATAAATCAGGCAAGGTATATCCATCAACTCTTGTGGCAGCCAAGGAAGCTGGAGTTGATAAAATCTATAAAGTAGGTGGAGCTCAGGCCATTGCAGCTATGGCTTTTGGAACTGAATCAATTCCAAAAGTTGATAAGATTGTAGGTCCGGGAAATATTTATGTAGCTCTTGCCAAAAAGGCTGTATTTGGTTATGTAAGTATTGATTCCATTGCTGGTCCAAGTGAAATACTGGTTTTGGCTGATGAGACTGCCAATGCCAAATTTGTTGCAGCAGATTTATTGTCACAGGCTGAGCATGATGAGATGGCTTCAGCTATTTTGATTACAACCAGCAAGAAACTTGCTCAGGAAGTATCTGATTGGGTTGATTATTTCTTGCAGAAGCTTTCTAGAGCGGATATTATCTCTAAATCATTGGAGAATTATGGATATATTCTGGTGGCAGAGAATATGGATGATGCTATTGATGCGGTAAATGAAATTGCATCAGAACATTTGGAGCTGGTTACAGCTAATCCATTTGATACAATGACCAAAATCAAAAATGCAGGAGCAATATTCTTTGGAAATTACAGCTCGGAACCTCTTGGAGATTATTTCGCAGGTCCAAATCATGTATTGCCAACCAACGGTACTGCTAAATTCTTCTCGCCTTTGTCTGTGGATGATTTCATTAAGAAATCAAGCATTATCAGTTATTCTAAGGAGGCTCTTGAAGAGGTATATCCTGACATTGTAGCTTTTGCAGAATGTGAGAAATTAACTGCTCATGCCAACTCCATCAGAACACGTTTTGAGGAGACATAATTTATAGAAAATTTATTTGTGATAATGTGTAGATAAGAGTAAAATTATTATGCGACGTAAAAATATCTAGGAGGAAACCAGAGTGTCGGAAAATAGAATTGCAGAGATTTCTCGTAAGACAAAAGAGACAGATATTACTATAAAAATCAATATTGATGGTACAGGAAAATCTAATATTTCAACTGGCATTGGTTTCTTTGACCATATGTTGGAGGGCTTTGCCCGTCATGGTTTATTCGATTTGGATGTAGATATTCAGGGTGATTTAAATGTGGATTGTCATCATACAATAGAAGATTGCGGAATTGTATTGGGAAATGCAATTAAGAAGGCAATAGGTAACAAGGTGGGAATCCGCAGATATGGCAGTTGTATTCTGCCAATGGATGAGTCATTGGTTATGTGCGCCATTGATTTATCAGGAAGACCTTATTTATCATACGATGCTAATTTCACTGCTGAGAGAATCGGCTATATGGATACAGAGATGATCAAGGAATTCTTCTATGCCATTTCTTATTCAGCTGGCATGAATCTCCATATTCAGGTGATGAAAGAGGGCAATAATCATCATATGGCTGAGGCTATGTTTAAATCATTTGCCAAAGCCCTTGATATGGCTACAACCAATGATCCTAGAATTTTAGATATATTATCTACAAAGGGAGTATTGTAAAATGGAGCAGAAAAATATTGTAGCAACCATCTATATCAAGGATGGTTATGCTGTAAAAGACCCAGAGCATCTAGACAACAAGATGGATGTATTAGAATTAGCTAGATTATACAATGATAGCGGAATTGACAAGATTATCTGTTATGACTTATCAGATACTTATGATGAGCATGAGAAGAATATTCAGACAATCAAGGAGATTAATAGAACAATTGATATTAAGACTGCCGGCGGTGGAAATATCAAGAGACTTGATGATGTGAAGAAATTTATATACGCAGGTTGTGTAGAAGTTGTATTAAATGGTTCAAAACCTGAATCAGTAGAGCTTCTAAAAGCTGCCAGTGAGAGATTTGGTCAGGACAAGATTTTGGTTTCTCTCAAAACTATTGATTTTATTTTTAAGACCAAGGATTTCCTGGAAGATAATGTCCATGAATTAATTATATACAATGATGCATTGATGTTGAGCTTAGAAGGAATGACAGATGTTCCTTACATTCTTGATGTACCTAAATATGACTTCGAATATATTAAAGAGAAGTTGTCTTCAGACAAAATCCGTGGAATCTGTGGTGATTTTCTGAATAATCGTGAGGAAGCTGATGTTATGCAGCTGAAATGTGATTTGTCTGATGCAGGAATTAAGATGGATAATTTCGAGCCTAAGTTAACCTGGAAGGATTTGAAGGTTAACAGTGACGGATTAGTGCCTGTTGTTGTTCAGGATTTTCAGACCATGGAAGTTCTCATGGTTGCCTATATGAATGAAGAGGCTTTTGATAATACCATTCGAATCGGCAAGATGACTTACTGGAGCAGAAGCCGTGAGGAATTATGGGTGAAGGGCGAGACCAGCGGACATTACCAGTATGTTAAGAGCTTATCTGCTGATTGTGATTTTGATACTATTTTAGCCAAGGTATCACAGGTTGGTGGAGCTTGCCATACAGGTTCTTACAGCTGTTTCTTTAATGAGATTGTAAAGAAGGAATATACAGAGAAGAATCCTTTGAAAATATTTGAAACAGTATATGACATTATTGTGGAGCGTCGTATGCATCCTAAGGAAGGCTCATATACCAATTATCTCTTTGACAAGGGTGAGGATGTGATTCTCAAGAAGCTTGGAGAGGAAGCCACTTCTCTTGTAATTGCAGCCAAGAATCCTGGTAACGAAGGTATCAAAGAGGAAATGTCTGATTTCATTTACCTCATGATGGTGCTTATGGTTAAATATAATATTACATGGGAAGACATAACCCGAGAGCTTTCTCAGAGATAGTTAGTCTAAGTTGAAATTCTATGTTATAATAATGCAGTTCATATTATATGAGCTGCATTATTGATTTTTGAGGATAATATATATGAAAAAACTTGCTTTATCAGATGATATATTGATGGAAATCGATAAGCCTGCCCGCTATTTGGGAAATGAGATGAATGTGGTTGTAAAAGACCCTTCAAAGGTGGATATTCGATTTGCTATGTGTTTTCCTGATGTGTATGAAATTGGTATGTCGCATCTTGGAATTCAAATTTTATATGAAATGTTAAATCGTCGGGATGATGTATATTGCGAGCGTGTCTATTCACCATGGCCTGATTTACATGAGATTATGGTTCGTGACAGAATCCCCTTATTTGCTTTGGAAAGTCAGGATGAATTGCGCAAATTTGATTTTATCGGAATCACTTTGCAGTATGAGATGTGCTATACCAACATTTTACAGATTTTAGACTTGTCTCAGATTCCAATTTGGGCCAAGGATAGAGGAAATGATGATCCTATTATAATCGGTGGTGGCCCATGTACTTACAATCCAGAACCAATTGCAGATTTCTTTGACATTTTCTACATTGGTGAAGGTGAAGTTAGCTACGACCAGCTTCTAGACTTGTATAAAGAGATGCATAATTCCCAGGATTATTCCAGAGAAACATTTCTTCGAGAAGCTTCCAAGATTCCTGGAATCTATGTGCCACAGATGTATACAGTGTCCTACAAGGAAGATGGCACAATAGAATCATTTAAGCCTATATATGATGATGTACCAGCTACTGTTAAGCGTCAGGTTCTTATGGACTTGGATCAGGGTGCTTATCCTACCAAGCCAATTGTGCCATTTATGCGTGCTACACAGGACAGAGTTGTCCTTGAGATTCAACGTGGTTGTATAAGAGGCTGTAGATTCTGTCAGGCAGGTATGGTATATAGACCTAACCGTGAGAAATCCCTTGAGGTATTAAAGGGCTATGCCAAGGAGATGCTGGCATCAACTGGTCATGAGGAAATATCTCTTAGCTCATTAAGCTCCAGCGATTATACTCAGCTGCCAGAGTTGGTTAATTTCCTTATAGATGATTGTTGCAAAAACGGTGTAAATATTTCCCTGCCATCTCTTAGAATTGATGCATTTTCCCTTGATGTTATGAGCAAGGTTCAGGATATTAAGAAGAGCAGTCTTACCTTCGCCCCAGAAGCAGGTTCTCAGCGTATGAGAAATGTAATTAACAAAGGTCTCACCAAGGATGACATCCTAAATGGTGCTGGACAGGCCTTTGAGGGTGGATGGAACAAGGTTAAGCTTTATTTCATGCTTGGTCTTCCAACTGAGACAGAGGAAGATATGATGGCTATTCCTGAATTGGCTAACGACATTGCTGTCAGATATTATGAGATTCCAAAGGATCAAAGAAATGGTAAGTGTCAGATTACCATGAGTACATCCTTCTTCGTTCCGAAGCCATTTACCCCATTCCAGTGGGCACCAATGTATAAGAAGGGAGAGTATTTAAGAAGAGCCAAGATTGTAAATGATACAATGCATGCTCAGCTTAATCACAAGAGTCTCAGATACAATTGGCATGAGGCTGATGTTACCGTCTTGGAAGGCTTGCTTGCAAGAGGCGATAGAAGAGTCAGTGCAGCTATTTATGAAGCTTATAAATCAGGTTGTATATTCGATGCCTGGTCAGATTATTTCCATTGTGAGAAATGGGATGCTGCCATGGAGAAAACTGGAATCTCACTGGATTTCTATGCTTATCGCCAGAGAGATTTGGATGAAATTCTACCTTGGGACTTCATTGATATTGGTGTCACCAAGAATTTCATGAAGCGTGAATGGAACAGAGCTGTAAATGAACAGGTTGTAACCCAAAACTGTAGAGCAAAGTGTTCAGGTTGTGGTGCTATGTCTTTTGGAGGAGGTATATGCTATGAAGGCAAGAATTAAATTCTCTAAGTCAGGTGCCATGAAATATGTGGGGCACTTGGATATAATGCGATATTTTCAGAAGGTAATCAGAAGAAGTGGAATTCCTATTAAGTATTCCGAAGGCTTCAATCCTCATCAGATTATGTCTTTCGCTGCTCCTCTTGGAGTAGGACTGACCAGCTCTGGTGAATATATGGATATTGAGCTTACAGAGGAAGTGCCTTGCAAGGAGTTAATGCAGGCTATTTCCAATGAAATGGTAGATGAGATGGATATAGAATCTGTGAAATATTTACCGGAAAAGGCAACTAATGCCATGGCTTCAGTGGAAGCTTCCACATATACACTTACCTATAAGCATCCAGAGGATTTTCCTTTTTCCTTAGATGAATTAAAGGAGAAGAAGGTTGCATTTTATGATGATGCAACTTCTATTAACGTAGTAAAGAAAACTAAAAAAGGTGAGAGAGAAGTTGATATGAAGCCTCTCATTTATGAATTTGATATTGTATCAGGTGAAAATGTGGCTGATTTTGATGACACATTAGAAACTCGTCCTGAGATAGTATTTGAAATTAATATTTCCACAGGAAGTAATGACAATATAAAGCCGGAGTTTGCTTTGTATCATTTCTTTAAATCCTTTGGAATAGAAACACAGGAGAGAGCATCCTTTTTCATTCACAGAGTGGATATGCTCACAAGAGATGCAGATGGCAATTTAATCTCCCTTGATGATGTGGGATATGAATTGTAGGAATTGTTATGATTAGAAATAGAATTATTTATACAGATATAATATTTGGTGATTCTAAAATAAATATTGCAGCCCTTATGGATTCCAATAATCATTTTCAGAGATTGTTTGTGGAAAGGGATGAATATAAATCCCTCATTGGCGATATCTATATTGGCAAGGTGGCTTCAATTCAGCAGAATCTGGATGCAGCCTTCGTAGATATAGGAGATGGCAAGACCGTATATTGTTCCCTGGATAAGAAATGGAAGCCAATATACACTCATAAATTTGCAGCCAATGGCAGATTGTGTCAGGGAGATGAGATTCTGATTCAAATTGAAAAGGATCCCATCAAAACCAAGAAAGCTGTTGCTACTACCAATTTATCCTTTGATGGTGATCATATTGTAGTTACTACAGGCAATATTGTCTGCGGTATTTCAAGAAAGCTTCCTGAGGATTTTAGGCAGGAATTAAAGGCTAAATTGAATCCTATAATAGAAGCATATGGATACGGAATTGTAGTTCGCACCAGTGCCAAGGACTTGGCTATATCTGATTTGATTAGTGAGATTGAGGACAAATGTCATGAGATTGATGGACTTCTGCATCAATGTAAATCCAAAGCACCTTTTACTTTGGTGAAAGCAGGCAAAAATCAGATTTATAGATTCTTGGATGAAATCACTTCAGATGATTTTCAATTAGTTGATGAATTTGTAACAGATAAAGTTGAAATATATGATTTGGTGGCAAATGATAATTATTTACCTCAAACCTTTGAGAAATATCATTTGCCAAAGCCGGCTATTAGATTATATGCTGACGAATCTTATTCAATGAATAAACTATATTCTATTGAGCATCAATTGCTTGAACTTCTTAAGCCTACAGTATGGCTTGACTCCGGTGCATCCCTTGTGATTGAACCTACTGAGGCCATGACAGTTATTGATGTAAACACTGGCAGAAATATCAAGAAAAACATGAGCTTTTTGGATGTGAACAAGGAGGCTTGTGACGAGATAATCAGACAGCTTATTGTGAGAAATATTAGTGGAATTATTATTGTTGATTTCATTAATCTGGATTCAGAAGACAAGAAGGCGGAGTTGCTCCAATATTTTAGAAGCAATGCCTCAAAGGCCAGTTCCTTTATACAGGTTTTGGATTATACCAAGCTTGGACTTGTGGAAGTGACCAAGAAGAAGACGTCAAAATCCATTTATCAGATATTAAATTAGAATTTGTGAGGGAGTTATGGCTTTAAAAATTAATCTAAATGATCCATTAATGAAAGCCTTGAAGGCGGTGAATTCCTTTGGTAGCAATTCTCTGACTCCCGAGGAATTAAAAAGGCAGCGCGCAGCTATGGAATTGGCTGGCAGACTTGCCTCACCTTCCTCTGAGGTGGAAGTAGATGCCTTTGAGGTAAATAATATTGCCTGCGAGAGATTCACTCCTCATATGGCACATAATCCTCAATATGTAATATTGTATGCCCATGGAGGCGGTTATACCTGTGGTGGTTTAAAATACGCAAGCATTTTGGCTTCGAAATTAGCCCTTGCCACAGGTTTTACTGTGATTTCATATGAATATAGATTATCACCGGAATATGTATATCCTGCAGCTTTAGAAGACACTGAAGCTATGTGGGAATATTTGTTGTCCCTGGGATATTCTTCAAATCATATTCTTATGGCAGGTGATTCTGCAGGTGGTAATCTGACTTTGTGTTTTGTACAGAAACATTTAACAGAATTACAAGAAGTACCCAGATGCCTGTTGTTGTTCAGTCCTTGGACTGATATGACGGCCACTTCTAAGTCCTATGAGAAATATAAGGACAAGGATCCTATACTAAATGCGGAATTCATAAGTAGTGTAAGACAGGCTTACATCTGTGATGAAAATGCGGATTATAAGGATTATCGATACAGCCCATTGTATGGTGATTTTACGGGATTTCCCACTACTTATATTCAGGTGGGCAAAAATGAGATTTTGTATGAGGACAGCGCTTCCTTGTATAAGTTATTAGATAAAAACGGGATAAAAACAGAATTGGATGTTGAGAAGGACGGATGGCATGTATATCAGCAGATGCCTCTGCCAATTGCAACGAGAGCCATGAAGAGACTTGCTGCTTTTGTCTCGAAAGAAATATATTGTGAGGGTAGAGATGAGTAGAGAAAATTGGTATAAGGTGGATAATGTAGCTAAAGTATTTCTTGCTACAGCTAATAAGAGAGACACCAGAACTTTGAGAGTCAGCTGCACTTTGAAGGAAGATATTGATGCAGCAATGCTTCAGGAGGCTGTGGAAAATGCTATTCAGGTTAGACCACAGTTTCAGGTGAGAATTCGTCGAGGATTATTCTGGCATTACATGGAAGACACAGACATGAAGCCTGTGGTTACTGAGGAAAGTGGAAGAGTATGTCCAATTCTCTATATGCCAGGCAGAAATATGCTTCATTACAAGGTGACATATTTTCATAATCGCATAAATCTGGATCTGTTTCATGCTATTTCTGATGGTACAGGTGCTTTGGAATTTCTAAATATTATTGTATTGGAGTATCTTCATTTGAGACATCCAAATCAATTTAATGATACTATGATTCACTCAGGTGCATCAGTTGATGAATTAAATCAGGATAGTTATAAGCAATTCTTTGGAAGTATGGGACTTTCTGGTTCATCCATGAAAAAGGCCTATCATCCAGGTGGTTTGAGACTTCCTTATGATCAGTTACAGTTTTTTGAAATTCAGATGGATACATCAGGGGTTTTGGCGGAAGCTAAGAGAATCGGCGTATCACTTACAAGTTACATTGGAGCCAGATATATGATTTCTCTCAGTGAAGATATGCCACCTAGAAAGCGCAAAATGCCTGTGACCATATCTTTGCCTGTTAATCTGAGAAATTATTATCCTTCTCAGACTTCAAGAAATTTCTTCAATAATGTAAATGTAAGTCATACATTTACCGAGGAAATATCATTGGATGATTTGGCGAAGGAATTTGATGAAAAGCTAAAGACTAATCTTAGCGAGGAAAATATTAAGAAGCAGATGGATAATTTCGAGACCATGGAATATGTAGCTCCTGTCAGAGCGGTGCCTCTGGTAATTAAACAGTGGGTTGTAAAATATGGTTCGAAAATGAATGATAAGAAGGTATCTCTGGTTTTATCTAATTTAGGAGTGCAGAAACCTCCTGCTGAGATGGCACGAGAGATTGAGAATTATAGTGCCTTCTGCAGCTCAGATAATATGTTCTCATCCATGTCCAGCTTTGATGGAAAGCTGACTTTGGGAGTTACCTCACCATATTCTAATACTACAGTTATCAAGAATTTCGTCAGAGATTTGACTGAGGATGGAATAAAGGTAAGAGTAAATGCAACGGAGGTGATTCGATAATGAAGACTTGTTTATATTGCAAAATTGATGTTGGGGGAAATTTGAAAAAATGCCCTCTGTGCCAGAGCAAATTACAGGGAGAGGGTGAGCAGGCATATTTCCCGAAGCAGACTACATTACAGATTCAGTCCTTGGTATTTAAGTTGCAATCATTTATTGTATGGACTGCAGTGATTGTGGCATTGGGATTGGATTTCCTCTTTGATTTAAGACCATTTCCAGGTTTTACCTTCCACTGGAGCCTGATTATTCTCATGTGGCTTCTGGCCTTTGAATTTGGAATTATGAGATTATTTAAGAAAGGATTTTCTTCATCGAGAATTCTTACCTTATTTGTATTTATTGTGATAATTATGCTTTCCATTACAGCATATTTCTTTAAAATATTGCCTCTTGTATTGGAATTTTTGGTACCAATAGTATTGATTGGCACAATGATTGCTAATTTTATACTTGCTATGATAGATAAAAGTGGCAATGCAATGATTTATCTTCTGTCAAATGTATTGATAGGAGTTTTGCCTTACATTTCCCTTAGCATTATGAAAAAGGATTGTCCATTCTTATGGATTATCGCTTTACTATTAAGCGTTATTGTATTTGTTGGGGCTATTATTTTCAAGGGAAGAGAAGTGGCAAGCGAAATTCATAGACGATTAAATTTGTAAATTTACTTGACGAATATATAGACACATGATATTATATCAGGGTATGCCGCACAGTGAGGTCTTAAGAGATTCCATTTTGGAATTCACCGTAACTGGCGAGTAATGATAATAGGAGGTGCCATATGTACGCAATTATAGCAACAGGTGGTAAGCAGTACAAAGTATCTGAAGGCGATATCATTACCATTGAAAAGCTTGGTGTTGAAGCTGGAGAAAAGGTTACTTTTGATCAGGTTTTAGCAGTTGGAGACAAGAAGCTCAAGGTTGGAACACCAACAGTTGACGGAGCTACAGTTGAGGCTTCAGTTGTAAAAGAAGGTCGTGGTAAGAAGGTAATCGTATACAAGTACAAGAGAAAGACTGGCTATCACAACAAGAACGGCCATAGACAGGCGTTCACACAGGTTAAGATTGAAAAGATTAATGGTTAATCGATTGGAATTGTTATGATTAAAATAACGATTTTACAAAACCAGAATAAAGAATATATCGGTATAGAATCAAGCGGACATGCTGGATTTGCAAGACGCGGACGCGATATTGTATGTGCAGCTGTTTCTGTTTTGATTATCAATACTATCAATGGTATTGAGCAATATACTGAGGATGCATTTTCCTTGGAGACCAAAGAAAATGATTCGAACTTCATAAAGTTTAGATTTACAGAGGATATTTCTTCTGACTCTAAGCTTCTAATGAATGTTATGGTTTTGGGCTTGACAGAAATTCAAAAAGATTACGGTAAATCGTATATTACACTAAACTACAAGGAGGTGTAGACATGTTAAAGTTGAATCTTCAATTTTTCGCTCACAAGAAGGGTGTTGGTTCTACAAAGAACGGACGTGATTCAGAGTCAAAGAGATTAGGTGCCAAGAGAGCTGACGGACAGTTCGTTAAGGCTGGAAATATTTTATATAGACAGCGTGGTACAAAGATTCATCCTGGTACAAACGTAGGTATCGGTGGTGATGATACATTATTCGCTTTAGTTGATGGAGTGTTACGCTTTGAAAGAAAGGGTCGTGACAAGAAGCAGGCTAGTGTTTATCCAGTAGCAAGCGAAAACTAAAATCAGATTTATGTTATAGACTCGACTATTTATTTAGCCGAGTCTATATTATTTTTCAGACTTTTTATTGAATGCTATATTTTATGCTGTGAAATAGTATAATATATATTAATTTTGAACTAGGATAATACTATAGTAACTATGCTATTTATACATACAACGAATGGAGGCTAATTATGTTTGCAGATCGTGCAAAAATCATAATTAAATCGGGAAAAGGTGGAAATGGACATGTAAGTTTCCGCCGTGAGAAGTTTGTGCCAAACGGTGGTCCAGATGGTGGCGACGGCGGTAAAGGTGGAGATGTAATCTTTGAGGTAGATGAAGGATTAAATACTCTAACAGATTACAGACACAGACGAAAATTTGCTGCAACACCAGGTGAAGAGGGCGGTAAGAAAAACTGCCACGGGGCCAATGGAGCAGATCTTATATTGAAGGTTCCAGAAGGAACAGTAATCAAAGATGCTGCAAGCGGTAAGGTTATAGCTGATATGTCCGGTGATAACAGACGTCAGGTTATTTTAAAAGGTGGCCGTGGAGGTCTTGGCAATCAGCATTATGCTACATCTACAATGCAGGCTCCAAAATATGCTCAGCCAGGTGGCGAAGCTATTGAAATTGAAGTTCAGTTGGAGTTAAAGGTTATAGCTGATGTGGGACTAGTAGGTTTCCCAAATGTTGGTAAATCTACATTTCTCTCTAGAGTAACCAATGCCAGACCAAAGATTGCCAACTATCATTTCACAACTTTAAATCCTAATCTTGGAGTAGTTGATTTAGATGGTGACAAGGGCTTCGTAATCGCAGATATTCCTGGACTTATTGAGGGTGCTTCTGAAGGTATAGGTTTAGGACATGAATTCCTGCGCCATATTGAGAGAACCAAGGTTATAATCCATATGGTGGATGGTGCATCTGTAGAAGGCAGAGATCCACTTGCTGATATTTTGGCTATTAACAAGGAATTGGAAGCTTATGATCCTGCTATTTTAGAGAAGCCTCAGGTTATTGCCTGCAACAAGATGGATGTATATCAGGGAGATACTGAGGATGTGGTTTCCATTTTAAAGGAAGAATTTAATCCAAAGGGTATTGATGTATTTTCCATATCAGCTGTAAGCGGACAGGGTGTTAAAGAATTGTTATACCATGTAGCTGGCTTGTTGGAGAAATGTCCAAAGGAAACTACAGTATATGAGCAGGAATTTGATCCTGAGCTTCACTTCTTCACTGATGAACCTTATACAGTTGAAATCAATGAGGAAGGCGAGTATGTTGTAGAAGGTCCGAAAATCGAGAAAATGTTGGGTTATACCAATATTGATTCTGAGAAGGGATTCCTATTCTTCCAGAAATTCTTAAAAGAACAGGGAATTCTAAAGGAATTAGAAGAGATGGGAATCGAAGACGGAGATACCGTTAGAATGTACGGCTTAGTATTCGATTACTACAAGTAAAATAATCCAAATTCATAGAAAAGAGTTGAAAATTATGATGAATAATAAACAGAGAGCCTTCTTATCAAGCAAGGCAAGTCAAATGAATCCTTTATTTAACATTGGCAAAGCTTCTCTTACTCCAGAGATTATCACTGCAGTTGATGAAGCTTTAGAGAAGAGAGAGCTTATTAAAATTGCTGTATTGAAGAACTGCTTCGATGATCCAAAGGAAATAGCCAATGTAATTGCTGAAAGAACACATTCAGAAGTAGTTAGAGTAATCGGGAAGAAAATTGTACTCTACAGAGCTGCTAAAAAGCCTAAATTGACTTTACCACAGTAATAGCTCATAAATACACATCCAGGTAGTTAAAAGGCCTATATGGCCGAAATAGAGGCTTATATTATGAAAATAGGAATCTTAGGTGGTACATTTAATCCAATTCATATTGGACATATAAATATTGCTGAAGCTGCATTGAAGGAATGTAACTTGGACGAGGTATGGTTTATGCCAAATGGCAAGCCACCTCATAAGGATATCCCGGGAAATATTACAAATATGGAGAGATTGGAGATGGTCCGTCTCGCCATAAGTGATAATCCAGCATTTAAGGTATGCGATATTGAAATTAATCGCAAGGAGCCCGGTTATTCTTATGTTACATTTCAAGAATTACATGAAATCTATAAGGATCAGCACGAATTTTATTTCATAATTGGTGAGGATTCCTTCTGGAATTTTACAAAATGGGTTAAACCGGAAGAGATATGTAAATATACCAGAATTATAGTGGCAAAGAGACCTAATTGGACTAAGCAAGAGATGTTGATTAATGAATCAACAAGTGCGAAATGTGTTGATTTTGCAGGGACTTTGCAGAAATACAAGGAAATATTTCATCAGGACTTCATTCCACTTCATGTAAAGGAAATTGATATTGCTTCTTCGGAACTTAGAATAGATATTTACAATAGAAATCTGTTAAAACAATATGTACCTCAGAAAGCTTTGAATTATATTTATAATTTCAATTTATATCAGCATCATCATGAATTATATGAGATTGGTGAAATTGATAAAAAGGTTAAGAAAGCCTTAAAAACCAGTCGTTACGAACATACCATTGGAGTGATGCATACTGCAGCAAATTTGGCTTATGCATATGAATATCCTTATGTAAATGCCATGATTGCAGGTCTCTTGCATGATTGCGCCAAATGCATATCAGATATAGAGCGGATTGATGTATGTAAATCTCATGGAATTAGTATCAGTGATATCGAAGCCAGATATCCTCATTTATTACATGGCAAGGTTGGAAGCGTATATGCCAAGGAAATATATGAGATAAATGATGAAGATATCTTGCACGCAATTACCTGGCATACAACTGGTTGTCCGAATATGTCCTTATTAGACAAGATAATATATGTAGCTGATTATATAGAGCCTGGAAGGGATAAAGCTCCTAGACTGGATGAAATACGCCATATGGCTTATGTAAATATAGATCGATGCATTTATATGATTTTACAGGATTCCGTTGAATATTTGTCCAATAATACTGATTCAATGGATGAGACAACTTTAGAAACATACCAATATTTTAAGAAACTAGTGGAGGGAAAGACAAATGACAACTAATGAGATGGTTAAAATGATATATGAAGCTTTAGATAACAAGAAAGCTATGGATATCAAAGTGGTTGATATTAGAAATGTATCAGTTATGGCTGATTATTTCATTGTAGCAAGCGGTGATAATCAGAACCAGCTTATGGCTATGCAAAATGAAGTTGATAAGACCATGCATGAGAATGGCGTTAAACTTCGTCAAATCGAAGGAAACCGCAATTCTACATGGATTCTTATGGATTACGAAGATGTAATCGTACATATTTTCTCTGAGGAAGACAGATTATTCTATAACTTAGAGAAAATCTGGCAGGATGGAATAGACGTTGATATAAATAGCTTGTAATAATTTAGATTGATATTTATGATTTGTATCAGGAATAATGGTAATCCAGATATAAAATATAAAGTAATATAATATAGACCTAAGATTAAGTATTTATCTTAATCTTAGGTCATTTTAATTATATTTTTAATTATAGAAAGTGTTATAGATTTTTGCTATATTTCTTTTTTATTTTAACCTGTTGTTTTTATTATATTGAACAGCTCCGGCAGCCTGTTGTTTGTGTTCGTCCTCCATGGCTGCGTAGTAATTTACAGTTGTATTGACATTTTCATGGCCTAATACATCAGCTACAAGACGAATATCGCCGGTTTCACGATATAGAGCTGTACCATAAGTACTTCTAAGCTTATGTGGTGTAATTTTCTTGTTAGGCACCATAATTTTGGCATATTTCTTCACCAAATTCTCTACGGAATCTACACTGATTCGCTTACCCTGAATAGAATAGAAGAGAGCCTTCTCATGCTCCTCATAAGGCTTAATGAGGCTTCTTTCATTATCAATATAATCACATAACACCTGATTAATATGATTATCGAAATATAATACGTCCTGGCCGCCACCTTTTCGCACAATAATCATAGAATTTGAATGTAAATCTAAATCATTTAAATCAAGGCCACAACATTCAGATACACGAATACCGGTACCAAGCATTAATGTAAGAATGGCCAAATCACGTTTTTGAGTCTTTTGGCAATATTTTCTCTGATGATCACTCATTTGTGCAGTTCCAGTTTCAATGGCATTTAATAGAGATACAACTTCATCATTTGTCATTCTGATAATATTTTTATCTCTTTTAAGTTTTGGAAGCTCCACCAAAGCTGTTGGATCCTCTGAAATATTTTTATGCATCAAATGGTATTTAAACATACCTCTAAGAGGTGACATTTTCCTGGCAATAGCTCTTTTACCATTTTCATGAAATTCTCCATTAGGATCAACATTTAATTCCAAATAACGCTGAAATTCAACAATATCCTGAGAATCTATCTGAGATAAAACCTTTAAATCGATTTCTTTGATAGCTTTATTATGTAATGTAGGGTTTTTCTCTATTAAAAATCGAAAAAATGTAAGTAAATCATAAGAATAAGAAATTAAAGTGCTAGGTTGAGTTACAAGTTCTTTACTGTAAATATAATCTGCAGCACAGGATGGAAGTTCTTCAATTAATTCACGAAGTTTAAGTTTCTGCATTCTGGATTTGTTCTTGTAATAATCTGAATCTTTTCCCATGGGAGATAATCCTTTCTATATGGAAATTACTTTTATGCTTTATATTAATTATGCATAGGTAAATATTATCAATTTAAATACTTATAATAATTAAGTAAAAATAGCTGATATAGGCATTATAGCATAAATACGGGCTGTTTTGAATACAATCTATCGGAAAAACTGATATTTATCCGATAGTTCTATGCAGAAATATTAAGGCACTATCTCACAGTCAAGCGCCCTGATATTCATTAATTGTATCAATAATCTGTTGTCTAACCATATTAGCAAGATCAACAGTTTTCATATCTTTATAATCTTCATAATAGATTGTAGGAAGAAAAATCACTTTGGTAGTAACAGGTCCAAGTCTCAAACTATTAAATGGTAAATAAGAATCAATTAAAGCAACTGGAACCAATGGAGCTTTTGCTCGCATAACAGATTTAAAACTTCCTGGTTTAAATTCCTGTACCACATTCTTGTTATGACCATAACCACCTTCAGAGAATAGAATAAACTTCTTACCTTCTTTAACTTCATCACTTATCTCATTAATAATAGTTAAATTCTGACGTATATCTTTCAAATCTAATCTCTTGGCTCCAAGCAAGTCTACTATCTCTCTTACAAGGAAAGAATAAGATTTTGCTTTGTCCATCACAAAAGAACAAGGCTTATCATGAGCATATATAATACCCAGGGCATCATATTTACCCTGATGGTTTGGAAACATAACATATCCGCCTTCTTTAGGCAGATTTTCCTTGCCATATACTTCAGTAGTAATTCCTCCAGATTTCTTCATATAATTAACCATTTTCTTCATTAAATGGTATTTCTGTTCTACAGTATATTTATCTTTGTTTGCAGCCATTCGTCGCATCATAGGGATAAGATATGGCGCTCTTTTTACATTCATAAAAATAACATAGAAAAATCTTAACATATTTCATCTCCAGTATCCTATATATAGTAGATTATAATAATAATCAGAGAGAAATACAACAAAATATGTTAATTTGAAGCAGTTTCATAGTATTTAATAGTCACATACTCTCCTGCATGTATATTATCGCCAGATATATTATTTAGCGCTCTGATCTCATCAACATATTTATCAAAGTCCCCAATGTCATTAATATAATACTTCTGAGCCAGAGAAGATAATGTATCTCCAGGCTGAATCTGTACGCTTTCATAATAAGAACATAATTCATGCTGCTGCTGAGCTTTACCAACTGTAGAAATTGAAAAGCATACAGTAAATACAGTAATAACTGTAGCTAATGTAGATAATAATTTAAGATTCTTATATCCTGTTACTCTTCTCTTTGAATTCATAGCCTTATCTCCTTCTCCAAAATCAATGCTATATACTATACGAACATTCGTTCTGATAATAAAATAGCACCAGAACATTCGTTTGTCAATATAAAATCGAACAAATTTTCGGAATATATGTTTGTTTTTTGTTCTTGGTATGATATAATTCATATATAATTAATTTGGAGGTATCATTTATGGGATACGGTAGAATCACTGAGAAACAACAGGAAATCTTAGATTGTATTAAGCAGGAAATTCTTAACAAGGGATATCCTCCTACTGTTAGAGAATTATGTGATGCAGTTAATTTAAAATCTACTTCTTCTATACATTCACATCTTGAAACTTTGGAGAAGAACGGATATATCAGACGAGATCCTTCTAAGCCTAGAACTATAGAAATTGTAGATGATAATTTCAATTTAACTCGCAGAGAGGTTGTAAATGTACCTATAGTTGGTGAAATCGCTGCAGGCCAGCCTATTTTAGCTGTACAAAATATTGATAACTACTTCCCTGTTCCAGCTGAATATATGCCTAATCAGCAGACTTTCATGCTGAAAGTTAAGGGCGATAGTATGATAAAAGCTGGTATATTTAATGGAGATACATTGATTGTAAAGCAACAGGATACAGCTAGAAATGGTGAAATAGTTGCTGCTTTAGTTGATGATTCTGCTACTGTTAAGACATTTTATAAGGAAGATGGTCATATAAGACTTCAGCCTGAAAATGATAACATGGATCCAATTATTGTTCCTGATTGTCAGATCTTGGGTGTTGTATTTGGTGTATTTAGATTCTTTTAAATAATATTAAATAATATATGAGAACAACTTAAGCTATTTTATGAAAAAGATATTTTATGGTATAGGCATTTTATGGAATAGATATTTTATAGAATAGATATTATATGAAGTGATTTAAAAAAATAATAAGGGATTATGTGGAGATAATTTCTCCAACATAATCCCGTTTTTATTTCCATATTAAGCTTATAATATATCCAGGAGATGCTGAAAATAATCTGGAAGAGGCGCTTTGAATTCCACGTACTCTCCTGTAGATGGATGAACAAATCCTATAACTTCTGCATGGAGTGTCTGACCCTGTAAATTAAACTGACATTTGCTTGGACCATATACCTGATCTCCTAATAGAGGATGACCAATGCTGGCCATATGAACGCGAATTTGATGGGTTCTACCGGTCTCTAACTTAAATTCCATATAAGTATATCTATCGAAGCGTTTTAACACTTTATAATGAGTTATAGCTTCTCTTCCATTTTTTACATCAATGGCCATTTTCTTTCTGTCTTTCGGACTTCTACCGATGGTTGTATGAATAGTTCCCTCATCATCTCCAACATTTCCTAATACAATTCCTTTGTAGATGCGATTGATGCTATGAACTTTGATTTGTTCGGCAATATTATTATGAGCATTATCATTTTTACATATAATTAATGCTCCGGTTGTATCCATATCTATTCTATGGACGATTCCTGGTCGTATTTCACCGTTAATGCCAGATAAATCATCCTTGCAATGATACATTATTGCATTTACTAGGGTGCCTGTATAATGTCCAGGTGCAGGATGAACAACCATACCCTTAGGCTTATTTACAATAAGAACATCTGAATCTTCATATAAAATATCTAGAGGGATATCCTCAGGTTGAATTTCCACATCTACTGGTTCAGGCTCAATAATTTGAATCTTATCTCCCATCTTAAACTTATAATTAGATTTAACTATTATATCATTTACTGTAATATCGCCATCCGCAATATACTTCTGGATAATACTTCTAGATTTATCCGGATATATTTCAGATAGGACTTTATCAATACGGCAACCTACATAATCTTCATCTATATAGAAAATATCACTAATCTCTGCCACGATTTCCTCCGCGTAAACTTGTTAAAAATGAATTAAATTTATCATCATCAACACAGAATATCAGTATGATAAATAATAATATAACTCCGCAGGTTACATATATGTCTGCAACATTAAATACTGGGAAATTGATTAATGAGAAATAGATAAAGTCAGTAACATATGAATTAACTACTCTATCTATGAAATTCCCTATAGCTCCAGCAAATATAAATATCAAAACAAAGTTTATTATAAGACCAAGCTTTGTCATTGGCACCTTAATCAATAAATAGATAATTAAGGCACAACAAATGGGCGTTAAAATATAAAACAATGTCATCTGATTAGTTAATATAGAAAAGGCTGCTCCAGTATTTTGCAGATAATTAAACTGTAATACACCTGGAATGATAATAAAATCACCTTTACCAGCCAAGTTGATTGTAGCTATATATTTAGTGAATTGATCAAATAATATAGCAATTATGGCGATAATTAAATCTATAAATAATATTTTGACTTTACTTTGTATTTTCATAGTACTTCTTCAATAGCTCCTAGTAATTCTTTTTCAGTCAGATTAGTATTAATATAAGCATCTCCTATTGATTTTAATAGAATGAACTTAACTTTATTGCCAATCATTTTCTTGTCAGATTTTGTAGCCTGTAAAATAGCATGGGAATCAGATAAAGAACATTTTACAGGAAGATTATATAACTTGATTGTATTGATGATATCTTCATATTCATCATTTGTTATATGACCAAGTTCCTTTGAAATATAACTTGCTGCTACCATTCCAATAGCAACACACTGCCCGTGATACAATTTAAAATCAGAAAGCTTCTCTATTGCATGGCCAATGGTATGACCAAAATTTAAATACCCTCTGATGCTCTGTTCCTTTGGATCTTCCTCAACAACATTTTTCTTAATTTTACAGCTCTCGTATACCATGTCAGCCAGATAATCATCATTTAATGATAGAATCTCTTTATGATTATCCTTGAGCCAATTATAATAATGGACATTTCGAATTAATCCATACTTTATAATCTCACCCATGCCACACTGGAACAGCTCATCTGACAAAGTCTTAATAGTTGAAGTATTGATATAAACCAATTTAGGCATGTGAAATGCTCCAACCATATTTTTATATTGATTGAAGTCAACTCCGGTCTTGCCACCAATACTACTATCAGCCTGAGAAAGCAAAGTTGTAGGAACCTGAATGAAGTTTATACCTCTCAAATATGTTGCTGCAGTATATCCGGTCATATCTCCGACCACTCCTCCACCTAAAGCAATGAGGGAGTCTGTTCTGTCAAAGTGGTTAATAATTAAATATTCATATAATTTTTCTATTTGAGAAAGGTTTTTATTAGCTTCTCCAGCAGGAATTATAAATGTAAAAACCTGTTCGAAAGCATTTTTTGCAAATTCGACCATGTTATTTAGGTAAATATTTGCCACATTAGAATCTGTAACAATGCAGGTTTTTGACTTTTTAAAGTTTGAAATCTCATTAACTTTGTCACAAAATGCATCATAACTATTATCAATATAAATTGAGTAGCAAGGTTTATTATCGTAATTAACTATTAGTTCTTTTGCCATTTTAACGCGGTCTCCTTTTTGTAAAAATAAAAAGAGCACCAGGTTCTATAGAATCTGATGCTCCAAATTGTTCTTAAAATCCTGTCTGAATACCAGAGAAATCGAAGGCATCTACTATACCCTGTAAGTCTCCTGAAATATCAACAGCTGCAGGAGTAATAATAAAGATATAATTACTTACTTTCTGTAAATTTCCATCAATTGCATAACAGCATCCAGAAGTAAAATCGATAATTCTCTGAGCTAAGCCTAAATCGATACCTTCCATATTCAAAATAACTGTTCTATCAGCAAGTAATGTCTCTGAAATCTCTCTAGCATCTTCGAAAGAAGATGGTTTAATTACACATACTTCCATAGTTTTATTTGTCGCCTTTCTAGGGCTCCTCATAGGAGTTATTTTTGGAGTTGATTTAATAACCGGTTGTTTCTCTTTTTGTTGAGCCGGCTCATCCTCACTTACATTCTTATTCTTGGAGAATTTAGAAAAGAATCCTTCTGACTCTTCCTCTTCATCATCATAATAGTCTTCTTCTTCAAATTCTTCATCATCATAATATTCATCATCGTCGCCTAAGTTCATAACATCAAGCATGCGATCGAAAATAGCCATTATAAAATCTCCTCTATAATTTATTTATTATAATTTCTTTCGCCGAAGATTCCTGTTCCAACGCGAACCATTGTGGCTCCTTCTTCAATGGCAACCTCGAAATCTCCAGACATTCCCATGGATAAAATATCCATAGATACATTATCTATGTTTTCGTTGCTTATGTCAACAGATAAATCCTTTATTTTGTGAAAATAAGGTCGATTTTCTTCAGAATCCACAACATATGGTGCTATAGACATGAGTCCCTTTACAGTCAAACCATCAAGGGTAGCTATCTGTTTCACCAATTCCATAGCATCTTCTTTTGAAACTCCATATTTGCTTTCTTCGTCTGCAATATTCACCTCCACCAGAATTGGAACCACGATTCCTTTCTTCTTGGCCTGAATATTGATTTCTTCAGCTAATCTGAAACTGTCTACTGAGTGAATCAATTCCACCTTATCGATGATATATTTCACTTTATTACGCTGTAAATGTCCAATCATATGCCATTTAATATCATTTGGCATTTTCTCGATTTTATCAGTTAATTCCTGGACTTTGTTCTCTCCGAAATCTCTGACACCAGCATTGTAGATCTCTGTTAAATCTTCAATTGGCTTGGTTTTGCTTACAGCAATCAAAGTAACTTCATCTCTGCTTCTGCCAGCTCTTTCGCAAGCTGCCTGCACTCTGTTTTCAATTTCTTTTAAATTATCCTGCAACATATAATCTGCCTTTCTATTAATTAATAATTGAATTCTCTTCTACTTCTGAACCATTTAATACTATATGATCATACAAAGCCAAGCCGTAGCTTGTATTATTCTTGATAATAGAATAATTTGAATTCTGATATAGTAGTTCAATCTGCTTAAAGGTTGCATAGCCCTTGTTTACACAATATACCCCCTGCAATGATGAGGTTTCAGATCCAACTGTATAAGTATCAACTGAATTCTGTTTTACCAGCACACTGCCCTTTGGCAAGTCTGTAGGATCCACATACAGATATCCTTTTTCCTCATGATAAATATCAGGAAATACCAGTGTATCATTTGAACCATTTCTTACCATAAATGCAGAATCAGTATTATCGCCACCGTTGAACAGATATGTCTCTGGAATCATATAGAATTCCTTCTCTACAATAGAGGAATTAGGAATTTTCAAACCACTTTTTTCATTTAGAAGCAATTCAATCTTAATAAATCTATTGTTGGCATATCTGGCTACACTATCATCCAGACTTAAGATCAAATATTTGTTTCCTGCCTTCTCAACAAATTCATATGAAGCCCAGGTTGTAGCTCCATCCTCAACGAATTTTATTTCCACATAATGTGATTCATCCTGACTCAAGACTTCTGCTGTAGCATCATCTACACTTAATACCAGATTCCACTTATCTGAAGTCACCAGCTTATATACTGGTTGACCATTTGAAGCTGTGGTATTAGCCTTGAGATTTTGTATATTTAAATTGCTTGTGTCAAATGATTCCGATGAAAAGGAATCAAGTGTCAATCCTTCATAACCATCTAATTGATAAACTACTATTCCAGGCTCTGGAGAAGCAAAATATTTGAAAGTGCCAGCATCAATTGCAGCCTGTATAGTAGCAGTCATTTCCTCGCTAACTGTATTTCTGTAAAATAATTGCAAACTGGATTCAATATCATTTTTGAAATTATATACTTTTTGAAAATCATTATCACGATAGTCAAATATATATCCGCCAATTTGATTCTGAAGTTTTGCCAAATCAGTATTGGACAACTGAGATAACTCATTGGTTTTCTCGCTCATTTTGGAGCTAATATTGCCACTTGTATCAATGGAATACACGGCAGATTTCACACCAACCTGATCCAAATTAGCAGCATAATACAGAAGTTGCCCCTCCATTTCAGCATTTACCACAGTCTCCTGACGAATAGCAAGGGCCTGGTATACATTGTTGTTAGACAAGGTTCCGTTGGTAACTTCGTAGACATTGATATTTTCCCTGGTTATATAGGTAAAAACATGGAATATTACATATAACATGAATATTCCAAAGATAACAAAACCAATATTTAATTGTATCTTCTTATGAAACTTCACAATGTTTGTGGAATTATTATCTGTTTTCAATACTCTCTCCGTTATTTAGGCTCCGCAAAGGTGTAGAGCAATTCATTCATTAAATAATATAAATTCAAAGCACAGTCTGCATTATAGACAATGGATATAATATCCTGGCCTGCAGAATTCTTGCTATATAATACGAGACAATATCCAGCCTCATAGGTTGTTCCGGTTTTACCGCCAATTACTGTAAAGCCTTCTGGGGCCTTGGCAGTGCCAAGCAAATAATGATTAGTATTATTCCATGTCTGGCTCTTGGCCTCTCCACTTACAGTAGAATAATTAGTATCATAAGTTGCTGTTGAGATAATCTGTACAAATTTCTCATTTTGAATAGCAGCTGATGTTATGAGATACATATCATAAACAGTTGTATAATGATCATCCTCATGAAGTCCGTGAGGTGTTACAAAATGAGAATGTGTAGCACCTAAAGCAGCTGCTTTTTGATTCATTAACTTGGCAAACTCTTCTACGCTTCCAGAAATTCCTTCTGCAATTGCAATAGCTGCATCATTTCCACTTCGAAGCATAAGGCCGTATAGCAAATCCTCCAGAGACATTACATCTCCGGCCTTGAGATTAGCTACAGATGAATCAGAACCCTGATCAGCAGCAAATTCGCTGACTGTAACCATCTTATTTAAATCTCCATATTCTAAAGCTACCAAAGCAGTTAAAATTTTGGTTGTACTTGCTGGATACATTTTCCCATAGATATTCTGGGCATAGCATACTTCCTGTGTAGTCAAATTAAATACACCACCGCCCCCTGCGACCTGGGAATCCACCTGATTTAAACCAAAATTGTCTTCAGCAGTGACACATTTGTCATCACCAAAGAAATTAATTAAGTCTTCCTGTGGAGCATTTACCAAGCCGTAAGCAGCTGATGTTGCTTCCAATTGATATGATGTATTTGCCTCTTTGCCACATCCCCATAATGACAAAGTTAGAATAGCAACTAAGGCTATAGACAAGATTTTATTTATACATTTCACGCCACTCAAGGTCTCCTCTATCCAAAGACTTAATTAGCAATTCGGCTGTTGCTAAATTTGTAGCCAAAGGTATATTATTGGCATCACAGATTTTAACAATATTATTTACATCAGGTTCGTGAGATTTCACAGTAAGTGGATCACGGAGAAATATAACCAAATCAATCTCGTTATGCTCAATCTGCGCTCCCAACTGCTGTGTACCTCCTAAATGTCCTGCTAAATACTTATGTACGGACAAATTAGTTACTTCCTCGATTAATCTACCGGTTGTTCCAGTGGCGAACAAATCGTTTTTACTCAGTATACCTCTGTATGCAATGCAAAAATTCTGCATTAATTTCTTTTTTGAATCATGTGCTACTAATCCAATATTCATTCTAGTAAGCCCCCTTAATCTTAATATTTCTTAGGCTGTAAACCTACATTTAAAACAAATCCTAACCCTGCATATAGAGTTACGAGAGATGTCAATCCATAACTTACAAATGGCAGAGGCAATCCAGTATTTGGCATTAATCCAGTTACAACACAGATGTTTACAAAACTCTGGAAACCGATTAATGCAGCCATTCCGATGCAGATTAATCTACCGGACAAATCCTTGGCCTTCTTGGAAGTCTCTATACATTGATATGTTATATAAAGTAATAATAATATAATTATAACAGAACCGATAAATCCAAGCTCCTCTCCTGCTACTGCAAAAATGAAGTCAGTCTGAGGTTCTGATATATAATTACCATTTTTAACAGATTCTGCGCTATCATTTCCCAAGCCCTTGCCCAAGAACTGCCCAGAACCAATAGCCATAATAGAATTCAATTGCTGATATGCATACTGAGGATAGTCCTCAGGTCTAAGCCATGCCAGAATTCTACGTGCCTGATATGCGTGAGAGCCAAATATAGACTCTCCAAATTGTAATACAAGAATAATTACTGTAACAATCAGAGGTACTCCAATTGCCAGGCATATACCTACAAGCTTGTAGCTTAAGCCTGTGATAAATAATAAGCAGGCAATTATCATAAATGTAACAATTGTAGTTGATAGATCCGGCTCCTTTAAAATAAGAGCAAGAGGAATTGCTGCAATTGCCGCTGTTTTTACAATAAATACTCTGTCTGTAATCTCATCTTCATGCTGTGTTAAATATGCTGCAAAAAATAATATTAACAGCACCTTTCCTAATTCTGAAGGTTGGAAACGAATTCCTACTTCAATCCATCTTGTAGCTCCACCTACGCTTTTACCAATGAGTAAAACCAGCACCAGTAAGGCATTGACTATGAAATAATAAACCCAACTGAATTGTAGTACGAAATCATAGTCTACCAGAGCCACAGCTGCCATAACTATTATTCCAAGTACCATTCCAATAATCTGTTTGTTCTGAAAATCAGGATTAGCACTTCCGATAATCAGTATACCTAGAATAGTTATGGCTATAACAGATACAATCAGTTTAAAATTAACATTTTTTAACTTGTATGTTTTTAATAATATCATAATATAAGCTTCCTCTAGTTCAAGCGCTTAATAAGACCCATGGACAAGGATTCGCATATGAGTTTTTTACTCCATACAGCTGCCACAATGGGATCTGTCTTACTATTCTTTTGAAATAATTTCTTCTTTGGCTCGCTTGAGCCTGTATATTTACCAACTGATACCTCATCAGCCTCAATAGCATTGGCAATAATATAGCAAGAATTATTATCCGGATAACCAGCATGAACTTCTCCATACACAGTACCGAATACTATAATATTTCCTGCTGCTTCAACTCTTCCCTTAGCCTTTACATCACCTAGAATTACAATACTTCCATCGGAGGTAATTTTCTTATCATTTCCTATAGACCCTCTGATTATCTTGGCATTATCATAGATACTGTCATAATAGAAACGATCAGTCATTTCCATCATGCGTTTGTCTTTTAATTCATTCTTCTCTCTAATCAAAGGAATTTTAATATCTGAATTCAGCTGAATAGCTTCTGCTATTACTGCCGCTTCTCTACCAGATACATCTCTGCCTTCGATTTCCAGAAGCATCTCTACCTCGCCGAAGAATCTACGGTTATTAGCAAATTTGGCGCATATATCACGCACCAGCTGTTCGAAATCCAAATCAGGATCTAAAACCAAGGTTATTCCGTTTTGATTACTTTTAATAACTACTGAGTTTTCCATAATTGCCTCTAATATATATTAATCAGTAACAGAGTTGTTGGTTGTAATATTTCCCACATTACCCTGTTTAATATCATCTAATGATGCCTCACCGAAGTAGTAAGACATTACCTGAGAAGAAACCAATGCAGCATTTCCTGAACTATAACCATAAGCAATACGCGTTGCAATGGATATCTCAGGATTATTATATGGAGCATAACCTACAAACAGCGCATGGTTAGGTCTGTTGTGAACCTGCTGAGCTGTTCCGGTCTTTCCAGCCGCCTGATAATTTACATTGTCAAATGCACTTAAATCTTCTACAACCTGTCTCAAACCATCATTTACCGCATTCCATTCATTATTTGAGATTGTAGTAATCTCGTTCTTGACAGAAGGGGCATAGGATTCCAACACTTCCTTAGTAGCTGAATTCTCCACATGATCCAGAAGAGTCAGATTATATACTTTTCCACGGTTTGCAACAGCTGCAATATATCTACCAAGAGATACTGTTGTATAGTTGTTGTTTGACTGACCAATGGCTGCCATTACAGGATATTCTGTAGCAATTTCAGGTGTGTTCTCCTGAATTTCAATTCCTGTTTTGGAATCCAATCCAAATAATGATGCATAAGTTGCCAGTTTCTTGATACCAGCTTCGTCATCATAATTATTATCTCCACCTGCCAATCTATAACCTACTTCATAGAAGAAATAGTTACAAGAATAACGCAAAGCGGAAGATACATTTATCGCACCATGGTTACTTGGATAAGCCCAACATTTAGGCTTATTACTTACTTTTTCAAATATACCCTCATCATTTATCAATGTGGAGGTATCAATAACACCATTTTCAAGACCAGCAAAGGAACTTACAATCTTATAAGTAGAACCTGGTGCTGTTCTCTGCTGTGTAGCATAGTTATATAGTGGATTTGATAAGCTGGTATTCAAATAAGTATAGTATTTGGAATCTACATTATTAGCCAGCTTGTTATTATCATAACCAGGATATGTGACACATGCCAACAAATCACCGTTCTTTGGATTAACCACTACAACTGAACCAGAACAAGGATCCAAGGCCAGCTGACCTGGAGTGAGCTCTAAGTTCTTAATCTTGTCCAATACAAATCCATAAGCAGAAATACCGCCGCTTAGCAAAGCATCATGAGTACTTTCATCCTCAGGCAGCACCCCCTGCTCATAAAGCAATGCACACAATTCATTGCCACTTACAATATCCTGCTGAATTACATATTTATATACTAATTTTTCAAACTTTGAATCACTCTTTAACTGCTCTAAAACGAAATCAACAAGAGAATTATATATCTCATCTGTATCCTCGTACTTGGACTTCTGAGTGAATTTAGTAATATCAATCCAGTTATTCTCAATGGCATATTTTAAATATTCATTAATACTTAAGCTCTCATTGGTCCATTGAATCTGCTTCTCATCAGAAGAATCAATCTTGCCAGAATCAAAGATTCCATCTGCTTTCAGTTTAGTGACAATATATGTGGAATACTCTTGATATTCCTTTGGCAGCTGGTTGTATACAGTGCCATTTGCCTGCTTCAACTGATTATTGAGCTCAGCTAATACAGAAGCTTCCTTGTCATTATAAGCATTTAACACAGCCTTCTCTGTAGCTGTAGCATCACCTGATTCGAAATGAGTTGTATCAATCAATCCATTATTTATGAAAGAATAATATACATCATAAACTGGAATTATAATATCCGACTCATCTTCAGTTGTTCCTGCAGTCTTTACATTAGAAATTTTAGAATACAATATACTTGCAATTTCCTTCTCTAATGCATTGTAAGCAGCAACCTGTAAGTTTTTGTCAATTGACAGATATACATCATTTCCAGGAACAGCCTCAGTATAATCAGACACTTCAATAACGCTTCCCACATTATCTACATATACAGTCTGAGCGCCCTTTGTTCCTGATAAATATTTATCCATATACTGCTCAATACCGGATTTTCCAATTACATCAGACAATTCTACATTCTCATCTTCCTTGGAAAGCTCCTCGTACTCAGAGGTAGAAATGGTACCAGTATATCCAATAATATGGGCGAAATATTCGCTGTCCACATATTTTCTAATGGACTTCTCTTCCACATCAACACCAGTTAAAGTATTAATATTTTCCTTAATATAAGCCACACTGGCGTCACTTACTGAGCTGGCAATTGTGGTTGCAATATATTTCTTATAACTGTTCTGTGAAATGTTATATCTCACAATACAAATCTTGTATCTTAAGTCATCATCATAGGAAGTAGGAATATCATACTTATTCTCACCCATTAAATATTCCATCATATCAGTTGCTGATATTGTAGACTCGTCAAAACCTAATTTGTCATTGTATTTCAAATCATCCACATTGGCATAGCCAAATATATCAGCTCTAAATCTATTAATGGCAGTTGTGGATGTGCTTGTATATTCATAAGATCCATTGGAATTACGGGTAATACCGAATTCATCATCAATTTCATCACCGTTTTTCTCCAAATTGGTAATGATTTCAGCGATTTCAGTATTTAGCGCCTTGTTCTTCTCATCTGTATCATCATAAGTACCACTATCTTCAATTGTAACAGCATAAGCCAGTTCGTTATATGCTAATAGTTCACCGTTTCTGTCATATATGCGGCCTCTTGTAGCCGGGATGCTTTCCTTTTTCTCAACTGTCAAATCGTAATTCGCCTGGTATTCTTCACCTTTTACAATCTGTAAAATGAAAAGACGGAAAATCAATATAACAGAGAAAACAACAAATACAGCAAATACTACTTTGGTTCTGTTCTCTAATTTACTTAATATATAATCTTTAAATTCATCAAACAATTCTTCTAGCACTCCTGCTTTGACTCTTATCTAACTTGGTATTTATCTTCAAGATAATATAATATACAAATATTCCTACAATAAGTGTATATACAGCCTCTGGCATAATTACATTCATAAAGTAAAATCCAAAGGAATAATTACCATGTATAAAAAAGAATATAAAATAAATAATAGTTCCATAAACTATATCAATAATTCCTATTAGAAACATTGGAAGTTTAAAGTCATCACCGAAAAACCATTTCTTAAACATCCCGCTCAAGAAACCTAAATATAAAAAGATTAAGGCATAAAAACCTAAATAATACCCGCTAAAGAAATCTAAAACTATTCCGCAGGCAAATCCAACACTCATGCCTTGAGTTCTACCGCGAATCAAGCCATAAGTAGCTGTAATTGCCACAAGAAAATTTGGTGTAACAGATGCTAATTTCAATCCAGGAAACACAGATGTCTGTAAAAGAAATGCTACAAATATTATGAGGATAATTGAAACAATGTATTTTATAACATCTTTAATCTCTATCACTTTCCAGTCTCCTTTAATTGCATAATAACAAGTACGTCCTGTAAATGTTTAAAATCAGCTACCGGAGTAATTGTTCCAGACTTTGTCAAATTATTGCCATCATCAGTTATGGTAGTTACATATCCAACAAGCAAACCTGGAATATATTTACTACTGATATTTGAAGTGACTACTGATTCACCTGCATTAATTTTGCCATCTGGATCAGATAATCCAGAGAAATTAATACAACCAGAATCAGTCATAGTCTCAAGACTTCCGGAAGTAATACAGTTATCACTTGTAGATAACATCATTGTGCTTACATTACTCGTATCATCAATAATGGATTGCACAATAGCATAATTGTTGCCAACCTCCGTTACTATTCCAACTAGTCCGCCGCTGGCAATTACATTCATATTTACTTTAATGCCATCAGAGCTTCCCTTATCAATGGTAAATGTATTGAACCAATTACTAGTACCCTTGGCAATAACATGAGCTCCTGTAGTCTTGTAATCAGAATATGTCTGACTAAGCTGGTATAACTCCTGCAAGGTATCCAATTCTGACTGCTGCAGACGAGTCTGAGTCAACTGATTTGATAATTCATCAACCTGCTTCTGCAATCTCTCGTTTTCCGCAATGAGCTGTTCTTTGGTCTTGGTATCATTACTACTGATTGAAATAATATTTCCAACATAGTCCAAGCCCTCTTGCATAGGAACAAATATATAATTAGCAATAGATCTAAATGGTTCTCCAGAATATCCTGTGGCATAGCTTGTAAACAAAAGCATAATACAAATTACCGACAGAATAATCAGCAAGTATTTACTTGGCAGAAAATTACCTTTTCTATTCATCTTCTTCTAATCCTTAATTCTTACTTGAAAATACGTGGCTTCATACCATGTCCAAACTTACTATACTTAGAGTCAGTAAGTACCTTTTTCAATCCTAATACAACTGTATTATCAGCATTGTCAGCAATATTTACATCAATATTGGTAACTTCCTTGAATAATACATCAAGAGAATCTATCTTTGAGCTTCCACCTGAGAGGTAGATTCCCGAATGAACCACATCCTTGGCAAGTTCTGGTGGAACCTTCTCTAAAAGCATCTTGATGGAATTACATAGCGACTCAAGATTTGACTTAATTCCCTCGTAAACTGTTTTGGCGCTGATTTCCATCTCAATTGGAAGACCGCTTACAACATCACGGCCAACAACAGTATATGTATCTGTCTTACCAGGCATAGCGCTACCGATCTGTTCTTTTAACTGGCATGCAGTCTTCATACCGATAACCAGATTAAACTTACGCTTCATATGTGTCACAATAGCTTCATCCAACTGATTTCCACCAAATGGAAGAAGTTCTGTAATAACCAATCCCCCGAGAGAAATAACAGAAATCTCAGTTGTGTCAGCACCGAAATCAACAACCATAATACCTGTAGGCTGTGTGATATCCAATCCCATTCCAAGAGCTGTAGCAAGTGGCTTCTCGCAAAGTGCGATACTATGAGTCTTCACCTTGGACTTAGAGAAAATCTCGTAAAATGCTCTCTGCTCAACTTCAGTAATTCCTGTTGGAACTGCTAAAACTACATCAGCACCTTTTAATTTAGCTCCAGCCTTCTCTTCAAGTGCGCTAAATAACATGGTCTGCATATTGTCAAAGTCAGCAATAACTCCGCTGACAATAGGGAAAGACACCTGAATCATCTCAGGAGCCTTCTCATACATAGCATAGGCTTCGTCTCCATATGCATACATTTCATTCTTATCTACTATAGCAATTGTATTCTTGATACTTGTCACATCATCATTGTTGTTATTGTATATTTTAAGGTTTGCTGTACCCATATCTATACCGTATGAATTGCTCAAAATCTTATCCTCCATCCGTTTAAAAACACTATTTTTATTCTATCATAACTGCATATCCATCACAAGATTGGCATCGCAAAGTTTTTGAAGTCCCATAAGGATTCCAAGCTTGCCATGATACCATGTGAGGCCGCCCTGAAAGAAGGCTGTATAAGGCTCTCTAAGTGGACCATCAGCACTTAATTCAATGGATGAACCCTGTACAAATGCTCCTGCAGCCATAATAACCTGATCATCATATCCAGGCATATCCCAAGGTTCAGGTGTTACATAACTGTCAACTGGTGCTGCAGCCTGAATTCCCTCGCAGAATTTAATAAGTCCCTCAGGCTTGTTAAATTCAATTGCCTGTATAATATCGTGTCTTGATTCTGTAGAATTTGGAATAACCTTGTATCCTAAATTTTCAAATACATTTGCTGCAAAAACAGCTGTCTTCAAAGCACTTGCAACTACTGTTGGAGCGAAGAACAAGCCCTGGTAGAAAGACTGCATCACTCCAAGAGAAGCACCCACTTCCTTGCCCAGTCCTGGAGAAGTGAGTCTGTAAGCGGCATTTTCTATACATTCCTTCTTTCCTGCTATATATCCACCAATTGGAGCAAGACCGCCACCTGGATTCTTGATAAGAGAACCTACAATCATATCAGCTCCCACATCACTAGGCTCAATCTTTTCAACAAATTCTCCATAGCAGTTATCAACCATGCAGATAACATCCGGTTTGATTTCTTTGATAAATGATATAAGCTGTCCTATTCTCTCAACAGATAGAGTTGGTCTGCTGGCATATCCCTTGGAACGCTGAATTGTCACAAGCTTAGTCTTGTCATTTATTGCATTTCTGATTCCATCAAAGTCGAAATCTCCATTTTCAAGAAGGTCTACCTGAGCATAAGTGATTCCATACTCAGCCAGAGAACCTTTAGAAGGTCGAATTCCAATAACCTCCTCCAATGTGTCATAAGGCTTGCCAACTGGAGATAAGAGCTCATCTCCTGGGCGCAAATTTGACATCAAAGCCAATGCTAAAGCATGTGTTCCACATGTAATCTGTGGACGAACCAAAGCATCTTCTGTGTGAAATACATCTGCATAAATATGCTCCAATGTATCTCTTCCTACATCATCATAGCCATAGCCTGTTGCTGTATTGAAACATTCTACGCTAACCTTGTTTTTCTGCATTGCAGCAATAACCTTCAGCTGATTATATTCTGCAACTTCATCTATAGCTTTGAATCTCTCCTCCAGCTTAGCTTCAATTTTCTTGCCATATTCAATTATTTTGTCATCTATACCAAATTCTTTATACATTTTCATTGCCTTTCTAAAGAATATTATTCTCTCTAATCTGTTCTTTCATAAAATCTAAAATCAAAGTGGTGTCATAGTTATAATCAGCCTTGTTGATCCATATAGTCTCATCCTTGGCTCTAAACCAGGTTAATTGTCTCTTGGCAAATCTTCTGGTGTCACGCTTGATTATTTCCACAGCATATTCTAAGGAATCCTTCCCTTCTATGACTGGAAATAATTCCTTATATCCAAGTCCTTGCATGGATACCATATCTGCAGTAAATCCCATGTTATAGAGGCTGCGAACTTCATCCATGAGGCCCATTTCAACCATTTTATCAACCCTTATATCAATGGATTCATAAAGCTTCTCTCTTTCATCATCCAATACAAAGAAGCAGAAATTATAAGGCGACTCCTTGGCTTTCTCCTCCTCATTATGTTTCGATATTGGATAGCCATGAATCTCATAGAATTCCAAAGCTCTCAAAACCCTTTTCACATTATTAGGATGAATATTTAATGCACTATCCTTATCAATAGCTGCAAGCTTTTCATGCATCTTAACATTTCCAACTTCAGCCAATTCCTCTTCTAATTTCTGACGAATCTGCAAAGTACCAGCATTATCCTCGCCACTAAAATCAGCATCATATAACAAGGCATTAATATAAAAACCTGTTCCACCTACGCAAATAGGTATATGGCCATGTGAATATATTTCTTCCATGGCAGCTTTGGCCATTTCAGTAAATCTTGCCACATTAAATTCATCGTCAGGCATAAGTTCATCTACCAGATAATGCTTCACTCCATCCATTTCCTCGGGAGTGATTTTGGCAGAACCGATGTCCATATATTTATATACCTGCATAGAATCGCAAGATATAATTTCCCCACCAATTTCATGGGCAAGCTTAATGGATAATGCACTCTTTCCAGTTGCAGTAGGACCTGCAATAATTATCAAAGGTTTCTGTTCCATGTAATTCCTTTCTGAAATTATCATACGATTCGCTTAAATTTCTTCTCCAACTCATATTTGCTCATGGATATAATAGTTGGTCTACCATGAGGACAATGATATGGATTATCCAGAGATAACAATTCATCTATTAATTCCTGTGCTTCAGCAACAGAAAGTCTGTCATTTCCTTTTACAGCAGCCTTACATGACATACTTGCCACCTTCTCAAGGACAATCTCATAGGAATCAGTAGGTTTAATATTTTCACAATCATTTAAGATCTCCAGGAATATTGATTTACAATCCAAGGAGAACATATTTCCAGGAACACCTGTAATAGCATACTCGTTTCCTCCGAAATCTTCCAGTTGAAATCCAATTCCAACAAAAGAATCAATATATTCTTCTATGAGATTCTTCTCCTTGGTTGTGAGAGATACAATGATTGGAGGGCTAATAAGCTGAGAAGTCATTTCTTTCTCATGAATTTTCTTCATAGTCTTCTCATATAGCACCTTCTCATGAGCAGCATGCTGATCGATGATATACAGTTTATCCTGATATTGAACCATCCAATATGTGTCAAATAATTGACCGATTATCTTATGTTGTTCTTTGGCCTCAGGAGTAAGAAAACTAGCCTGTTCATAAATGATTTTCTGAGGTTGTGGCGCCGTTGTTGATATGTTAGCATCAGCATCAGCAATAGCATCGACATCATTACTTAAATTAGAATCAACATAATTATTGGCATTTAAGTTTGAATCCGTTTCCTTATGCGCCACTTCTTCGGCAGCATCCTTTGCTGCATAGAAATCCTTGTACTGTCTCTCATAAGGAGAATCCTTGTGGATTTCTGCAATTAACTTCTCTTTCACTGCAGCCATTTTATTTTTTTCAAATGGCTGAACTGACTTATATTCCAAATCAGCTAAAATTGAAGCAGAACTAACCTTGCTTGATTTATCTTCATCCAAACATACATCCTTGATATCCTCACGGAAATTCAATCTGTCGTTTACTAATTTATAGATCAAATCACTGATTTCAATCTCATCATCGAAGCGCACTTCCTGCTTGGTAGGATGTACATTTACATCAATATTGGCTTCTTTAGTATTAATATTTAACAGGCAAAATGGATATTGATGTTGCATAAGGAAACCAATGTAAGCATTTTCCACTGCCTTGGACAAGAGAGAACTCTTAATATATCTGCCGTTTATGTAGAAATTTTCCAGATTTCTGTTACCTCTGGCAATGGTGGAATTACCAATATAACCATTGATTACATATCTGTCGTTTTCCTCTTCCACATATAGAATATTATCAGAGATTTCCTTGCCACAAATCTGGTAAATACAATCCTTCAAGGCTCCATTTCCTGATGTATGCAGCTTCTCCTTGCCATTTACACTAAAGGAAAAAGAAATATCCGGATGAGAAAGGGCCAGATTCTCTATCATTTCCACAATATAATTAGCTTCCGTAGTATCTGATTTGAGAAACTTCTTTCTGGCTGGAGTATTATAGAACAACTGATGAACGAAAATCGTGGTACCGTCAGGTGCTCCAACCTCCTCAATGCCCACTTCCTTGGAGCCTTCCATTATATATTTGCACCCCATAAACTGATCCTGTGGTTTGGTAATAAGTTCCACTCTGGATACAGCACTGATGCTGGACAAAGCCTCTCCACGGAAGCCTAATGAATGAATATCCATAAGATCTGATGTATCATCAATCTTGCTGGTGGAATGTCTGAGAAATGCCAGTGACAGCTGATCCTTGGGAATTCCGCAGCCGTTATCTGTAACACGAATTAGGCTTTTACCCCCATCCTTGATTTCCACAGAAATAGCGCTGGCCCCAGAATCAATAGAATTCTCCACCAACTCTTTTACAACAGAAAGAGGTCTCTCAACCACTTCTCCTGCAGCAATCTTATCAATTGTAGCCTGACTTAATACATTGATATTCTTTCTTACCATCTATTCTTCACCTTTACCTGCAACTCGTTCAATATGTTAAGGGCATCTATAGGAGTCATTTTAGAAATCTCAAGATTTCTCAACTCATCGATAATATCATCATCTTTGACTGTGTCAAAGAACGACAACTGAGCCTTGTCTACATCATCAAGAGGCTTGGTCTTGATTTTGCCATTTACAGTCTGGCCCTCCAGGGAGATATTCTTGGCAATATCTACAATATCATTTTCCACCAACTGCTCCACGATTCTATTGGCACGCTCAACTACCTCGTCCGGCAATCCTGCAAGCTTGGCAACTGCAATACCATAACTCTTGTCAGCCCCACCTGGTACAATCTTGCGAAGGAATACTATGTCGTCACCATTTTCCTTGACAGCGATACAGTAATTGTTGACGCCTTCCAAACGGCCTTCCAACTCAGTTAACTCGTGATAATGAGTAGCAAATAATGTCTTGGCTCCCAAAATCTTACTGTTGCTAATGTGCTCCACAACAGCCCAGGCAATACTTAATCCATCAAATGTTGAAGTTCCTCGACCAATCTCATCCAAAATAAGAAGAGAATTCTTGGTAGCATTTCTCAAAATATTAGAAACCTCATTCATCTCAACCATGAAGGTAGACTGGCCTGAAGCCAGATCGTCAGAGGCTCCTACTCTGGTAAATATTCGGTCACATACACCAATATTTGCCGACTTGGCAGGAACAAATGAACCCATCTGTGCCATAAGTACAATGAGAGCCACCTGTCGCATATAAGTAGATTTTCCAGCCATATTAGGACCTGTAATAATTGAAAATCTGTTCTTGCGATTGTCCAGATAAGTGTCATTATCAATGAACATATTGCCTTCAATCATCTGTTCAACAACCGGATGTCTACCGCCTTTTATATCAATAACACCCTTGGTATTAATCTTTGGTCTCACAAAATGATTCTTCTCAGCTACATAAGCCAGTGAACAATATACATCTAATGCCGCAATTGCCTTGGCAGTATTTTGAATTCTGATAACCTGTGTAGCCACCTTGTTTCTAAGCTCTTTAAACAGCTCATATTCCAGGGACAGGAGTTTATCTTCCGCTCCTAAAATTGTATCTTCCAACTCCTTCAATTCAGGAGTGAAATATCTCTCTGCATTGGCCAAAGTCTGCTTTCTCTGGTAATCAGCAGGCACCAAATCCTTGTAAGAGTTGGTTACCTCCAGATAATATCCGAAGACCTTGTTATATTTAATCTTGAGATTCTTGATTCCAGTGCGGTCACGCTCCTTGGCTTCCAATTCAGCCAGCCATGTTTTGCCATCTGTCTTGGCCTTGCGAAGTCTATCAATTTCCTCGAAATAACCGTCCTTGATTATGCCTCCATCTCTAGCCGAAATAGGTGGTTCTTCACAAATCATATCATCAATCATTTTGTGAATATCTCGTAAATCATCTATCTCCTCATTGAGAGCGCATAGATTGTCTGCAGTAAAATCATTTAACACAATCTTGATAGCTGGAAGCATCTTCAATGAATTTCTAAATGCCAGCATATCTCTAGGGTTTGCTGTCTGGTAAATGATTCTGGTATTCAATCTCTCCAAATCATAGATTGGTGTCAAATATTCTCTCAATTCATCTCTTTGAATAATCTTGGCTGTAAGCTCATCCACAGCATCCAGTCTCTTCTTGATTTCAACCTCATCTGTAAGAGGCTGCTCAATATAACTGCGAAGCATTCTGGCTCCCATGGCTGTCTTGGTTTTATCCAATACCCATAGAAGTGAACCACGCTTCTGCTTCTCACGCAAAGTTTCAATTAATTCCAGGTTTCTTCTAGTTGAAGAATCAATCAACATGAAATTTCCATTGATATAAGGCTTGATTTGATTGATCTGTTCAAGCTTGGTCTTCTGAATCTCATATAGATATTTGAGAAGTGCTCCTGAAGATACACTTCCTACTGGAAATTCCACCAGACCAAGTCCTGAGAGTCTTGATGCCTTGAAATGTTCTAACAGAAGTTCAATAGCAAGTCTCTCATCAAAATATCTGGCATCTAATTCAGAGATGGAAATCTGCATACGATTTTCCAAATCAGATAAATCAATTCCACTTATAGTGAAATTCTCATTACATACAATCTCTGATGGCTGATATTTATTGATTTCATCCATACAGTTTCTCACTGAATCCACTTCAGTGACGAAGAAATCAGCTGTAGAAACATCACAGATAGATAAACCGAATTTATCACCATCATAGAAGATTCCCATTATATAATTATTTCTACCATCATCCAATGCTGCTGCGTCCATATTAGTACCAGGAGTGACAATTCGGGTCACTTCTCTCTTCACCATTCCCTTAGCTTCCTTTGGATCTTCCACCTGCTCACATACAGCTACCTTATAACCTTTTTCAATTAATCTGGTAAGATAACTTTCTGCTGCATGATGAGGAACACCACACATTGGAGCTCTCTCATCCAATCCACAGCTCTTTCCTGTGAGAGTGATTTCAAGTTCTCTGGATACAGTTTCAGCATCCTCAAAGAACATTTCATAGAAATCTCCTAATCTGTAGAACAATATATAACCAGGATATTCTTTCTTGGTATTGAGATAATGTTGCATCATTGGTGTTAATTTATCAAAATCAACTTCTTTACTATTCATAATTCACCTTGTATTTTTCAATAATTTTTTCTGCCACTTTCATTCCGTCCATGGCTGCTGACATAATTCCTCCAGCATATCCAGCTCCTTCTCCACAAGGATATAAGCCCTTGATATTACTCTCAAAGCTCTCATCTCTTGTAATTCGAACTGGAGAGGAAGTGCGGCTCTCAATGCCTGACATAATGGCATCAGCTCTGTCAAAACCATGTATCTTGCGTCCAAATCTATGCATTGCCTCAATAAATGACTCATTCATTTCATCACTTAATAATTGACGCAAATTGGCAAAGCATGTGTTTTTGCAGACTTTTGATTCAAATTCTCCATAGGAAGTACTAATTACATTTTCCTCAAAATCTCCAAACAACTGTTGTGGGATACGACCCTGACCTAATTCATAAGCCTTGATCTCTAGCTCCTCCTGAAATAAAACTCCAGCAAGAGGATCTGACATATCATAATCCTTTTCCCCCACTGATATAATAATTGCACTATTGGCATTACCTGAAGCTCTATCAGAGTAACTCATTCCATTAATAGCCAATTTATGTGAAACAGAGGAAGCATTTACCACATATCCTCCCGGACACATGCAGAATGAATATACTCCTCTGGAATTATCTAGATTAGCTGTCAATTTATAATTTGCCACAGGCAAATCCTTGTATTCCTTGCCATATTGGGATATATCAATCATGCTCTGAGGATGTTCAACACGAAATCCCACTGCAAACTCCTTGGCTTTCATATCAATATCTAAATCATGCAGCATGCGAAATGTATCTCTGGCACTATGTCCAATAGCCAGAATTGCCACATCTGTAGCTACATAATTAGAGTCATTGTAATACAGACCTTTGAGATTATGAGTCTCATCAAAGTCCATTCCCGAAACTTTTGACTCAAATAATACCTGACCTCCAAGTTTGATTATCTCATTTCGCATATTTGCCACAACCTGCATCAGCACATCTGTGCCTATATGAGGTTTTGCATCATATAATATATTTTCAGAAGCTCCAAACTTGTAAAATGTATGAAGCACATAACTATTTCTTCCAAATTTATCCTTTACCAAAGTGTTGAGCTTACCATCAGAAAATGTACCAGCTCCACCTTCACCAAACTGTACATTGGATTCTGGATTTAACTCTCCTGTCTCCCAGAAATGATTTACATCCTCATGTCTGCTAGCCACATCTCTGCCTCTCTCCAACACAATTGGTTTAAAGCCAGCCTGAGCTAAAATATACCCGGCAAATAATCCAGCAGGGCCCATACCAATTATAACCGGCGGTTTATTGAGACTTACATCTCCTGCCTGTGGAATAACATATTCCACCAGATTATCCTCCGTTACATTGTTGTTCTTTAAAACCTTGCTTATAAGATGTGACTTGTTCTCTTCAAAAATCACTCGAACCTTGTAGATATAATAAATATCAGGTTTCTTTCTGGCATCAATAGATTTTTTCAATATCTCAAAATCATAGATATCTTCCTTCTTCACTCTTAAACTGTGAGCAATGATACCCTTCATATTGGAAAGATCAGCATTATATTCTATTTTCAATTGATTCAATATAATTGCATTTTTCATATATTTAACCTATCTCTCACTGGCATGTAATCCTGCAACATAGCCTGAACTCCAAGCCCACTGCAGATTGTATCCTCCACAGATACCATCAACATCCAACACTTCTCCTGCAAAATATAATCCTGGATGAATCAGAGATTCCAATGTGGATTTATTAATCTCTGACATATCTACTCCACCTGTAGTAACCTGAGCAGTTTTATCATCCACTCTGTCAGGAATGAAGGTCATATGTTTGAATAATTTAACACATTTATCCAAATCACCCTGGGATTTGTTATATATATATCTAGTAAGTTTCTCCGGCACAATTCCACTTATTGCATCAGCTGTATTATGATTTTCCAGACGATTTTTGAGCATATCAGCAACCTCATCCTCTGTATACTCAGGAATCAAATCGCATTCCACCCATGCCTTTTTCCCAGAATTCAAAGCTCTTGATATGCATCTGGAAGCTTGAAATACCACAATTCCTGATATTCCATCTTCACTGAATTGAAGCTCTCCCTCATGGAACTCAATAAGTTCATCTTCCACGTAAGTATTAACTTTGGCTTTGGTTCTCACTCCTGAGACTTTGGACAATGACCTATCTGAAATAATAAGCTTACCCAATGCAGGAAGGGGTGAAATCACATTATGTCCAAGCAATGAGGCATAATAAAAGCCATCACCATTACTTCCTGGAATCTTAGAAGTATTGCCTCCTGTGGCAATAATCAGTTTATTACAATATACAGGATTAATATCCCTGTCTATAACAAAGCCATCATCCACTGTATTAAAGGATTTGATTTTGCGCTCATATATAAATTCTACGCCTAAATCAGTGGCTGTTTTAACCAAAGCTTCTCTTATGGTAGCCGCCTCATTGGTGCGTGGATAATATAAATCTCCACGCTTATCATAAAGTACATTTTCCTCATAAAAGAATTTCAAAGTATCCTCATAACCAAACTGATCAAATATATTTTCTATGCAATCATAGTTGTAATTATGATATGCAGCAGAATTAATATTGGAGTTGGTGAAATTACATCTGCCATTTCCAGTTGCAAGGATTTTATGAGCCAAATCTGGGTTTATTTCAAACACAAGGACAGAGGCCCCAGTTTTTGCTGCAGTTATAGCAGCCATAAGACCGGAAGCCCCTCCCCCTATTATACAAATATCATATTCTAAAATATTTCTTCCCATATTAAGCACCTATATCAAATGAAGCTTCTCGCATAAGCTTACAATGAGCTCGCCCTTTGGCATACGCATCAGTTCATTTTCTGTAAGTCCTTTCATTTTCAATAGAAGTATGCCATATACAGCCACTCCAACAACAATACTGAGTATGGTTGATACAGCATTGGAATGCAACAGAGTATAGCACAGTTTATAAATGGCATATACGCTGACACCCATTACCAATGAAGAAATCGCTGGAATAATATAAGTCTTCTCTATATTCTGTGAAGAACTGGTATATTTCTTCAAGGCAATATCATTTAATATGCATACAACCAAACCATATATGTTATTGGCAATAACAACGGCATAAATATTCAAGTCAAAGAATTCCATTAAAATGATAAGGAATATAACATGTATCAATATTGCAATAACCGAGTTTATGACAGGGATCTTCATTTTATCAATACCCTGTAACAAACCGTTGGTCAAAGTCGATAAAGCAAATAATGCAATGGAAATGGTACCTAAAATCATTATATACATGGTAGTATCATCACCATCAGCAAATAATAACAGATTCAATGCCTTGCCAAGTACAGCCATTCCTACAGCAGATGGAATTGCAATAACCATAATAAATCTTGTAGCCAGATTAATCTGATGATTTACACGGTCATAATCCTCGGCAAAGTATGCTGTAGACAGACTTGGCACACAGGAAGCTGCCAGTGATGAAGCAATAGAAATCGGCACGTTGGTAAGTACAATAAACTGACCACTGTATACGCCCCACCATTCACTGATGGTCTTGGCATCATAACCTTGTAATACAGCTATATTTTTGAATACACCCTGATCTATAAGAGTACTTATACTGTATACTACAGTACTTAAAAGTACAGGAACAATTGTAAGTAATAATACCCTGAATACTTCACCGTAAGATTCCTGATTTCTGCTATGATCTCGAATAAGCTTCTTCTTAAATCTTCTTCGGTAAGCCATATATATAAATGCAACGATTCCCAAGGCCAAAATGGCACCAGACAAAGTACCCAAGGTACCACCTGCCGCTCCATATGCAGCAGCATAATTATCTGGATTGCCGAGAACGGCTCCTACTTTCTTACCGTAAGAAAATAGCATATAAGCTGCAACTACAGATACAATAGCATTTAATATCTGCTCACATATCTGTGAAAATGCACTTGGCATCATAGTATTTAATCCCTGGAAGAATCCTCTGAACACTCCCAGAATTGCTACTATAAACAGAGTTGGTGCCAACACCTTCAAAGCAAGGACACTCATAGGAGTCTTCAACAAGGTTCCGGCGAAAAAGTCAGCTCCAAAGAATACAACCAAAGCACCGATACCACCACTTATAACTGCAAAAATCATGGCGCTTCTAAATACTTTGAGAGCATCCTTGGCATGGCCCACAGCCATTCTTGCAGATACCAGTTTAGATACTGCAAGAGGCAGTGAATATGAGGAAATAATAAGCATAATATTATATATACTATAGGCTGTGCCGTAATAATCATTTCCCGTTTTACCAATAATAGCTGTCAGCGGCATTCTATAAATAAGTCCTACAATACGACTTATAATAGATGCTATTGCCAAAATTGAACCTTGAACTATGAAATTTGTGTCGCTTTTCTTCGCTCTGTTATTCAAGATAAAATATCTCCAAATCTACAATAATATAAGTATAAAATTCAATAAATTATTCTAATCCATCAGCAGTTGCTGAGAATACATTTCTGTCAGCATACTGATTCTGTATAATACTAACCCAGGTTTTACCAGGATTCAATTGGATTTCCTTGTTGTTTGAGTCATAGTAATGTGTAATTCCATCCTCTGTTGACTTAGTCCATGTAACATCAATCATCTTACCATTTGTAATATATTTTCCTTCACCTGAACCGGATACTGTAAGATTAAGATATCCTTCTGGAGAATCATATACATCACTTATTACATTCTGTAAAATAATATTCTTTACTTCAATCTGCTTCTCATCAACCTTGTCAATCTGAGCTTCACCATACTGGAATCTCTTGTAAGTCTTGGTCTTGTCATCATATACAAAAGAAGGTGTGTTAGATGGATAATATAATCTCAAAGCCTTACAATCTGTACCCTTATCAAGATTATTTTCCTTGCCCTCTTCTACAAAGAGATAATGTCCTGGATATTTAGAATCATACTCTTCTCTGTAGCCCTTCTTGGCAATACCCTCTTTGATACCCTGTTCGCTTACATATGCATTGTGAGGAGCTTTTCTATCATCTGATCTGTAAAATGTTGAGCTAACTGAACCATCAAGACCACTGATATTATTTACCAAACCGCTCTCCAAAACTTCCAAAGCGAATACACTCTGTCCAAAGTGAACATAAACTGAATCGAATTCACCTGCGAAGTATGCGAAATATGGACGACAGCTTCTTACATTACCGATTTTATCCAAACCAGAGTAATCTTCGTAGATAGCCATAAGTCTTGTAAGGCCACCTTCCATTGGACACTCATAGATAACGCCGGCTTTGTTAAGTCCGTACTGAGGCATAGCAACTGGAATATTCTCTGTCATAACAGATACAGGTCTCTTCTTACCCTGCTCCTCTGGAACCCACTCACCAGTAAGGAGAGATCTCATCTCACCCTTGTGTGTTGTATCTTCTACTTTCTTCTCAGTCTTAACCACAGGCTCTTCCTTTGGTTTTGTAACGTTGTAGATAACAACGCCGCCGATAGCAAGTGCAGCAACTACACCAGCTATAATAGCTATAAGTTTTGTTTTTGCAATTTTCATTTTAAATTCATTCCTCCCTAGTAATATTTAAAGCATTTAAAATGTTTTCCTGTTTTTCCTCCATAACATTGGCTTCTGGAGGAGTCATATGATCATAGCCCATGAGATGAAGCATACTGTGAGCAATCAAGAATGCATATTCTCTCTTAATTGAATGACCATATTCTTCGGCTTGCTTCAATACATGTTCCACACTTATTACAATGTCTCCAAGCATGGCTTCTCCTGTCTCTGGATTAAAGATATCATCTTGATTTTCCAAATCAGAGAAATCACCAGCCGATTTATATTCAATCAGCGGAAAAGACAAAACATCTGTTGACTTATCCAGCTGTCTGAATTCCTTGTTAATATCCTGAATGGCTGCATCATCAGTCAATGTAATATCAACCTCTGACTCGAAGGGAAATTCCTCCATATCTAAAGCCATATCAATAACCTGTTTTGCCACTTCTTTGTAATCAAAGTCAAATGGCACTTCTACCTCTTCTTCAAATAAATATTTCATTCTAAAATATCCTCCGCAACAAGACATTCTCTTATCTTCAAGAACTGATTCATACCTAACTTACTCTCATCATAACAACCAGCTCCCGATAATTCATTTAAAGTCTGATATGTTACCATATCCTGATTCCAGGTACTTGACATTGTATCTGCATCAAGGACTTCCATCTTCTGAACCAGGGCATCAACCATATGTACAATAGCAGATTCAACTGTCTGAGGTTTTCTGATTATGCATCCATATTCTTCCATGATCTCCATGACAGAAGCCGGAAAGCAATGCTCATTGGCCAATCTCAAAGCATTATCAATTTCAGGCTCACCTTCCATTTTGCCCAGACGATAATAGAAACCGGCTACACAACAGCGCATAGCATCTGCTCCAATCTCTTCAGCGCATTTGGCAGACAATCTGGAAACTCTTCTGGCATGAGCATACTCAGCCATGGAATAAGCTCTAATATCTCTAGCCAATGGATAATCCTCATCAATGAGATTCATATAATTGTCTCTTACTTCTTCCTGCACCTTTCGCTGCAATCTGCTAAATGCAATGATAATTATAAGAACAGAAACTACAGAATTAGCAAAGGCATATATAATTTCAATCTCAGAGATTTTGTGATTGGCTCTGTAATAGAAGATACAAGGGAAAATGAGACTTACTATAAAATAAATTATATATAGATAAATCTTCTCTCTCTGTGTAGCCTTCTTCATTACATTTGCCAGCATTGTACCTATAATGGATACAAGCAGATAACAATACAAGGTATTATTACTAAGCTGACAGTAAAAGCATAATATGCAGATATAATACAGAGTCAAACATAAACTATCCAAATCTCCCAATACGCATGAAAGCAGGGAAGATATACAGATAACAGGCACGAAATATGCCGGGCAATAACTGAAGCCATAGATTAGAATCCATGAAAATAATACTGCTGCAAATATCTTGCCATAATTAGTTGCCTCTCCCATTGGAAGCATATCATCTATTCTCTTTATGGACATACAAAATACAAATACTACAAGAAATGCTATATTAATGGCCAGGATTCCCAGGATATCATCAAGAAGCATTTCTTTCTTATATAGAAAAGCAATATTTCCAAGGGCGAATATGATAATCATCCCCAGAATATATTTCAATCTCTTAGCTGATGGATTAATCATTCTTCATGTTTTTCTTTCTATTATTTTTCTTAGCACCCTTTTGCTTATCTTCATATACTTCATAAACATGGACAATTTTCTGAACCAGCGGATGTCTAACTACATCTGCACCAGTAAGATTGCATATGCTAATCTCTGGTACATTTTTCAAAACCTTCATAGCTACATCAAGGCCTGAGGTGGCATCTGCAGGTAAATCCTTCTGAGTAGCATCACCAGTAATAACAGCCTTGGAGCCAAAACCTATTCTAGTCAGAAACATTTTCATCTGAGCAGGTGTGGTATTTTGAGCTTCATCCAAAATTATAAACGCATTGTCCAAGGTTCTACCTCTCATATAAGCCAGAGGTGCAACTTCAATAAGACCTTTTTCCATATTTCTGTTAAAGTTCTCAGCTCCCATAATCTGATACAAGGCATCATATAGAGGTCTCAGATAAGGATCAACCTTGCTCTGTAAATCTCCAGGAAGAAATCCTAACTTCTCTCCAGCTTCTATAGCCGGGCGAGTGAGTATAATACGACTTACTTCCTCACGCTGAAATGCAGTTATAGCCATTGCCATTGCAAGGTAAGTCTTTCCTGTACCAGCAGGACCAATTCCAAAAGTAATCATCTGATTTCTAATGGAATCAACATATTGCTTCTGGCCCAAAGTCTTTGGCTTCACTGGCTTTCCAAGAGTTGTATGGCATATACAATCATCCTGCAATTTAACCAATTGGGAAGTATCAATATTATTTTGTTTCATACCCAACAGATAATTCACTTCCTGATCTGTAATATCCACGCCCTTCTTGGCCAGAGCAATCATTTCACTTACAATCTTATGACCGGCTTCAATATTCTCCTTGGCCCCCAGAATCTTTAAATCATCCCCTCGGGATACAAAGGTTACATTCAAAGCCTTCTCAATATTTTGAATATTTCTGTCAAACTGACCGAAAATATTGCTTATATGTTCACTTGGAATCTGTAATAATATCTCTTCTTCTTTCATAATCTATTCTTCTTACTAAATTATTTGTGATAAGGTTCATTTCGCATAATACGAAAGCCTCTATATATCTGTTCCAGTAAAACCACTCTCATTAACTGATGTGGAAATGTCATATCTGAAAAGCTGATTTTATAATCTGCCCTCTTGGAAATCCTTGGGTCCAATCCCAGAGAACCTCCAATGACGAAGACTATATTACTATTTCCTGTAAGCCCTAGATTTTCAATCTTCTTGGAAAATTTAACAGAATCCAGTTTGTTCCCCAGAATCTCAAGGGAAATTACATAATCATTTTCTTTGATATGCTTCAGTAATCTGTCCCCCTCAGCCTCCAAAATAATCTGTTTCTCATTGTCGCTGGGATTTTCCTTGGTTTTCTCATCATTGACTTCAATAATATTCAACTTACAATATCTAGAAAGTCTCTTGGAATATTCACCGATGGCATCTCTATAAAATTTTTCTTTAATCTGACCTACGCATAAAATGGTAATATTCATATCTGAATTATCCTATGGTAAATATTTATAATTACATTCCAACACATCACTAATCATGCCATGATCATCAATAGAAACCAGGGATAATATATTATTGCCTTCAATAACTCTAATTGGCTCTGAATACAAACTTGATGATTCATTTGGCACCGTGCCGTCCCAGGTGTAATATACATTGCAATTTTCTGGAACTGTTACTGTGATAAATGTCTCTGTAGTAAAGCTGCCGTTTTCAATGGATACAACAGGCTTATCCGGTTTTGAATATTTCACAGTATATTTTGAAGTGACAACCTCGGAATATTTTCCATTTAAATCAAGGCATACTGCTTTGATACAGGAATCACCTTCCTCAATTCTAATTGCTTCAGTATATTCAATCTTCGAGCTTGAACTGATAGGATTTGAACCATCTGTAGTATAGTAAATTGAATCCCCTTTGCTAGAAGATAATTCCAAATCAAAATCATCATTGTAGCTTCCAGCTGGAATGCTAAATTCTGGAGCAGAAACCACATTATCATCAAAAACTGCAATTATATCCGGATTTGTGACAGTGCTCTTGAGGCTGTCAATTGAATCATAATCCCCCACAGCCAAATATGCTTTGATTAGATACATATAAGAATCAACAGCATCCGGATTAATCTCAATTGCATAATTCAAATATGTAATAGCATCCTCATATTTTTCCAGATTATAACAATCTATTCCCAAGGCTTCATAGGCAGCATACTGACTATCGTCTCTGCCTATAGCTTTGAGATAATATTCGCATGCACTGGCATAATCACCAGATTTATCACATTTCAAACCTTGCTTATAACAGTAAGAATAAGAATTCACATATAGCACAATGGATATGCATATAATAAATATGGTTGCAACACCTGCTGAAATCACATATTTTCTATTCTTTGGATCTTTTAAATGTTGAATCAGGCTTTTGTTGGTATCATTTTCCTTTGTACCCTTTTCATTTCCATCCTCATTTTGTTGTAAAGCAGATTCAGATTCATTTTGTGAATCATCCTCTTTCTTGTCTACCATAGAGTATAAGAAATCATCATCCAAAATATTGTAATCCGGAACCATTTGAACAGCTTCGCCACATTTTGGACAGAAAATACTACCTGATTCAATTTCTGATTTACACTTCTGACAAATCATATAAGCATCCTACTTCTATTAGAATAATCCTGTAATTACACCCTCATCAGTTACATCAATACCATAAGCTGCAGGCTTCTTTGGCAAACCAGGCATAGTCATAATAGCGCCTGTAACTGCAACTACAAATTCAGCACCTGCTGATACATATACTTCTCTAACATTTATTTCAAAGCCACTTGGGCGGCCCAACTTCTTGGCATCATCAGATAATGAATACTGAGTTTTGGCCATACATACAGGGAAATGTCCCATTCCAAGTGAAGTGATTCTCTCCAATTCCTTACGGGCAGCAGGTGAATAAGTAACACCATCTGCACCATAGATTTCTTTGGCAATAGTTTCAATCTTGTCTGTAAGAGGCATATCATCCTCATAAAGAGGCTTGAAATTGCTTGTCTTATTTTCCAAGACATCCAATACTGCATTGGCAAGCTGGATTCCTCCATCTCCGCCATGCTCCCATACCTCAGACAAGGCAAATGAACATCCTCTCTCCTCACAGAATTGTCTAACGAATTCTGTCTCAGCCTCTGTATCTGTCACAAATGAATTCAATGTAACAACAACAGGAACATTGTATTTCTGGAGATTCTCTATATGCTTCTCAAGATTTACGATACCTTTCTTCAAAGCATCTAAATTTTCATCTTTTAAGTCATCCTTGGCAACACCGCCGTTATATTTCAAAGCTCTGATTGTAGCAACAAGTACAATTGCATCAGGCTTCAAATTAGCTTTGCGACATTTAATATCAAGGAACTTCTCAGCACCAAGGTCAGCACCGAAACCAGCTTCAGTAATACAGATATCACCCATTTTCAAAGCCATCTTGGTAGCTCTAACTGAATTACATCCATGAGCAATATTGGCAAATGGTCCTCCGTGAACCAATGCTGGAGTATGCTCCAAAGTCTGAATCATGTTCGGCTTAATAGCATCCTTGAGAAGAGCTGCCATTGCGCCAGTAGCATTTAAATCATTGGCTGTTACAGGTTTGCCATCAAATGAATAAGCTACAATAATATTGCCAAGTCTGCGCTTTAAGTCATGCATATCATCAGCCAGGCATAAAATTGCCATAATTTCAGATGCAACAGTTATAACAAAATGATCTTCTCGAACCATTCCATCCATTTTATTACCCAGACCAACAACAACATTTCTCAAAACTCTGTCGTTCATATCTAAGCATCTCTTCCATACAACCTGTCTTGGATCAATTCCAAGTTCATTGCCCTGCTGGATATGATTGTCCAAAATAGCTGCCAATAAGTTGTTAGCAGAAGTAATAGCATGAAAATCTCCTGTAAAATGTAGATTTAAATCCTCCATTGGAACTACCTGAGCATATCCGCCACCTGCAGCTCCACCTTTTATACCAAAACATGGTCCTAAAGAAGGTTCTCTAAGAGCCAATATCGCATTCTTTCCTAATTTTTCCATTGCCTGAGCCAAACCTATACTTGTTGTGGTTTTACCTTCGCCAGCTGGAGTAGGATTAATAGCTGTTACCAATACAAGTTTTCCATCCTGGGCATTTTCCAATCTTGCCATACATTCATCTGATAACTTTGCCTTGTATTTACCATACAGCTCCAAGTCATCCTGACTGATGCCAACCTGCTTAGCAACTTCTGTAATTGGAAGCATCACTGCCTCCTGTGCAATTTCGATATCACTCTTCATTTCTAGAACACTCCTTTTATATGTTAAATACTATATAATAAAGCAATTTGCCTTACTAACCAATTGATTAATCTATATCCTCAGATATAGGATATTCTGCTTCACTGCCAATACCTACAGTATCATCTTCTGTATCAGGAACGAAATTTGGATTCAAATACTGTTCAAATTCCGTGGCAGTCATTAGTACAGTACGAGGTTTGGTTCCAAGCTCAGGTCCAACCACCCCAGCTCCTTCTAACTGATCCATAATTCTGGCTGCTCTGTTGAAACCAATTCTGAAGTTTCTCTGAAGCATTCCAATGGATCCCTTCTGCTTGCTTATAATCAATCTGCCGGCTTCTGCAAAATACTGATCCTGATCATCATCAAAACCACCAGCACCACCATCAATGGATGTGGCATTGGAACCTGCACTTCCACCAGCTTCGATAGCTTTTATAATATTTTCATCATATTCAGTTTCATTATTTGTGTTCTTTATTTCATCAACAACATTTTGAATTTCTTCTGTTCTGACAAATGCGCCCTGTACACGAATAGGTTTTGTAAGAGACTGAGGATAATAGAGCATATCGCCATTTCCCAACAGATTCTCTGCACCAGTCATATCAATAATAGTTCTGGAATCAATTCCACTATTAACTGACAAGGCAATTCTGGATGGCATATTCGCCTTAATAAGTCCAGTTACAACATCAACAGAAGGTCTCTGAGTCGCCAAAATCATATACATACCCGCTGCTCGAGCTTTCTGAGCAAGTCGACAGATAGATTCTTCTACTTCTTTGGCAGCTGCCATCATCAAGTCAGCCAACTCGTCTACAATGATTACAATCTCTGGCATTCTGCCAACTTCCTCTGTATCACCCTGATTGTTAATTGGCAAATCTAACTTGCCACCGTTCTTCGCAACTTTGTCATTAAAACTCTTGATATCTCTGGCTCCCGCATTGGCAAAGCACTGATATCTGCGATCCATTTCATTTACAGCCCAGTTCAATGCTCCAGCTGCTTTCTTAGGATCAGTAACTACTGGCAGAAGCAAGTGTGGTATTCCATTGTATATACTGAATTCTACAACCTTTGGATCCACCATAATGAATTTAACCTCATCAGGATCAGCCTTGTACAATATACTCATAATAATTGAGTTTGTAAGTACTGACTTACCAGAGCCTGTAGTTCCTGCAATAAGCAAGTGAGGCATCTTGGCAATATTTGCAGTAATAATATTACCGGCAATATCCTTTCCAACTGCAAAGGTAACTTTGGATTCAGCATTCTTGAATTCCTTGGAATTGATAATCTCCTCAAAGGATACAACCGCTCGTTTATCATTTGGCACTTCAATACCAACAGCAGCCTTTCCAGGAATTGGAGCTTCTATTCGAATATCACTCACAGCCAGATTCAATTTAATATCGTCTGCCAGGTTGGTAATACGATTAACTCTTACACCATCCTCTGGCTTAATCTCATATCTAGTAACAGCTGGACCACAGGTTGCATTTTCTACAACAGCATTGATACCGAAATTCTTCAAAGTGCGCTCCAACTTATCAGCAGTCTCATTAACCTTGTCAGCAGTCATACCTGAACCATTATCATCGCTCTTATGTAACAGAGACAATGACGGCTTCTTGTAATTACCCTTCTGATTCTTGGAAATAGATGCAATCTCACTGTCCACAGCCTTGGTACTAGCTGCAACCTCCGCCTGACTCTCAGCAGTTTTCTGAGGACGTCTTGTCTTCACCTCATGAGTATTTACAATATCATCAACCGGATTTGTATTTACATTACCACCAGTTGCATTTGCTGAAGTATTAGCCGCATAACCTGTATTAGATGAAACATTTGTATTAATTTCAACTTTTCTAGATGAAACAGCGGCACCAGATGCAGCTAAATTTGATTTAACTGAATTTGACGCAACTGAATTAGATGTAGCTGAATTTGATGCAGTCGCATCCTTTATGACGCTTCTAGACTTGCGTCCCTTTGATTTCAGAGGAACACGATTCACATCAGCAATTTCTACATCATTCATTCCTGCTGTAAGCTCATTTAAATCATCATTATTTCCATCCATTGAAGGGACATTTTCCGCAATTGAAGTATCGAAAGCAACCCCAGAGATTTTGCGCTGTCTTCTAGGCACATCCCCTTCAGCAGCTCTCTTCATCTGAGCTTCCTGGGCATCCCTATCTCTCTGAATTCTATCAAGTCTAGCCTCTCGAGCTTCATTGGCATCATTTCTTCTGCGTCTGCGAGCCTTCTTGCCATATGCCTTGTTCTGAAGTAATGAAACTCCACTGAAAGCTACAAAAGAGATAATCAAAGCTATAATGTCAATTATATAAGCGCTAATTAAACCGAATCCTCTAATAAGCAATCCTGCAAACAAAGCGCCGATAAAACCGCCACCAGACTTATTCTCATATCCGTAAGAGAAAGCCAGTGTAGGCTCAATATATTCCGCCTCATGTGTAAGTAATTCAAGAGTCAGACATGAGCAACATGTAATTAACAATGCAAATCCAAGTCTTCTTGAAGCTTTGCTGTTGCCCCAATTAGCTACAACAAAGAAAGCTGTAATGACAATAATAATTGGAATTATATAAGCCAGAAGTCCAAAGATTCCAAAGAAGAATCCGCTGATGGCTCCGCCAATGACTCCTCCATAGCCTATATTTCCCACAAAAATCAATAAACCAATTAGAATGCTAGCCCAGAGAACCATCTCCTTAAGCTTTTTGATCTGATTAGCATCCATTTCTTCGAAGACATTACCCTTTTGAGTTACTACTCTGTCAGAAATATTAGTCTTAGTCTGCTTCTTATTTCTGGTAGTATTAGTACTCTTGCCAGAGCTCTTCCCACGTGAATTTGAAGTAGATTTTCCAGTAGTATTTTTTCTAGCCGTAGATTTCTTGCTATTTGAAGAAGTCTTTGATCTACTTGAATTTCTATTTTTAGTTGTTCTTGAAGCTGTATTAGTCTTTTTACCAGCCATAAGAAATAACTCCTGTTCCAAAATCTAGATTAAACCCATAGTATTTACAATAATGGCAGTTGCTCCTACCACAATACAGTAGATACCAAAGATAGTGAATTTCTGTTTTCTAACAAAATAAATCATGCCTTTAATGCATATAAATCCTACAATAGCTGCAGCTATCATACCTGCTCCATAATTCATAAGCATAGTCGAATCAACAGAAGCAAGTGATAGATCTTTCAATTCTAAAATCGCCGCTCCCAAAACTGCCGGAATAGACATAAAGAATGCATATTTAACAGCATATTTTCTGTTGTATCCGCAAGCCAGGCAAGCTGTAATTGTAGTTCCCGATCTGGATATTCCAGGTAATATAGCAAATCCCTGAGCAAGACCTACAAAAATAGCATCCAAATAAGTTGTACTCTTGGGCGTCTTGGATGTGTTTTGAATTCTGTCAGACATAAATAACATAATACCTGTGATTATCAAGCATACCGCTGGCACAATGAGAATTGTGGAGGCAAGCTCAATATAATCCTCTAACAGCAATCCCATTACAGCTGTAGGAATTGTAGATATAATAATCAAAATATCAAATTTTCTATAACTGTTTTTGATAATAGTTCGATAAGGAGATTTGTCTTTACGGAAAATATTTACTATAAATAAGCCAATATTGCAGACTACATCAACAATAATCATGATACCTTCCCGTATCATGGCAAACAAATCCTTATAGAATGCAAGAAATATCGCAACTAATGTAGCTATATGCAGCAAAACATCAAAAAGCAACCCCGTGTCGCTTTCGATACCAAATAACAATTTAAGCAAAGCTAAATGTCCAGAACTGCTCACTGGCAGAAACTCAGTCAAACCTTGAACAACTCCCAAAATTATGGCTTCAAATATAGACATATATCTCTCCTATTATCATAAATTCATAAGTTAAATAATACCATATTTTGTAGTTTATGTCATTATGAATGGGCAAATCTTGTGAAAATATAACAAATAGAAAGACGAATGAATTATTAATCAAACAATTCATTCGTCTAAATTATTATTATAAAAATATAAGTCAAATCAGTTCAAAAATTTCTGAATATATCTACTTATTTTATCCAATAAGATAAGAATACAATCCCTCATAATAAGCTCTTGAATTCTTCCAAGAATAATCCTTGGCCATTCCTCTGTCAATCATCTTATTCCAGTCTGTTTTCTTCTCGAAATATACAAACTTAGAATAATTAACAGCATTTAAAAGCTCATCTCCATTGTAATTAGCAAAGGAGAATCCATCACCAGTATGTTCATATTCATTAAATGGAATAACTGTATCCTTCAAACCGCCTGTCTCTCTTACAATAGGAACAGTACCATATCTAAATGAAATCAACTGAGTCAATCCGCATGGCTCAAACTGTGATGGCATAAGAAATGCATCTGCTGCAGCATAAAGCTTTCTGGCCAAATCCTCTGAGTAACAGATATTTGCAGAAATCTTGTCCGGATATTTCCAAGCATAATGTCTAAACATATTCTCGTACTTAGATTCACCAGTTCCAATAACCACCAGCTGAGTATTGTCATCAACCAGTCTCTCGATACAATAATTAATCAAATCAAGACCTTTTTGATCTGTAAGTCGAGAAATAAGACCAATCATATACTTCTTCTTGTCCACTGTAAGTCCAAGCATCTCCTGAAGTTTAGTCTTGTTGATTTTCTTGTTGGTTCTAAAGTCCTCAGGACCATAGTTCTTAAATAATGCCTTGTCAGTCATTGGATTATATGCATCATAATCGATACCATTTACAATACCTTTCATATCCAATCTTCTGGCATATAGCAATCCATCTAACCCTTCGCCATAATAAGCTGACTGGATTTCATTAGCGTAAGTCTCGCTGACAGTGGTAATATAATCAGCATATACTATTCCGCCCTTTAGCATATTGGCACTCTTTTTGAATTCCAATTTGCCCTGGGTAAATACATCCATTGGCAATCCTGAAATCCCCTGAATAGTCTTAATATCCCATACACCCTGGAATTTTAGATTATGAATTGTAATAATGCTCTTCATACTTGTGAAGAATAAATTAGATGCAAATTCAGTCTTTAAATATACAGGAATCAATCCAGTCTGCCAATCATGGCAATGTATAATATCTGGCTGGAAATCTATCAAAGGAAGCATTGATAATACTGCCTTGTCAAAAAATATAAATTTCTCAATATCATATCTTGCATCTGAATATGGATAGAAACACTCGAAATATTCCAGGTTATCTATGAAGTAAAATGTAATTCCATTGTATTCATACTTCATAACACCAACATATTTATCACCAATATATGGCCCCATATTCATCTGAAAATGGCATACATACTCAAAGTTGTCTCTGTACTGTGGTGGTATACAAGTGTAGTCAGGTAAAACTACTCTTATATCCCAATCTTTCTTATCGAATTCCTTTGGAAGTGCTCCTACAACATCAGCCAATCCACCAGTCTTGACGAAAGGAACACATTCACTTGATGCAAAAAGTACTTTTTTCATCTTGCCTCCCATCTTCTTCACAAAGAAGAAACACCCCTCATATTAGCAAGGATTATTCATCCCAGTTATGATATACATCCTGTACATCATCATCATCATCCAATAAGCCAAGAAGCTTATTGATGCTATATATATCTTGCTCGTCTGTAAGCTCAACATAAGTCTGAGGAATCATTGTAACCTGTGCATCAGCCATCTGGATTCCCTCTTTTTCCAAAGCTTCACGCACAGCTGAAAAGTCCTCTGGACTTGTTAAAATCTCGAAACTATCCTCTTCCTCATTGAAGTCCTCTGCTCCTGCATCCAAAGCGATCATCATAAGATCATCAGCTTCCATATCGCACTCTTCTCTGTCGATAATAATCTGACCACGCTCATCAAACATAAAGGATACGCATCCCTGAGTACCCATGTTACCCTTGCCCTTTGTAAATGCACTTCTTACATTTGCAGCAGTTCTATTCTTGTTATCAGTAAGAGCCTTTACAATGATTGCAGTACCATTTGGACCATATCCTTCATATGTTACGCTCTCGTAATTAACAGAGTTAGCATCACCAGCAGCCTTCTTGATTCCACGCTCAATTGTGTCATTTGGCATGTTATTGGCCTTGGCCTTGGCAATTACATCACGAAGCTTGCTGTTATTCTCAGGGTCTGGACCACCCTCCTTAACTGCAACTGCTATTTCTCTACCAATAATTGTGAAAATCTTTCCTTTTGCAGCATCATTCTTTTCTTTTTTGTGCTTAATATTCGCAAATTTTGAATGTCCTGACATAAATCTATATCCTCTTTTCTCTTTCTTTTTAACATTTCAAGTTTATCATTATTGACAGTGCCTTTCAAGTTTAAGCCCTATAAATGGAGTTCATTATACACCTTTATAATTCCGTCCAGCAAATCACCTGCAAGTAGTCCGTGAAATCCCTTTTCCTGGGCCATGGCATCACCTGATAAGCCATGTAAATATACTCCCAGAGGAACACATAAATCCTTATTTACCCCCTGTGCTATTAGACTTCCAATAATTCCTGCCAGCACATCTCCGCTTCCGGCAACAGACATGCCTTGATTACCAGAAGAATTTATATAAGTCTCCCCGGTAGACATAGCAATTACAGTGGAAGCATTTTTCAAAACAACTGTAACACCATTTTCGTTAGCATAAGTCTCAGCTATCTGAAGCATATTGTCTGCTACATCCTTCGTATCCCTGTTCACCAGCCTGCTCATCTCTCCAACATGTGGAGTTATAATAATATCACCATAGAAATCAGCCAGGGATAGGGAGGTATGAAGTGCCAAAATATTTATGGCATCCGCATCAGCAACCACAGGAACTGTAGCATTTTGCAATACATATTCCACAATCCCAATTGCAGTTTCATCTGTTCCAAGTCCCGGTCCCATTACAATTGAATTCACCTGAGACATAAGTTCATCCAAATCATGTGAATTAAAATCAGTATAAGTTTTGATTATGGTTTCTGGAAAAGCATCCACAACACAAGGCTTAATAGCCTCATGGGTATATAGATATGTCATGCCTGCCCCGGCAACCATTGCAGCCTTGGTACATAATATGGCCGCACCTGCATATTCTGGGCTTCCAGCAATACAAAGCACTCTACCATTACTTCCCTTGTGACCATCCACCTTGGCCTCTGGTAAATATTTCAAATCTTCCTGTTCAAGCATCAGATGCTTTGGGCTAGCTTGAATCAAACCTCTATCATCAAAACCGATATCAGCCAAAACCACCTTGCCGCAGTATTTTCTCCCTGGGAATATTACATTACCAATCTTGGCATAGCCAAAGGTAATAGTAGCCGCAGCCTCTATGGCACAACCCATAATCCTACCATCATCAGCAGATACTCCTGAAGGCAAATCAATGGCAATTACATCCTTGTGTAATGAGTTTATAAATTCAATTAACTCTTTATATTTGCCTTCTATATCTCTAGATAAGCCAATACCAAATAGACCATCCACATATACATCAGCCTCAGTCAAATCCTTCATATCAGAGGCAAAATCCAGCCCTAATTTATGGCAAATATTTAACTGATATATATTTTCCTCAGTAGCTTTGGTCTCGTCTCCGGCATAATATATGCTGACAGAAAAACCGCTGTTATCCAAAATTCTGGCAACAGCCAACCCGTCTCCACCATTGTTCCCAGAAGAACACAAGATACATATTCTACTGTTTTCATCATAATTTTCCACAATATATTTAGCTACACACTCTGCAGCCTTTTCCATTAGAACCAATGACAGAATTCCTATTTCATTAATTGCATAGGACTCTTGGCATTTCATTTCAGACGCATTCAGCAAATATTTCATATAAACCTCCCGTTTAATTCATATAAAATAAAACAGGCCCCTTGCAGACCTGTATTATTATTAACTATTTTATTGTCCCTCAGTATCCTGTCCATCAGGTTGTTGTTCTGATGACTGTTCATCAGATTGATTTTCAGTTGAATCCTTCCCTTCCTTCTTGCCAGTATCGAAGTTTTCACCCTGGGACAGTTTTCTGGAATCACTTGTATCTCCTACAATAGCATCCCCAGTAGTAATTTCTATGTCACTATTTTGCACGTCAAACATTTCAACAATATCTTTGCCAAAGATATCGTGCATATAAGCATATATTTCCTTGTTATTGATTTCCCGGTTCTGCTTCTTGATAATATTTCTCTTGAGATCAACTCTGACTCTCTTAATCCATTCAGAGATTTCCTCGGCTTCATTGTAATTCACTCTAAGCCTATCATAGCAATAAGTCATAGTCTCAAGCATTAGGCCTTTGTTATAATCAGCTATAAGCTTTGGAAGTTCCATAAGTTCATCCTCATTGGCAGCCATCTTCTCATTAACTTCCTCTATGAGGCGCTTATTTTCCTCCTTCTTCTTGTTGGAATCACGCCGAGATTCATCCATATTATCAACTATGCCCTGCATCAGATCATTTTTGACCTTCTTCAGTTCCTTCAATTCCTGTGTCAGCTTTCCCTGACGGGCAAGGGCATCATTTACATTTTTCTCCAGGTCCTTTACAGCATCAGGCTTACCCGACAATGCAAATAGACGATGCCATTTTTGGTCTAATACAAGAATAGGAATTTTGGCACCACTAATAGCATTTGCAAAATTTTTCTGCTCCACTCAAACCACCCCAATTTCAGCTTTAGATATTTTTATTATTCAAGGCATTGTATGATAATCTCATAAGACTGTCTGATAAATGTACATTTTCAACTACAATACCTTCTATATCATCCAAATCCACATGAGCGAAATTCCAAATAGATGTGACGCCTAAGTCTACCAAATCTCTGGCAGTCTTCTCTGCGTATGCTCTAGGCAATGTAAGAGCAGCAATATCAACCTTGTTCTCTTTCACAAACTTAGGCAGATCTTCCATCATCATGACTTTCATGCCTCTTACATCCTGGCCTTCCTTCTTAGGATCGGAGTCAAATAATCCAATAATCTTGAAGCCAAGCTTATCAAATTTCACATAATTGGTAACAGCTTGTCCCAAATTACCAACACCAACCACAATCATATTGTGTGTCTCTGTCAAACCCAGAATCTTACCAATTTCGTCATATAGATATTTCACATTATAGCCATATCCCTGCTGACCAAAGCCGCCAAAATTATTTAAATCCTGACGAATCTGTGATGCAGTAACATGCATTTTTTTACTTAAATCATTAGACGAAATTCTCTCAACACCTGCATCTAACAAATCTCCCAGATATCTATAATATCGAGGCATTCTTCTAATGACTGCTTGAGATATACCCTTTTCCACTTCTACTTCTCTCCTAATATTATCTTGAAAAATAACGCTCATTAGCTGAGCCATAATAAATCTATTGCATATAAATTATATTTTGTTCAACGGAAACTGTCAATGTGTCAAGAAATTAACGATTCCAATTCTTCCCATCTATCATAGAGGCCAGCTAGCTCATCATTTAAGCCATCCAACTCACTGGTAAGCTCATTAAGCTTGGCAGAATTGGTAGCAACCTCTTCCTGCATAAATTCATTATCTATATCAGCAATTCTATTTTCAATTTCCTCAATTCGTGCCTCAATAGACTCCAATTCTCGTTTTGCCCTTGTAATTTCTCTCTGTTTCTGCTTATTAGCTTCCCAGTTGGCCTTACCATCATTATCAGATGAATTTGCCATAGATTCAGCAGTAACAGAGCCAGAAGGATTACTAACATTCTCAGAAGAATTCTTGGAGAAATTATCTATAATATTTTCCTTCTTCTGCAAATAATAATCGTAATTTCCAAAATAGGTAACAAAATGACCATTTTCCAGCTCTAAAATCTTGTGAGCTGTCTGATTCACAAAATATCTGTCGTGGGATACATATAACAAAGTCCCTGTATAGGAATTCAAGGCCTGCTCCAGAATATCCTTGGATTCCATATCCAAGTGGTTGGTAGGCTCATCCAAAATCAGAAAATTAGCCTCTGAGAGCATAAGCTTAGCCAGAGCAACTCGTCCTCTCTCACCACCGCTTAAATCACCAATTCTCTTATAGCAATCATCCCCTGTAAAGAGAAATGCTGCCAAGCAATTGCGGATTTTAGTATTATTCATATTAGGATATGTATCAGCAATTTCATCAAATAAGGTCTTGCTGTCATCAAGTCTCTGCTGTTCCTGATCATAATATCCAATATGCACATTTGAACCCAGCTTAATCTCGCCGGTATCTGCTGTAACAGCCTCATTTATAATCTTTAACAAAGTAGTTTTACCAGTTCCATTGTCACCGATAATTGCCACATGCTCACCCTTTTGCAATAGGAAATCGAAGCCTTCAAAAAGCACCTTGCCATCATAGCTCTTGGACAGATTATGAATATCCATTACATCCTTACCACTTGAAACCTCAGGCTCCAGCGTTAACTTCATATGGTTTTCCTCCATAATTGGAGCGTCCATAACCTCAATCTTATCCAAAGCCTTCTGTCGACTTTCAGCTCTTTTAATTGACTTCTCTCTGTTAAATGATTTCAGCTTATCAATAACTTCCTGCTGATGAGCAATCATAGCCTGTTGCTTCTCATACTCACGCATTTTGGTTTTGAGAATATCTGCCTTTTGCATAGCATAGGCTGTATAATTTCCCTTGTATAAATGTGTAAGGCCATGGGTTATGTCCAAAACCCTGGTTACTATTTTATCCAAGAAATATCTATCATGAGCCACCAGAATCATAGCACCCTTGTAATTTGATAAATAAGTCTCCAACCACTGGATAGATCTGAGATCCAAATGGTTAATAGGCTCATCCAGAAGCAAAATATCAGGCTTCTTGACCAGAAGCATACCCAGAGATACTCTGGTCTTCTGACCACCTGACAACTCCTCCATCTTCTTGGTGAAATCCTCATCAGCAAAGCCTAAGCCTCTCAAAACCCCAGACACAAGTGAATCATAGGTATTACCTTCCATATGCTCATAGGTGTCTGTTAGAGAATGATATTTAATCAACAGATTATCCAGGTCATCTCCTGTGAGATGTTTCATCTGTTCTTCCATATCCTGAAGCTGATTCTTTATATTTATAATGTCTTCTCTGGCAGAATATACAATATCATAAATAGTACCTGACGCAGCATCATTTTGATACTGTGCCAGGTAACCTACAGTGGTATCTTTGGCCAATACTACATTTCCCGCATCGGCATCAAGTTCACCTGTTATAATCTTGAGCAAAGTAGATTTACCTGCTCCATTATTTCCTACAATAGCCAGCTTTTCTCCCTGGTCTATCTGAAAAGAAATATTATTTAAAATATTGTCCGTGCCAAATGATTTTGTAATTCCCTGGCAGGATAGAATCATTTTATTATCTCCTTATAACATTCCTTCTAATGTATGTCTGATTTCTACAATGAAGTCTCTACTGTTAAGTACTGTTGGATTAGACATAGATGTAATCAAAGCCAAATCCTTGGTCATCTTGCCATCCTCAATTGTCTTGATACAAGCCTGCTCCAACTTATCAGCAAATTCCATAAGCTCTGGAAGCTTGTCCAGCTCTCCACGCTTTCTCAAAGCTCCTGACCAGGCAAAGATTGTAGCAACTGAGTTAGTAGATGTCTCCTCGCCCTTGAGATGCTTGTAATAATGTCTCTGAACTGTTCCATGAGCTGCCTCATATTCATATACACCAGTTGGTGATACAAGAACTGAAGTCATCATAGCAAGAGAACCGAAAGCAGATGAAATCATATCACTCATTACATCACCATCATAGTTCTTGCAAGCCCAGATATATCCGCCCTCAGACTTCATAACTCGGGCAACAGCATCGTCAATCAAAGTGTAGAAATAAGTAATTCCAGCCTTCTCGAAAGCATCCTTGTAATCAGCTTCATAGATTTCCTGAAAAATATCCTTGAAAGTATGATCATACTTCTTGGAAATTGTATCCTTGGTAGCAAACCATAAATCCTGCTTCTGATCCAATGCATATGCAAAGCAAGCCTTGGCAAAGCTCTCAATGGAATCATCTAAGTTGTGCTGTCCCTGAAGTACACCCTGTCCTTTGAAATTGTGGATTGTCTCTTTCAAAACTGTTCCATCCTCACCTGTAAATACAAGCTCAGCAGTACCTGGTCCTGGCACATCAATCTCAACTGATTTGTATACATCACCATAAGCGTGACGGGCAATTGTAATTGGCTTCTTCCAATTTTTAACACAAGGTTCGATACCCTTTACAATAATTGGAGCTCTAAATACTGTTCCGTCCAAAATAGCTCTGATTGTACCATTTGGACTCTTCCACATTTCCTTCAAATCATACTCTTCCATACGAGCTGCATTTGGAGTAATTGTGGCACATTTAACAGCAACACCATACTTCTTGGTAGCTTCTGCTGAATCAATAGTAACCTGGTCATTAGTTTCATTTCTATGTTCCAAACCAAGATCATAATACTCAGTCTTCAAATCGATAAAAGGATATAACAATTCATCTTTGATCATCTGCCATAGAATTCTTGTCATCTCGTCTCCATCCATCTCAACAAGTGGTGTCTTCATCTCAATTTTGCTCATTGTATCTCTCCTTGTTTATTTAGCTTTTGATTTATATAACAATTTATTTTGCAACAATATTTACAATCTTACCCGGTACATAGATTTCCTTAATAATATTTCCAGTCAATCTATCTCCCAAAGCTTCCTTGGCACGAGCAAGGACATCATCCTTGGCATCATCTACGCTGATTGCCAATGTTGTCTTGGTCTTACCATTAATCTGAACAGCAATCTCAACTGTGTCTTCAACAGTCTTGGCCTCATCATATGTTGGCCATGGCTCATAAGCAATTGTATCTGTATGACCCATAAGCTCCCAGATTTCCTCACCAACATGTGGGCAGATGCATGAGAACATCTTCACGAAATTCTCTGCATATTCTCTAGGACATTTTCCGGCCTTATACAAAGCATTTACGAAAATCATCATCTGAGAAATAGCTGTATTGTAACCTAACTGTTCGAAATCATTTGTAACCTTCTTAACAGTCTGGTGATAAATCTTCTCAAGAGAACTATCATTATCATCAACAATATTCTCTGGCTCTGTAAAGAATGTATATACTCTTGTAATAAATCTCTTGGCACCAGCTACATTGTTGGAATTCCAAGGTTTAGAAACCTCAAGAGGTCCCATGAACATCTCATACAATCTCAATGTATCTGCGCCGTAATCATTTACAATATCACTTGGATTAACAACAAATTCAGGGAATCTCTTACCCATCTTGATACCATTTTCACCCAGAATCATACCCTGATGTACCAGTTTCTTAAATGGCTCCTTCACTGGAGATAATCCATTATTATAGAGGAATCTATTCCAGATTCTAGAATACATCAAATGTCCAACTGCATGCTCTGGACCACCTACATATAAGTCAACTGGTAACCAATGCTTCAGAAGTTCCTGATTAGCGAATTCCTCATCGTTGTCTGGATCAATATATCTCATATAATACCAAGATGATCCTGCAGAACCTGGCATAGTAGATGTCTCACGGACACCCTTTAAACCATTCTTGTCATACTGCTTCCACTCAGTTGCATTCTCGAGTGGAGCCTGACCATTTCTTCCCTTGTAATCCTCAAGTTCAGGAAGAACAACTGGAAGTTCCTCATCTGGCAAGAACTCAATGGAACCATCCTCCTTGTATACACATGGAACTGGCTCACCCCAGTATCTCTGTCTAGCGAAAATCCACTCTCTGAAATGGTAATTAACCTTCTCACGAGCAACACCCATGTCAACAAGCTTCTTAGTAATAGCAACCTTGGCTTCCTCAACTGTCATACCATTAAACTCTTCTGAGTTAATAAGTGTGCAACCCTTGCCAAGATAATCCTGCTTCTCAAATGCATGATTAGTTACATCTGCACCTTCACCCTCAATAACCTGGATATATTCCAGATTGTGAGCCTGGGCATATTCGAAGTCTCTCTGATCATGTGTTGGTACAGCCATTACAGCACCAGTACCATAGCTAGCAAGTACGAAGTCACCAATATAAAGTGGCACTTCCTTGCCATTTACAGGGTTGATTGCATATATTCCCTTCAATGGACAGCCAGACTTAGTCTTGTTCAAATCTGTTCTATCCAAATCATTCTTCTTCAATGTCTCATTGATATAAGCCTGAACCTCATCTGGATTCTCAACTCTATCCATAAGACTCTTTACAATATCTCCATCTGGAGCAAGAACCATGAATGTAATACCGTAGATGGTCTCAATACATGTTGTAAATATAGAGAATTCTCCACCGCCTACAATCTTGAAATCAACCTCAACGCCTGTTGACTTACCAATCCAGTTTCTCTGAATTTCCTTGGTAGACTCTGGCCAGTCAATTTCATTTAATCCATCAAGAAGTTCCTCAGCAAAAGCCTGCTGGTCAATTACCCACTGCTTCATCATTTTCTTCACAACAGGGAAACCACCACGCTCTGACTTTCCGTCAATAACTTCATCATTTGACAGAACTGTTCCAAGCTCCTCACACCAGTTTACAGGCATATCAATATGCTTAGCATAACCTGCCTCATATAATTTCTTGAAAATCCACTGTGTCCACTTGTAGAACTTAGGATCTGATGTTGCAATCATCTTGGACCAGTCATAGTCAAATCCTAATTCCTTCAACTGCTTAGAAAATGTCTCAATATTGTGCTCTGTAAATCCTGCAGGATGATTACCAGTATTTACCGCATACTGCTCTGCAGGCAAACCGAAGGAATCATATCCCATTGGGTGCAATACATTATATCCCTGCATTCTCTTCATACGAGACATAATATCTGTAGCTGTATATCCTTCCGGATGACCTGCATGAAGTCCTACTCCTGATGGATATGGAAACATATCAAGTGCATAATATTTAGGCTTAGAAAAGTCCCAAACATCTGTCTTGAATGTATCATGCTCCTCCCAATATTTCTGCCACTTCTTCTCAATCACCTTATGATTGTATGTCGCTGCCATTTCAATTCCTCCTGAATCTATTAAAATCGTATAATTATACACTTTAGTTTATAAAAATCTACACAAAGAAGATTTTAACATACACCCATTATTTGTCAAGAAATCAGCCTGTGAAATAACCTTATAAAATCCTTATTTTAGTTGACTTTAAAGCTCATAATCGTTACTATTTTTATAACAATTTAAAAACTTGAATTGAATATTAATAAATATCAATAAACATCTAATAAATAAGGACTAAAAAATATGAATATTTCACAAATCGGTTTTATTGGTCTGGGATTAATTGGAGGTTCCATTGCCAAAACCATCAAAGCAAAATATCCAGAAATCGAAATTATAGCTACAGCTGGTCGTCAAAGCACAATAACTGCAGCTTTTAATGATGGTGTTATCTCCAATGATACTTTATTGGACATCAGAGATTTTGCAGATTGCGATATTATATTCCTTTGTAGTCCTGTTAAATTCAATATTTCTTATCTCAAAGATTTAAAAAATATTATCAAACCATCCTGTCTTATTACAGATGTGGGCAGCGTAAAAGGTGATATAACTCAGGCTGCCATAGAAATCGGCATGGACAATCAGTTTATAGGTGGTCATCCAATGGCTGGAGCAGAATCAACAGGTTACGAAAATGCCACCACCACCCTTTTGGAAAATGCATATTACATTCTCACATATACAGAGAATTTAGATAAACAGATTCTAATAGATTTTGATGAATTCATATCAAGTCTCGGTGCTTTAACTATGACAATGGATTCAGGGAAACATGATTTTGCAGTTGCATGTATAAGTCACATGCCTCATATTATATCTGCTTCCCTTGTAACTTACGTGAAGGACGCAGATACAGATGGCGTATTAAAAACCATAGCTGCAGGAGGTTTCAGAGATATTACTCGTATATCTTCATCATCTCCTACCATGTGGCAGCATATATGTTCCACCAACAAGGAAGAAATACTTCACGCCTACAGATTATATATTGATAGTTTGAATAAATTTGTGAAGGCTGTGGAAAATAATTCCGAAGAAGATACATTCAACCTCTTCTCTGAAGCGAAAAATTATAGAGATAATTTGCCAGTCAAAAACACTGGTCTTCTACCTCAGGCATTTGAATTCTATCTGGATTTGGAAGATGAAGCCGGTGGTATTGCCACTGTTGCCACAATATTGGCCAATAAAAACATCAGTATCAAAAATATAGGCATTGTTCATAACAGAGAATTTGAACAGGGAGTTCTTAGAATAGAAACCTATGATCAAAACTCCATGAATGCAGCAATCGAAACCCTATCAGACACATATAAGATATATTCGAAATAATATATATAAGATTTTATAACTAACAACATAAAACAAGGATTAGACATGAACAATATATCAATTACAAAAGCCAACTCAATAAAAGGTCAGATTACAGTACCAGGAGATAAATCAATTTCTCATCGAGGCGTAATGTTTGGAGCAATTGCTGAAGGATTAACCGAATTAACAGGTTTCCTTGATGGAGCAGATTGTCGCTCAACTATATCATGCTTTCGCAATATGGGAATCGATATCAAGCAGGATAACGACCATGTATTAATCCAGGGTAAGGGCTTATATGGATTAAAAGAATATAACGGGACTCTGGATGTGGGGAATAGTGGAACTACAACTCGTCTGATTTCCGGCATTTTAGCAGGTTCACCAATTCATTCTACTCTAAACGGTGATGCCTCTATCCAGAGCAGACCTATGAAAAGAATTATAGAACCTCTTCAACAAATGGGTGCAGACATTTCTTCCATCAAAGGAAATGACTGTGCTCCCCTACAAATAAACGGAGGTAAACTTCATACAATACATTATAATTCTCCCGTTGCATCTGCTCAGGTAAAATCCTGTATTTTGCTTGCCGGATTGTACTGCGATGGAGAAACGACAGTCACCGAACCGGTACTTTCTAGAAATCATACAGAGTTAATGCTCAATGGATTTGGAGCTGATGTAAAAACAATTACCTCTCAGAATACTGATTCCTCAAACATGTCTATTGGATCAAAAGTCACTGATACAAGTGCAACAGCAACTATTATTGGAGGTCCTAAATTAATTGGCCAACAGATTGCAGTTCCTGGTGATATCTCATCTGCTGCATATTTTATTGTGGCTGGTTTAATTTGTGATAATTCTGACTTACTAATTGAAAATGTAAACTGCAACCCAACTAGAGCAGGAATCTTAAAAGTCTGTGAAAAAATGGGCGCAAACATAGAATATCTAAATAAAAGAATCGTATCTGGAGAGGAAGTCTGTGATATCCATGTAACAACTTCTGATTTACATGGATGTAGAGTTGATGGCGAATTAATTCCAACTCTTATTGATGAAATTCCTGTCATTGCTGTAATGGCCTCACAGGCAAGTGGAACTACTGTAATTGCTGATGCAGCTGAACTTAAAGTTAAAGAATCAAATCGGATCGATTCTGTAGTTGAAAACTTAAGAGCCATGGGTATAGCATGCGAACCAACAGACGATGGAATGATTATCCATGGTAGGGACTTTACAAATACTGACGGTAGCAAGTCATACAGCATTCATGGAGCACATATTTCTACTAAATCAGATCATAGAATCGCAATGGCTTTTGCCATTGCAGGACTTGTTGCTGATGGGAAGACATCCTTTGATGATGAAAATTGCGTTGCTATCTCCTACCCAACATTCTTTCAGACTCTTCAAAAAATCATAAATAAATAAGTTAATACTGTTTATCTTTGAATACCAAAATAGACTATACTAAATGACAATTAGTATAGTGTATTTTTCTTAAATACTTAATATATTTCCACCTTCTATTTTGGTGTAACAATAGGCTGACTTCCTTCTGGAACAACAACCAGATTTCCATTTCTACCAATATCTGTCAATGCATCAATATACTGCTGTTGAAGAACCTTATCAGTCAATGACTCATCCAGAATTCTATTGGCATCAGCCTCAGCCTGTGCCTCAATCTTCTTGGTTTCAGCCTTGACTTTGGCAGTCTCCTGCTCATTTAATGCTTGAGCCTTGGCAATTTCAGCAGACTGAGCTTCGGCATATTTCTGTGTAATAGCCTCAGGATAACGAACCTCCTGAACAGAAACCTGTTCTACATTCAATCCATTTGACTCCCATTTCTGCTTTAAGGCTTCCTGTACTGCGTTCTGATATTGAGAACGGTCAGTAAGCATTGTAATTGTATCAAATTTACCTGATACCTTTCTTGCTACACTTCGTACATCATTAGCAAGATATGACTGTGTATAATTAGTCTGTGTACCATAATTAGCATATAAATCAGTTGCTGCACTTGGATTAAGAGAATAAACCACTTGAATATCAATATCAGCAGATGCACCAGATTTATCATTGATTGTCACCTGTGGTCCCTGAGCAGAACCACCATCATAATCATATGAAGTCTCATCCGATGATCCATAGAAATTAATAAGCATATTTCTGGTATTGTATGTTATACATGTCTCCAATGGTGATTTAGTATGAAAACCAGGATCCTCTGTCTGCCCATGCAGAGCACCGTCCCAATTCTTCTTTACAATTACTTCTCCAATATCCTGTGTGTAGAAACAATTTGTTGCAATAGAAATCACACCCAACACCATAACTACAATACTAATAACCAGCAATACAGGCTTATTCTTGCCATCTTTGGCAGCTTTATTTCTGGCTTTGAGCCCACCCACAAGCAGGCATACACCAACTGCTAAAACTAATAAACTCATAATAAACTGTCCCATAACCAATCCTCCTTTTTCAAAAGCAAATTATTTCAAGTCAAATTATAAATAACAAACTATTATTTATTCTTCTTACCGCAACAGAATTTATACTTCTTACCACTTCCGCAAGGACATGGATCATTTCTTCCAACCTTCTTCTCATTTCTAATTGTATGAGAAGCCTTCTCTTCCTTGTAGAGGCGCTTTCTTGTATCCTCATCAAAAATATTATCCCACTGCTTCAATGTATATAACCAATCAGCCTTGGCATCTACCATGTTCTTGTACAGTCTCTCCTTGTCAAATGCAAGAGAAACAACTGTGTCTTCTTCCATAGTATCAATTGGATTTTCCTCAACAAGTGACTCATTGATTCCATCCAAAAATCCTGTCATATGCATAATATCAGTATTATATTTGTCAGCAAGTTCTTTCACTGTTCCCTTTACAACCATATCAGGTGCTGCAAGTAACTGCTCATAAACTCCCTGTTCAAACTTGAAATACTCAATCCAGAAATTCTCCAAATCAGAATTATTCTGGTCATATGCCATATCTCTCCATTGTTCTAATAATGCCATTTGTAAATTACCACCTTTTAATTATTTTTTGATAAACAAAAACTTCATTCATAGTAGCATATATGTGTCAAAAAATAAATAGTCTCCATTTGACACTTTCTGTATTAATTCATATAATCAATTAGTATTTTTACACATATAAAACAACCGGCAAGAGGTGAAATTGGAGGGAGAAATGTTACAGAAACTCAGACAGGTATTAGCCATCATCGGAATTGTATTATTGGTAGGTCTATATGGTCTCACATTATTTGCAGCCATATTTGAACCAGCCAACACCATGAATTATTTGATGGGAGCAGTTGCTGCCACTATTATGATTCCTGTTGTACTATGGCTACTTAATTTAATGATAAAATCCGTTTCCAAGGATAAAAAAAACGAGGAGTAATTTCACTCCTCGTTTTTTAGTTTGACAGAGTATGTATTTTTTTATCTATATTAATATTTTCTAACTCTATAACCGGCAATCAATGCACCGCTTGCCAGTACTCCCAATATAAATATTATGTACAGATAATTTCCCTCACCTGTTTTTGGTGCTGCAGCTTTAGCAACGCCAGGTTCGTTTGTTGCCAGAGCTGCTATGGTACTTGTTTGATTGGTAACCATAACTGCTATAGGTGAGAAAGATTCAAAATATGGATCAATGGTACCGTCTTCTTTTACAATAACCTGCTGCATGGTCCATTGTCCGTTATGTAAATGTGCCACAATTGCAACCTTGCCTGCAAAAGCTGTACCTATATTTATCACTACTCTTCCTTTACCGGAAGCATTTAATTCAAATTTCTGTAATGATAAAATGTTTACATTTCCCTGATTTCCATTTAAAGTCTCAATATTTGTTGCAAGATTATATAATGATTCATTAACACTATCATCTGTAATTGCTGCATATCCTACAATAGTAACTCCACTTCCGCTTGGTGCTATTACAGAAGCCGGAACAACTGCTGCAGCCATTGCATTTGCTGCTGCTTGCTGTGGCTCTGTAAGTGTTGTTGTAGGAGTTGCAGTTGTATCAGTTGTAGTCTGTGATGTTGTACTTTCTCCTGACTGATTGCTTGTATTGTCAGAAGCAGTTGCATCGTCCTTATTTTCACCGGAATTGTCACCAGAGCTATCTGTAGTTCCTGATCCTGTACTGCCGGTGTCACCACCTGAATCAGATCCGCTGGAAGAACCTGAAGATGCATTTGATTCAGATTTCAGTTCAACACCAATTGAAAAGTAAGATACACCAATCTCATCTGTAGTAAATGTAATACTATGTTCTGTTGTTGTTATATTACTGATAGTTACGTCAGGAGCAGTTATAACTGCATCTGTACCAACATAACCATCCTTTACAGGAATTGTAATTGTTGCAGGACCGGTATACTTAGGAATTGGCATTAATGTAGTCGGATCTTGACCATTACTTGCAGCCATAGCGTCTTCCGCATCTGAAGCAGAATCGCAAAATGCAAAAGAATATTCAACTACAATATCGTAGCCATTTCCCGGTGTTACTCCACTGTTCATCGGCCAATAGTCATCAATTGAAATTGATGCTGCAGGTATGGTCTGATTGGTTCCTGTTACAGCACCGGTCAATGTATTATCCACAACATAATTCCCAGTGCTTTCACTGTAACATCTGACAATCACATCTGTGACATTTGCAGCAAAAGCATCCTTTGCAGGAAATACAAAACCAACCGAAGCCACAACAAGCATCATAGTCAAAACTACGCCTAATACTTTTTTCTTATTTCTCATACTCTTCCTCCTTTGCTAAAAAAGTCCATCAATGAATTATTACTCTGCCACTAATCACTGATAAGGAAAGATTACAATTATAATATGAAAAAAGGTAGGTTCATTTTACTGAACCTACCTGATTTTACTGAATTCCCGATATAAATTTACCAAAGCATTTCTGTTTTTTGCACCTGTTTTTTCGGACATCTGTTTTATGTATCTATAAAACATTCGCTCTGAAAATCCCAAATCAACACATATCGCTTTGGCCTTTTCGTCCGATTCCAATATTGCCATCATCACATCTCTTTCTCGCGGTGTAAAATGATACTTGTTACAAAAATAATCAAAATCATTTTCCTCTGAAGACACAGGATAAATCTCCTGCATCTGAGTCATTAATATTCCAATAAGCAAGGCCACAGCAAATGCCTGAATCAGAACCAGAAAATAATTACCTGTTACTGACACATCCTGAACAATATAAAAATATACCGTCTCAATCATGGCTACTATACGTCCACCGGATGCCCATAAATCTGGATTTTTGGTAGATGGAGCCAATGTCCAAAATCCTAAAATCAAATATGCATTGTATACACCTGCGCAAAAATTAAACAAAAATAGTCTAAATTCAGCAAACTGAGTTCCATAGACTGCGGCAAAAACAAATACTTGCGACAATATCACAAGTCGTTCCACATATTTCCATCCAAACTTATCAGCAACAAATCCCACACTTAGCATGGCTATCACTATACCGATTCTTGGAATTTCATAAAACTGCGTAATTACAACGGAATCATCACTCCAGCTCATCTCCACAATTCCAATTGATACTATCATCATGACGGATGTTCCAATAAGCCTTCTAAGTCTGTTTCCTGTAGGAATACTGTAATCTTCCTTTTCAGAAGAATATGGCAACATATCTTCAATTACCCATTCCGGCGGTTTGATGAGCAACACCGATATTAATATAAACAGCAAAATAAATACAACTGTATATGCCAATCTACTATTTATAATAGGCTGCAGACATACCTGTAAGAAATATGGCAATGCAATTCCAATAGACATAATCAATATGCCTCTTTGTATCTGATGCATTTTCACCATAACAATGTAATATACAGCGCCGCCCAAATAACCGATCATAAGTATTAAAATCCAGTATATACTTCTAAAAGCAATAATATCCATTAATGTACTCACCATCATCAGGATATAAACCACATTTACAGAGAACATCAAAATCTGTCTTCCCTGAGACTGCTTTATTAGTTTTCTGGTCAAACCAAATAATAAGAAGCCAAGGCCCAACAGAAATGAAAATAATATATGCTGTATACTCGCTAAATTTCCTTCTATTGCATCAACCATTTCCGCCATCATGGTAAGCTCAAAGCCAAACGATGTAAGCATTATTATATAATAGAGATAAATTGCATACTTTTTATAACGATTCATAACTCAAGCTCCCCGGTAATAAATATTTGTAACATGCAAATATTATATCAAATTATAAATGTCTGCGTCTAATCCAGATAACCACACCAATTATAATTATAGCAAGAGGCATTACAATTGCCCAAATCAATCCATATACAAGTCTCGCATTTTCAGATACTGTAATTGAAGAAATCTTATAATTCTTGGCAGGAATAACAATAGCATTTGCTGCATTTCCATCATCTGCAATCAAACCATTTACCAATCCGTTAAATAATACTGCATTTCTACCAGATACTGTACTATTGGCTGTATCACCATTAGATGAAACCATAACATCAGACAATCCAACATATGAACCAACAACAGTCATGCGTCCCTTAGCATCATTTACAACAGTCATAGCCAAGCTGTACTGTCCAACCTCATCTCCGTCCATAACAGTATATAGAGAAGAAGCATCACCATTCTTGGCAGCATTGTCAAGATTAGCCATTGACTTGGCTACAGCCTTGTCAGAAGTAGACAGATAAGATGTGCATGCATCATCATTTTCACCTGTATATGTCAAGCCAACTGAATAAGGCATTAATACCTTGGACATACCTGCAATATCAGTTGTGGCATCAGTATCTATAACCTCAGGCAATAGATATACACCACTTTGAATATAATAAGACTCGTCCTGATCATATACCAATGTCTCTGTAGGCTGAATATTCATATATTTCAGTAATGACTGTAGATTTGTCTCGTTGCTAATCGAAGCATAATCTAAGGATACAAATACCTGACCACCATTATCTAAATATTTCTCAATTTTAGCCACATCCTCTGCAGACAAATCTGAATGAGGTCCCATAATAAATAGAGCAGAACAATCATCAGGAATTGCATTTTCCTTTAACAAATCCAAAACTTCTAAATCCACAAATTTCTTGGCAAATATTTCCTGGAAGTCGCCAGAAATACCAATTTCATCATGACCTGTAAGTTCATAAGCAACTGTATTAGAATCAGAAAGTACATACTGAATTGCAGCCATAACCTGACCTTCACAATCATATTCAGTTATCTGATAACTATAAGAGTTCTGATCAACTTCATAAGTATAGATTTCAGAATCCATCATCTGATAATCAGTTCTACCATAATTGATAATCTTGTATTTCTCACCACATTCCACAATAATGCTGTTTGGATTAATAGTACTATCAGAATATTTCTGTGTAAATGTAGGATTCGCATCAGTATCAATATAAGATACCTTGATATGCTTTGAGGCACTGCTTATATAGCCCAATGTCTTGTCTACGTTTGCATCTTTCTTGCTTTCTGGAATAAGAACATATATATTGATGTCCTGATTCAAAGTCTGTAAATATTTCTTGGTCTCATCAGTTATCTTATATAATTTGCTCTCTGTTGTATCAATTTCAGAGTAAGTATTAGGAATCTGTCTAACCCCGAAATTAATACCAACTGATGCAGCTATTACAACCACAATCATTCCAATTGAAAAGACTGATGTAGATAGCATCTTCTTGCTGATTGTCCATCTTCTCTTCTGCCATGACTGACATGACAGGAAAATCATAATAACAATCAAAGTAAGATAATATACAATATTTGGAATAGTCAAAATACCGTTGAAGAACTTATCCAAAGGCGTGTAAATGTCATAACAGTTTAAAATTTTAGTCAAAATATTTCCATTAGATGAAAGTGCACTTGTAATAGAATTCATCAAATATCCAATGAATATAAAAACAAAGGATAAAATAGCTGAAATAAGCACATTTTCACAGAGGGATGAAGCAAATAAACCAATAGCTAAGCAAGCCAGTCCATATAACCAGAATCCCAACAATCCAACATAGTTCTCACCCATTGGAATCTCACCAAAGATTCGCATAATAACAGGCGAAATAGCAATTATCAAAACAGCAATTGTATAAGTACATGCCAAAGCTAAATACTTGCCAATCATAATCTTGATCATTGGAACAGGTGAAGTAAGCAACAACTGATCAGTGCGGCTCTTCTTCTCCTCCGCCAATATTCTCATAGTTAGAATTGGCACAGTAATCAAGAATACAAATGCAATATGGGACAATGAATATGCAATATAAGGATATCCATAAGATAAATTATAAGTAAAGAAAAATAATCCATATAATCCCAGAGTTATACCAAGAAAAAGGAAGCCTGAGACATTATGAAACATACTGCGCATTTCACGCTTAAATATAGCCAACATTCTAGTTCTCCTCCTTCTCTGTCAATTCTATAAATACATCTTCCAAAGACTGCTTGTTCTCCTTCATTTCAAGGATTACAATTCCAGCCTTTGCCAAATCCATGGACAAATTCTCTCTGATATCAGTGTTTGAATTCATTTTCAAAACAAGACACAGGGAACCATTTTCCCCATTAGAGATATTAAAATCACTGATGGCATCAATATTTTCCAGAATATCTCTAATAGAATTCTCATCCCCCTTCACAGACAGAATCAATTCTGTAGTGGAATTTAGATTAGAAGCCAGATTCTCCACATAGTCGCTGGCAATAAGTCTACCATTATCAATGATAAATACATAATCGCACACAGCCTGAATCTCTGATAAAATATGTGAGCTTAAAATAACAGTATGACTCTTGCCCAATTCCTTTATAAGCTCTCTAATCTCAACCATCTGAGATGGATCAAGACCAACTGTAGGTTCATCTAAAATTATAATATCCGGATATCCGATTAAAGCCTGAGCCAGACCGACTCTCTGCTTATAACCTTTAGATAAATTCTTGATAAGACGGTTTTCAATATCATCTATCTGAACCTGTGTCATAACATCATAAATGACAGAGTCTCTCTCCTTCTTAGGAACTTCCTTCAGCTGGGCGCAGAACTCCAGATACTCATATACAGTCATATCTGTATATAAAGGTGGAATTTCCGGCAGATAACCAATATGCTTCTTGGCCTTGCCTGCCTCCTTGAATATATCGTGACCATCAATAGTCACTGTGCCGCTGGTAGCCCCAATATAGCCTGTCATTATATTCATAGTTGTAGATTTACCAGCACCGTTTTTGCCTAGCAAACCATATATCTTGCCAGGTTCAACTTTGAAGCTTATACCATTTACAGCATTTACATCGCCATAAGTTTTGACAATATTTTGTACTTCTAACAATTTCTTTGCCTCCGTTCTCCCGTTTTTCATTATATAAAATGCAATATACATATAAAATCATAATGATTTACTGTGGGCTTATAATGAATAAAATATGTATAAAATGTGTTATAAACATATAAAAAAGAAGGCCCGCAGACCTTCTTTTTAGAATCATCTGTTTGAAATTAAATTAGACTATTTAATATTTGATTTTCTATAAATAATCTCATCTCTTCCTGGCCCATTAGAAACCATTGTAATAGGATATCCAATCTGTTCCTCAATGAATTCTACATAATTACGGCAGTTTTCTGGAAGATCCTCATAATTTCTAATTCCACGAATATCACATTTCCATCCAGGTAAAGTCTTGAATACCGGCTTAGCTTTCTCAAGCTTTGTAGTAACAGGGAATTCTGTTGTAACTTCACCATCGATTTCATAACCAACACATACAGGAATCTCATCTAAGTATCCCAATACATCAAGTACTGTAAATGCCACATCAGATGTACCCTGCATACGGCAACCATATTTACTAGCAACACAGTCGAACCAGCCTACTCTACGAGGACGGCCTGTTGTAGCACCAAACTCACCCTTGTCGCCACCGCGTCTACGAAGTTCATCTGCTTCGTCGCCAAATATTTCACTAACAAATGCTCCTGCACCTACAGCAGATGAATAAGCCTTACATACTGTAACAACCTGCTCAATTGACTGAGCTGGAAGTCCTGCACCAATACATCCGTATGGAGCGAGTGTAGATGAAGAAGTAACCATTGGATAGATTCCATGATCTGGATCCTTTAATGTACCAAGCTGGCCTTCCAAAAGGATTGTCTTGCCGTCTTTCAACGCCTGATTGAGGAATACTCCAACATCAGCAACATATGGTGCAACCATATCTCTGTACTCATGAAGAGTCTCTAATAACTCATCAGGATTAATAGCTGGCTTATGATAGAGATGCTCAAGAAGTACATTCTTGGTCTCGCATACTCTCTGAACCTTTGTCTTCAATGTTTCCTCGTCAAATAATTCCTGAACCTGGAAACCAATCTTGGCATATTTATCAGAATAGAAAGGAGCAATACCAGATTTAGTAGAACCGAAAGAAGCTTTACCAAGGCGCTCCTCCTCATATTGATCAAAGAGGACATGATAAGGCATTACAATCTGTGCTCTGTCAGAAACCAAAATCTTTGGAGTAGGCACACCCTCATCAACAATACTCTTGATTTCATTAAACAACTTTGGAATATCAAGAGCTACACCATTTCCAATCACACTTGTTGTATGTCCGTAGAACACACCAGATGGTAATGTATGAAGAGCAAATCTACCGTAATCATTTACAATAGTATGACCAGCATTAGCTCCTCCCTGGAAACGTACAATAATGTCCGCATCCTTTGCCATCATATCAGTGATTTTTCCTTTTCCTTCGTCGCCCCAATTGGCTCCTACTACAGCTTTTACCATGGTAATCCTCCTTAAAAGCAAATTAATTTATTATACATCCAGTCTTTTAGTACATGTAACTGCAAGAGAACCTGGACCTATATGACAAGATACAGAAAGTGATAATGGATCAACCCATACCTCTCTATCTGGCCAACGCTTCAACACTTCCTCCTTAAATTCCAATGCAGCCTCATAATTATTGGTATGTGCAATGGCGATTACAGTGTTCTCACCTGTTGGGTCCTTCAAATCTTCAGTAATATTCTTTTCAATTGCATCAAGCATGGTCTGCTTAGCCTGCTTCATTGTTCTGGCCATAGCGAACTTATCTAACTTCTCGCCTCTAATCTGTAATACAGGCTTGATTTTCAATAAGCTTCCAATGGCTGCTACTGCAGGAGTAAGTCTGCCACCCTTTCTCAGATAATCCAATGTATTAACAGTAATATAAATAAATGAATCCATCTTAGTTTCTTCAAGTATCTCTTTAATTTCAGCAGCGCTCTTGCCCTCATCAGCCAATCTCTTGGCATCAAGAACAGATAATTTCATAGTAACTGAAATTCTCTGCAAATCTGCAACTACTACCTTGCCGTCATAATCCTGGGACAACATGTAAGCAGTCTCACAAGAACTACTCAATCCACTAGACATTGGAATATATACAACTTCATCATATTCCTCAAGAAGTTCGTCCCATTTATCCATAACTTCTCCTACAAGAGGCATAGAAGTTGTAATCTCTTTGGACTCTTCTAATTTGGTATAAAAATCTTCCTGAGATAAATCTATATCTTCATAAAACAACTGGCCATCAAAGTAAAATGGCATAGGCAAAACATATACGCCTAAGTCTTTTGCTTCTGACTGCGTAATACCTGAATTACTATCAGTTAAAATTGCAACTTTGCTCATAATTTATCCTTTCCTAAAAGCATGTCAACTCTCCAACACACGGATAAAATTTTAACATATTTGATATAGTGACACAAGTTGCAAAGACACAAAAAAATACTGCTTCCCTCCTTTATTAAGGAAGCAGTATTTATAAATATTTACATCATACCGCCCATTCCGGCTCCGCCTGCTGGCATTGCTGGTTCTGGCTCTTTAATATCAGCTACAACTGATTCTGTTGTAAGAAGTGTAGATGCAACTGAGCAAGCATTCTGTAATGCTGTTCTTGTAACCTTAACAGGATCCAAGATTCCAGCTTGTACCATGTTCACATACTTCTCATTATAAGCATCAAATCCTTCGCCTACTGCAGATTCTCTAACCTTGTTGATAATAACAGATCCTTCAAGACCTGCATTGTTGGCAATATAGTAAAGTGGAGCTTCCAAGGCCTTTAAGATTACATTGGCACCAGTCTTCTCATCACCTTCAAGTGTATCTGCAAGCTTAGCAACTTCCTTTGATGCATGAATATAAGCAGATCCACCACCTGAGATAATACCTTCCTCAACAGCAGCTCTTGTAGCATTCAAAGCATCTTCCATACGAAGCTTAGATTCCTTCATCTCTGTCTCAGTTGCAGCACCAACTCTAATTACAGCAACACCACCTGCAAGCTTAGCAAGTCTCTCCTGTAATTTCTCCTTATCGAATTCAGAAGTTGTCTCTTCAATCTGAGCCTTGATCTGAGATACACGATGAGCGATTTCATCCTTTGAGCCCTCGCCATCTACAATAACTGTATTTTCCTTCTGTACCTTAACAGACTTAGCACGACCAAGCATATCTAAAGTTGCATCCTTTAATTCCAATCCAACTTCCTCTGAGATAACCTGACCACCTGTTAAGATAGCAATATCCTTTAACATCTCTTTTCTTCTGTCACCATAACCTGGAGCCTTTACAGCTACCACGTTAAATGTACCACGAAGCTTGTTGAGAATAAGTGTTGTAAGAGCTTCACCCTCAACATCCTCAGCAATAATAAGAAGTCTAGAACCGCTCTGAACAATCTGCTCAAGAAGTGGCAAAATCTCCTGAATATTAGAAATCTTCTTGTCTGTAATCAAAATATATGGATCATCAAGAACTGCTTCCATCTTGTCCATATCTGTTGCCATATAAGCTGAGATATATCCTCTGTCAAACTGCATACCTTCTACTAAATCAAGTTCAGTCTGCATAGTCTTGGACTCTTCAATTGTGATAACACCATCATTGGATACCTTTTCCATAGCATCTGCAACCATGTTACCAACTTCTTCATCACCAGCTGAAATAGCTGCAACCTTGGCAATCTGCTCCTTGCCATTAACCTTCTGGCTCATAGATAAAATAGCTTCAACTGCCTTATCTGTTGCCTTCTTCATACCTTTTCTAAGTACAATAGGATTAGCACCAGCAGCTAAGTTCTTCATTCCCTCAGAAACCATAGCCTGTGCCAAAACTGTAGCTGTAGTTGTACCATCACCTGCTACATCATTAGTCTTGGTAGCAACTTCCTTTACAAGCTGAGCTCCCATGTTTTCAAATTCATCTTCAAGCTCAATATCCTTGGCGATTGTAACTCCATCATTTGTAATAAGTGGTGCGCCATAGGATTTACTCAATACTACATTTCTTCCCTTAGGTCCAATTGTAACTCTAACTGTATTTGCAAGTTTATCAACACCAGCTTCAAGAGCTGCTCTTGCTTCTGCTCCGTATTTAATCTCTTTTGCCATGATAATTACCTTCTTTCCAACAATTATTCTACAATAGCCAAGATATCATTCTGGCGTACAATGATATAATCTTCGCCTTCTAATTTAACTTCTGTTCCTGCATATTTAGAATAGATAACCTTCTGGCCTTCCTTTACCTGCATCTGAACTTCCTTGCCGTCAACAATTCCACCTGGACCAACAGCAATAACCATTGCCTCTTGTGGCTTCTCCTGTGCAGCGCTAGCCAAAATAATACCTGATTTTGTTGTTTCTTCTGCTTCGCATTGCTTCAATACAACACGATCTGTAAGTGGTACTAATTTCATAATATATATACCTCCTATGATTAACTATAAGTTTTGTTAGCACTCAAACCTATTGAGTGCTAAACACAAGTAATATAATAGTTTTCCTTCCTGTAAAATACAACCAATAATCAAAAAGGAAACCAGAGTATATCTCTCACAGACTCTCGTTTCCTCGTTTTTTCTCTTTATATCTCACGAAATCAATAAATTCTATTAAAATATAATTAATTATTTCTCAAGAAAGAATGTAATCTGTTTTGGAATTCATCCATATTGCTTTGCATTGTTGTTGCAATAGTTGCATTTCCAGAAGATATAAATCTCTTAATAACCTCCCCCATCATAGTCTGCTGTTCTGGAGACAAATCCTTGAGAAACTTACTCATCTCCTGCATGGATTTCATCTTGTTATTGGTCAGTTCATCTAAAGTCAGAGCACCTGATGACTCCAAAATTCCAAACAAGGTATCTACAAATTCTTTTCTCTCCTCAGGTTTTAAACTATAAATCCAGTTCTTAAGAGTCTTATCAAGCATCACACTGGATTCCTTGAGATTCTCTGTAAGTACAAATCTATTTCGCAACACCTGCCAACTCATTGGATCATGCTGCATAGGTCCTTTTTGAGAGCTCAAGACAAAACGGTTATCCATTTCATTTTCCAGAAGAATTCCTACTACAGATTCCTCAGGCAATGTACTTATAACCTTGGGCTTAATATTCTGATAGCCTTCCTTTTTCATAATTTCAGGAAGAAATCCCGGGCCATCATTGCAATATACATTGATAATCTTTCTGCTGATATCAGGCTCACAAAAGGCTGAGGCAAATACAGCGAAGTTGCCTCCCTTTGAATGTCCCCCCACTCTCAGTTTCTTGAATAAACCTTTAAAATGGGCATTTAAATATTCCGCAGCTCGGAGCTGACCTTCTGTCTCATACATAAAAGACATGTTGAAGTCTTCCTTCCAGCCTACAATAGTATTGTCAGTTCCCCTAAATGCCACGAAGTAAGATCCGTCTGGCAAAATATATGTAACCACAGAGAACTGAGACTGCTTATCCTGATCTATATCATTAATATAACAACAGAGTTTCACACTGTTAAAGCGAACCCCATCTATCATTTTCTTCATGAGAAATGGCGCCACTTTAGTAGATGAATTCTGGGCCATAATCTCTTCATCCGTATATTTTTCAAAGAATATTTTGCATACATCCTTGATATCTACGAAATCATCGAGACCGTTATCCGGCACAATTCCCTCAAAATTCGTATAGGCTAATTCTGACAGAATCAGATTATCCACCTCATTAAAAGGATCTGCGGTAAAAGGAATATCTCCTCTCCAGTCTAAGTAATCGCTTATATTTGCCATAACTTCTCCCCCCTATTATTCTTCAAACATATCAGAGTTACTATCCTCTGTTTCATCTACAGAAGTATTTTCCTCATACTCATCAGTCTCGGCATTATCATTTACCGAATTATCCTTGGATGAATTATTAGCAGATTTTAAGCCGTCGAACCACTCATCTCCCTCTTCCAAATGACGATCCATCTCACGGGCAACTTCTTTGTGATACTTAGAAGTTCTGATTGCCACAAAAACCAGAGAAAGCAATGACAAAACTCCAGTTGCAACAAGAGTTGAATACAAAGCTATAGGCCACTTGGACATAACCTTCCACAGATCAAGCAAAATCATAATGGATGCAAAGCATGCGCTCATGGAAAATATCAGACTCAAAACCCAGGTCTTTCCCTCCAGGTTTTTCAACTGCACTGTATTTTGCAGCATTACAACACCCATGGCGAGAACCATAAGTCCCATATAATTTGGAATGGTTGCTGCAATTTCCTTGGAGCGAATAAGACTTACTGCTCCTAATATTACAAGCAGTACTCCAAAGGAGAATCCATAATTGGTAGTCTGCTGAAATTCTCTACGAAGGAAATATCTGCTAATAAGCCAGATTCCCCACAGCAATAAGCAGCCCCCTGCTCCATAACAGAAATATACCATCTTCACCTGCTGGCACATTATAAGCACCAAGCCTAGGAGAATCATAATAATAGATGTAAATATTATGGCAATATTTCCCACAATATTTGGATTTTCATTTGGTTTTACATATTTTTTATTTTTCATTTCAACCCCCTATTATTGTAGCCAATACAACAGCCAAATTGGTCAAGCCGTGGGCCAAGATTGGCAGATGTAATTTATCAGTCTTGCCATATAAATAACCCAGGGCAATTCCCATAATGGATGCATAGAGAAACTGCACCAGATTCATATGCATCATTCCGAAAATCAAAGCGGATATAATAACAGCCGGCCACATGCCCAGCCACATTTTCAGCTGACCACATATACAGCCTCGATATACCAGTTCCTCCAAAACAGGAACCAACATACAGTTAACTATTATTTTGCATATTACATTTCCACTATATAACACTTCATTGGCTTTTGCATAGGAATTTGACATTTGTAGGATTCCAAGTCTGGTAAATAATATATTTAACAGAATTCCAAGAACCACAATGGCGCCTATTCCAAGGATTTCCCATAGAAATGTATCCCTGTTATACAATTTATTATTTCTCACAATTGGCAATCGAATATATATCAGATAAATGATTACAATTGTAACAACAGCCGATACCCCCAGCCAAAACAAAGGTGGCATAAGGCTTCCCCATATATTGCTTGTAAGCATATATAAGAAATTATAAATGAGAAAATATGTCAAAAGTGGATATATCAGCTGAATAATTCTATTAAATATTATTCTGGATTTTGGCATCTAACATTTCTCCTCTTTGTTGGTACTGTCAGCCAACTGATTATATAAATCTCTAATGGTTCTTCTTCTAACAGGATGTACCATTCCTGGCGCAATTAGGTTTAAAGGAGCCAGGACAAATCCACGATTACACATATCAATATGCGGAACCGTCAGCTCTCTGCTATCAATAACAGCATCTCCGTATAGCAAGATATCCAAATCCAGGGTTCTAGGTCCCCAATGAATCTCTCTGGTTCTGCCAGCTTCATTTTCAAGCTTATTGAGAAGCTCCAGCAGCTCCATTGGAGATAGAATTGTCTCAAATATAGCAGCCCCATTCACGAAATCCTCCTGATTGGTATAGCCGTAAGGACTGGTTTCAATATAGTCAGATACCACCAGATTTCTAATCTGAGGATACTCTAGAAGCTTCTCCATGGCCTGGTCTAAATAACCGCTCTTATCACCCATATTACTTCCAAGAGCAATGGCCACCTTGGTCCATTTCTTGTTAATACGGACGCCTACATTTTCAAATTCAGCAGAAATTGGTGCATCTGGTTTCAACACTTCCAAAGTCAGATTATCTATTCCTGTAAATGTATAAATAAGCTCCAGAGCCAACTCATTTGCAGCCTTTTCTAGCAAGTCATAGGCATGTTCTTCAAAATATTTCTTGATAAATATGCACATGGTGCCATAATCAATTGTCTTGGATAAGTCATCGCTCTTCTGAGCTTCCTCAAAGGAAGTATCCGCCACAATATTTACAATAAAATTCTGTCCGTTAGCCTTTTCCTGTTCATATACTCCATGATGGCCAAAGACATTAAGTCCATTAATTACTATCTGTCCCATTTCTTCAACTCTCTTTAATTACTTTCTAGCCTGTAAAATAGCTTCAAACATTTGAATAAATCTATAATTCTCTCTCACATCGTGAACTCTTACATACTCACAGCCTCCAAGAACTGCTGCAGCTGTTGTAGCCAAAGTCCCCTCTAATCTCTCATCAACCGGCAAATCGCATATATAATTGATAACAGATTTTCGAGATGCTCCCAGCAGAACTGGAATATCAAGCTTTCTCATGTCATCTAAGTGAGCTAGAATTTCCACATTCTGATCCTGAGTCTTGGCAAATCCAATACCCGGGTCATATATTATTTTATTCCTATTTATGCCCTTTGACAAAGCATAATTAATATCCTCATTGAACATATCCATAAAGTCAGACATTGTCCAATCAGGATTTTGCTCAGGTCTGTTATGCATCATAATATATTCAGCCTGAGTATTTACTACAACTGATGCCATATCATCATCATAGCGCAATCCCCATATATCATTAATTATATCTGCTCCGGCTTTCACTGCTGCAGAAGCTACAGGAGCCTTATATGTATCAATAGAAATTGTAGTATCAAAAGAATCTCTGATTTTCTCAATTACAGGAACCACTCTGTCAATCTCTTCCTGAACAGATATTTTCTCATATCCAGGACGGGTAGATTCCCCACCTACATCAATTATTGTAGCACCCTCGTGTATCATTTCCTCGCAATGCTTCAGCGCTTTGTCCACTGCATTGTATTTACCCCCATCAGAAAATGAATCTGGAGTCACATTTAATATGCCCATAATTTTTGTCTTCATGTCTTTCTCTCCTTCTTGATGCATATATTTAGTATTATTAATCAAAGTATTCTCTCATAATCCGCTGGCCCTGAGTCCATTTACAATCACTTGCTGCTTCACAGTGGAAACATTTTCTGGAGAAATGATCAGCAAAGGATATAATGTCATCTAGATTTTTCAACTCATGTCTATTGTCAAAGCGCTCCTTGGCATCAAATCTATGTCTACTATGTCTGATACCTGACAGCACTTCCTCCATAACATTTACCGGAACATCTAGGTTCTCCATCATATTTTTGCCATATTCATAGGCTGCATCATGATGATTAACACCTTCATTGTACTCTCTTATGCGTCCCATATCATGTAGATACGCGCACAAATCAATTACATCATCATCAATACCCAAATTATTTTCTCTATTAATGATTCTGGCAATACGACTTACTTCCTGAAAATGATTTAAGTCATGCCCGCAAAATACCCTGTTTGCCTCAAGAGCACACAGGGTATCTAAATCTTGTTTATATTTATTATCTTTTAATAAAATATCAATGTAAGCCATACTATCTTATTTTCCAACTACTTCAGCAAAATCTTTCAAATATGATAAGGAACCAAAGGCTAGAATTATATCATTTCCCTTGTTCAAAGCCTCTTCATAAGCCTCACTTATACTATCTGCTCCATAAGCTTCATAACCTAGAGACTTAATATCTTCTGCCAGGGACTTACAATTATAACCCCTGGCATTCTGAGGAGTGATTGTAATAATATCACTGGCCTTGGGAAGTAATATCTCAAGCATCTTCATTCTTTCCTTGTCACCAAGTATCCCTATTATATAAGTTATAGATTTATTTGTAAAATTTCTTTCAATAGTCTCAAGAAGTCTACAGGCAGCAGGATAATTATGAGCCCCATCCATATAAACCAGTGGCTCAGTGGAGATACATTCCATTCTGCCTGGCCATTTTGCCGTGGCTATTCCCTCATATACACAGGAATCAGGAATTACAATGCCCTGACCTTTCAATGCTTCCACCACTTCAAGTACAAGTATTGAATTATCTACCTGATAAGTTCCCATCATATTCACGGACACCTGCTTATATTTCCCATAGTTATAAGAAATAGGTGTTAGTGATAGAATTTCTAATTTATCCTTTGTGGCAAATGTCAGATTGCTTCCAATTTCCTCAGCCTTCTGTCGAAGTACAGATTTCACTGACTCCTCCTGCCATATGGATACAGCCTGACAATCCTGTCTCATAATGCCAGCCTTCACAGAAGCAATCTCCTTCAGGGTATTACCTAAAAACTGCATGTGATCTCTACCGATAGAGGTAAATATACTGCACAGGCTGCTTTTCATAATATTTGTAGCATCCTCAGCGCCACCCATACCAACTTCAATGATGGCGAAATCCACCTGCTGTCTTGCAAAATATAAATAAGCCAAGGCAGTCTCCACCTCGAAAATTGTAGGATGGTTGGTCATATGCTGGCTGCATTGGGCAATTTTATTTACCAGAGTATAATAATCCTCCTGTGAAATGTTATTACCATTTATTCTATATCTCTCAAATTCGCTAAATACTGCCGGGGAAGTATATACTCCCACTTTGTAACCAGCCTTCATTAAAATGCTGGATAAGAAGCAGGTAACAGAACCCTTGCCATTGGTTCCAGCCACATGAATTATAGCTAAATCATCCTGTGGATTATGTAGTTTGTCCATTAACTCATATATAGTAGAAAGCCCCAGTATGCTTCCATATCCTGCGGCTTTCTCCATAAATGATTTTCCATCATCAATATATGACATTATTTCTTAACGCCCTTTGTATCTCTATTTCCAATATGTAATCTATTCAGTGCAATTGCCTTGCCCTTGACCTTCACATTTACATTGTCACCTGGAGCCAGGCAGTAAATATTTGTCAGCACATCCTTGGCATCAAGCTTGATACCTCTCACACCTGCAGCCCCCTTCTTCTTCTCAGGAATTGTAGATGCATCAATTCGCAGGAATACATTATTAGCACTTTGCATTACAATTGTCATGTCATCCTGCATCATGGCAACAGCCAATACAGAATCACCATCATTTAACTTGGTAGCGGCAGCAGTCTTTCTGGCAACATCGAATTCTGAACCATCAACCTGCTTTAACATACCCTTTGCTGTACCGAATACCAGCTTCTTACCAATAATATTTGGTATAGCATCTATAAACAGATTTTCCTCTGAAGAGGCATCGAAATTACTATTGTTATCAAGCGGTTGACCCTTGTCTCTAAATTTACCAAATGGTAAATCAAGTACCTTGATAGTATGCAATGTTCCCTTGTCAGTAAACATAACAAGACGATCTACATTCTTGCAGAAGATTACATGCTTACTCTCAGAGTCAGCAGTCTCCTTGTTTCTCTCATAAGTAGGCATATCTATAACTCTTGCATAATAGAATCTGTCAATAAGAACAGCCACATCAATCTCCTCAATTGGCTTCTCTACAATAACAGCTTCTGCCACATTATCAATTACAGTCTTGCGCTCCTTAGCATATTCCTTCTTCACTGCTTTCAGCTCTTTGATAATAACCTTGGCCATAGAGCTTCTATGCTCCAAAATGTCAGTGTAGTTTTGAATATTGAGCATTGTCTCCTCGTAATCCTTGCGAAGAGCTTCAATCTCCAAGCCAATTAATCTATGCAATCTCATATTCAAAATTGCATCTGCCTGTCTTTCTGTGAAATGTAAACCAGCAGCGTCCTTTTTAGACTGCTCAGACTTAAACTTAATATCTTCTACATTACCATTTACCAGACAATCCTTGGCCTGCTTAATATTTTTTGAACCTCTGAGGATTTCAATAATCAAGTCAATAACATCACATGCCTTGATTAATCCTTCTTGGATTTCCTTCTTGTCTCTCTCTTTGCGAAGCAGAGTTGTATATTTACGAGTAGCCAACTCATACTGGAAGTTTACATGGTGTCTGATAATCGGAACCAGGCCCAAAGTCTCAGGTCTGCCATCTGCAACAGCAAGCATATTTACGCCAAAGGTATCTTCCAATCTGGTCTTCTTGTATAAAATATTACATACAGCATCAGCATCAGCGCCCTTTTTCAAATCAATTACAATTCGAATTCCAGACTTAGATGACTGGTTGGAAATATCTACAATATCATTTAACTTCTTCTGCTCAACCAGAGAATATACATCATTTAAGAACTTACCAATATTGGCACCAATCATGGTATAAGGAATCTCTGTGACAACAATTCTCTCCTTGCCACCCTTTACCTTCTCGATTTCAACCTTACCACGAATCTTGATTTTACCCTGACCTGTAGAATAGATAGCCTTTAACTCGTCCTTGTTGGTTACAATTCCACCTGTGGGGAAATCAGGACCAGGTATATATTCCATCATCTGCTCTGTATTGATATCAGGATTCTTCATATAGGCAATTACGCCATCAATAACTTCACCTAAATTATGAGTAGGAATAGATGTTGTCATACCTACGGCAATACCCTCTGCACCATTAATAAGCAAATTAGGCACGCGAACTGGCAATACCTCTGGTTCCTTCTCTGTTTCATCGAAGTTAGGAACGAAGTCAACCACATCCAAATCCATATCACCGAGATATGTCTCCTGAGTGATTTTCTCGAGTCTGGCCTCCGTATAACGCATGGCAGCAGCTCCATCACCCTCGATAGAACCGAAGTTTCCATGACCATCTACAAGAGGCAGTCCCATCTTGAACTTCTGAGCCAAAACAACCAAGGCGCCATAGATAGAACTATCACCATGTGGATGATATTTACCCATTGTATCACCTACAATACGGGCAGACTTTCTATGAGGCTTGTCATATTTAGTTCCCAGTTCATACATATCATACAAAGTACGACGCTGTACTGGCTTTAAACCATCTCTTACATCTGGAAGTGCACGGGACACGATTACACTCATGGCGTAATCTATATAGTTTTTCTCCATAACCTCCGAATATTCGGTTTGAATAATTTGTTCTTCCACTTTCATTATCTATCTCCTGATAAGTTCATAATCTGTGTAAAATGTCTATACATCAAGTTCTGCATCAGATGCATGCTCATAGATGAATTCTCTTCTAGGTGGAACATCATTTCCCATAAGAAGAGCTGTAACATCAGAAGCATTTCTTATATCATCAATCTGTACCTGTTTCAACATTCTACGCTCTGGATCAAGAGTTGTCTCCCACAACTGATCCTCATCCATCTCTCCTAAACCTTTGTATCTCTGAAGAGTGAAATTGCTTCCCTCATGTGTTCTACGATATTTCTCAAGAGCCGCATCATCATATAAATATTCCTCTTCTCCACGGCTAGGAATAACCTTATAAAGTGGAGGCATGGCAATATATACATGTCCTTCCAATATAAGCTCAGGCATAAATCTATAGAACAGAGTCAGCAACAATGTGGCGATATGCGCACCATCCACATCCGCATCAGCCATGATAATAATCTTGTCATAGCGAAGCTTAGAAATATCAAAATCGTTTCCATAACCTTCCTGGAATCCGCATCCAAAGGCATTAATCATGGTTTTAATTTCAGCATTTGCCAGAACCTTATCTATACTGGCCTTCTCTACATTTAAGATTTTACCTCTGATAGGTAAAATGGCCTGGTACATTCTATTTCTTGCAGACTTAGCTGAACCACCCGCAGAATCTCCCTCCACAATAAAGATTTCGCACTTAGAAGCATCCTTGGATTCACAGTTTGCAAGCTTTCCATTCTGATCGAAAGAGAACTTCTGCTTTGTAAGAAGATTTGTCTTGGTTCTCTCCTCCTGCTTTCTAATCTTGGCAGCTCTCTCAGCACAGCTAATAACTGACTTTAATACCTCTAAATTTCTGTCAAAGAATAATGGCAGCTCTGTAGAAGTAATATTGGATACAGCCTTAGAAGCATCTGGATTATCAAGCTTAGTCTTGGTCTGTCCTTCAAATCTAGGATCTGGATGTTTAATAGATACAACTGCAGTCATTCCATTTCTTACATCTGCACCTGTGAAATTCTGGTCCTTGTCCTTTAAGATTCCAAGCTCTCTGGCATAACCATTGATAATTGTGGTAAATGCTGTCTTGAAACCTGTAATATGAGTTCCACCTTCAGCATTTCTAATATTGTTACAAAAGCCTGTAATATCCTCATGGAATTCATTCACATACTGGAATGCAATATCCACCTGTATTCCATCGCTCTCCCCGGAAAATGATATAACATCATGGACAGCTTCCTCATTGCGGTTAATATACTCTACATAACCTGTAAGTCCAGCTGGCTCATGATATTCAATATGTTCCACTTCATCCTTGCGCTTATCCTCATAGATGATTGTAAGCTCTGGATTCAGATAAGCAGTCTCATGAAGACGGCTTTTCACCTCATCTTCCTTGAAATTAGTCTTCTCAAAAATAGTTGGATCTGGCAGGAAGTTAATCTTGGTACCAGTCTTCTTGGTCTTGCCAATAGTTGGCAAATAACCCTTCACCAATTCCATTACCGGCTTACCCTGCTCAAATCTATCATGATGTATATAACCATCACGGGAAATCTGAATATCAAAATATGTAGACAGCGCATTTACCGCAGAAGAACCTACACCATGCAATCCACCACTGGTCTTGTAAACCGAGTCATCGAACTTACCACCAGCATGAAGTGTTGTAAGAACCACACGCTCTGCAGGCATTCCTTTTGAATGCATATCTACTGGTATTCCACGACCATCATCCTCAACAGTACATGAACCATCCTTTTCCAAAGTTACATAAATAGTTTTACAAAAACCTGCTAAATGTTCATCGACTGAATTGTCTACTATCTCATATATTAAGTGGTTTAATCCTTTTCTAGACACACTACCAATATACATTCCCGGTCTTTTTCTGACGGCCTCTAAGCCCTCCAGTACAGCAATGCTATCAGCACCATATTCCTGTTTTTTAGCCATTTAATATTGCCTCCTAAGTTACCTAAAGAATGCGCCAGCAAAAAATCTGACGCAATCTGATAGTTTATATATTTTGTTTAAAATATGCAAGTTTCAAAGATTAGTTTATAAAGCAATGGCATTCTATAATAATGACATACCATAACCATTTACAATTCCTGTAATAGGAATATTCTTCTTACAATAAGGACACTCTGATGGAGTATATGTCTCATAACTTGGTAAATCTTCTGGTGTAAATACAGGGAAGACTTCGTATTTGTCAACCTTGTCCATGGCACCAAATATCGCTGTAACACCTACAATATTACCACCGTAATATTCAATACATTCCAGACTCTTCTTCAAAGTCTCACCTGTTGTGGAAGTAGCAAGCAATACCAATACATTCTTGCCCTCAACAGCCATACGAATACTCTCTCTAAACATAAGCTGACCAATTGAATTCACCTCAGGCTCAATTACATATACAGTCTCATGCTTATTATTGTTTGAGAAATGTCCTCTTTCTAATTCCTCTGCCAGATAAGCTCCAACCACATTGGTTCCATCCATACATACAATTGTATCAACTGTAGTTACATGATGTAATAGCAATGACTCCATGCTCTTGGCAACTTCCCTGGCTTCCTTGGCTCTAGCTTTGAGATTAGTAATATCAATATAATAATTTACATGTGAAGAACTCGTAGCAAAATGTCCAGGCATAGCCTTGAGATTAATAGCCCGATCATTTTGAGAATAAAACTTTATAAATTTATCACTGATACTTTCCCATACACTCTCTCTTCTACTTTCCATAATTAACTCCTCCATTTATATAAGCCTTGTGAACAAGTTACATCTTACCTGTTGAACCAAACCCACCCTCGCCACGGTCTGTATTATCCAGCTGTTCTACCTGCTGAAATTCAACTGACAAAAATGGCATAATAACCATCTGCGCAATTTTCTGTCCTGGTGTAATAGTTCTCTCAAAATCGCTATCGTTATGTAAAGCGACCTTAATCTCACCTCTGTAATCAGCATCCACTACTCCTGTACAGTTAGCAGGTCTCAAGCCCTCTTTAGAAGACAAACCACTTCGGGCATAAATACCGCCAAAGTAACCTTCTGGAATAGCAACTGCCAATCCTGTGCCAATCATTGCTGTTGTATGAGGATCAATAATAATATCCTCAGTAATATCAGCAAACAAATCATACCCTGCCGCCATATCACTACCTCTTTCTGGTAATTTAGCGGAATCAGATAATGTTATAATATCAATATTCATAATACTTCCTTTAACCTATATATATTTGGATACAAATCCGACAGATACAATATCTAGTATCTATTGTGTATTCTATCATCCATATATCCCATAGTCAAACAATTTTTCCATATTAGAAGGAACCTGTCTCAGGCTTTTTCTCCCTAAGCATAAGTTCTGTCACAGCGGTTCTTGGATCCAAGTCTTCAAAGAGAACCTGGTTGACCTTCTCTATAATCGGTAAAGTGACACCATATTTCTCACCAAGAGCATATGCGGCCTTGGCTGAGTAGACGCCCTCAACTACCATATGTACCTGATCCATGGCATCCTTCATGGACATTCCCTGACCTATTAGCATTCCAGCCTTGCGGTTACGGCTGTGCATACTTGAACAGGTTACAATCAAATCACCAATTCCAGCCAGACCATTGAGAGTCTCTACCTGCCCGCCCATGGCAATGGCCAATTCTGATATTTCCTTAATTCCTCTGGTTATTAATGCCGCCTTGGAATTATCTCCGAATCCAAGTCCATCTGAAATACCTGCAGCAATTGCAATAACATTTTTCAGAGAAGCTCCAATCTCTGTTCCAACCACATCTCTGCTGGTATATACGCGGAATACTTCATTCATAAATGCATTCTGAATCTGTGTTGCCCACTCTTCTTCCACAGCGGCTGCAACTACAACTGTTGGAAGGCATTTAACAACTTCCTCTGCATGGGAAGGACCGCTAAGTACACCCATCTTCTGATTATCTCCTAGAACATCCGCTATAATATCACACTGTCCCATAAGAGTTGATTCCTCAATACCCTTGCTGACACAGCATATCATCTGGTCAGGCTTTACATATTCCTTCATCAGATTCAAAGTAGAACGGGTTGCCACAGAAGGGACTGCCAGAACTATCATTGTCTTGTCAACTACTGCTTCTTTCAAATCAGCAGTAATTCCCAGATTATCTGGCAGAATTGCTTCCGGTAATTTATCATTTCTATGTGTATCTATCATGGATTGAGCCTGTGATGCTCTGTGAGTCCACATTACAACTTCATGTCCATTTGACAACAGATTCAATGCCAGGGCACATCCCCAGCTTCCTGCTCCAATTACACCTACTTTTTCCATAAGTTAATGCCTCCATATATTTGTAATAATGACAAGCAACAGCAAATCATTATAAAAGTAAAAATTCAGATACTCAATTATAAGCATCTGAATTTATAATAGTCTTAACCTCTTTGAGATTTAAAGGAAAGCTTGTTCTCTGTTCCTGTAACCAATCTCTTAATATTACTTCTGTGCAAGAAGATTGCCAGGACAGATATGATAGTAATAATAATATATGCCTCAAACAAATCTGTCTCAGCAAATTTTAACATACCATTCATACCAAATATAATTGTCTGAACAAGCAATCCGCAGGCACATAAAATGGAACCCAGTGATACATATTTTGTAATTCCTACTGCAATTCCAAACAAAGCAAATTCAACCGGAAGAAATTGTGGAAATAAAGCCACAATCATACCGAAGCTGCAAGCAATACCTTTACCGCCCTTGAATTTAAGAAATACCGGGAAATCATGTCCAAGTATTGCGCCAAAGGCAGCATATAATTTCAATAGTTCAATATGTTCAGGCTGAGAATTTCTGAAAATCAGCCATACAACAACAACAGCCAGAATAGCTTTCAACGCATCTCCCACCAGAGTTATAGCTCCAGCTTTCTTACCCAGCACTCTGAGAGTATTGGTTGTTCCGATGTTTTTGCTTCCCTCCTGTCTCAAATCTACATCATGAGCTTTACCGAACAAGAATCCGGATACAAAAGTTCCAAATGCATAACCTATTAGAATAGATATTATTCTAGCCCTAATCATTACTTAGTCTTCCTTTCGCTCCCTAATGATAAATTTAAGAGAAGTTCCCTCAAATCCAAATGCATCTCTAATTCTGTTCTCCAGATATCTAACATATGAGAAATGCATCAGTTCTTTGTCATTTACGAAAATAACAAATGTTGGTGGCTTAACAGCAACCTGAGTTGTGTAAAAGATTTTCAATCTACGGCCCTTGTCAGAAGGTGGTTGCTGTAATGCAACAGCCTCAGTGACAATTTCATTTAACACACCTGTACCAACTCTCATAGAATTATTCTCAATAACTGCATCGATTGTCTCATAAATCTTATTGAGACGCTGGCCGGTCTTGACTGATATAAACATAATCTGAGCATAAGGCATAAATGATAGAGTCTGACGAATCTTGTCTGTATGCTCTTTGATAGTTTTGTTGTTCTTCTCAATGGCATCCCATTTATTTACAGCAATGATGATACCCTTGCCTCGATCATGAGCGATACCAGCAATCTTGGCATCCTGCTCAGTTACACCTTCCGTGGCATCAATCATAATAATTACAACATCAGCCTTCTCAACAGCTGCAACAGCACGAATGATACTGAATCTCTCAAGTTCTTCCTTAATCTTGCTCTTACGACGAAGTCCTGCTGTATCAATAAATATGTATTCTCTGCCATGGAATTTCACTCTTGTATCAATGGCATCACGAGTTGTACCTGCAATATTTGATACAATCACTCTGTTCTCGCCACATAGTTTATTAACAAGAGATGACTTACCTACATTTGGCTTACCGATAATTGCAATTCTAGGAGTGTCATCCTCCTCCTCATCTGCATCACGAGCTGGAAAATATGATGTAACTCTATCTAACATATCACCTAAACCAAGCATTGATGATGATGAAATAGGAACCGGTTCACCAATTCCTAAATTATAGAATTCATAAACATCAGGCATGTATTTATCGAAATTATCTACCTTGTTTACAACCAAAACTACAGGCTTTTTGCTTCTGCGAAGCATATCTGCAACTTTTGAGTCAGAATCAACCAATCCCTGACGGACATCCGTCATAAATACAATAACATCTGCTGTATCAATTGCTATTTGAGCCTGCTCACGCATCTGGCTGATAATTACATCCTTGGAATCAGGCTCAATACCGCCTGTATCAATCATGGTAAATTCATAATTAAGCCATGTAACATCAGCATATATTCTATCCCTGGTAACTCCAGGTGTATCTTTTACTATTGAAATTCTCTCTCCTGCCAAGGCATTAAATAAAGTTGACTTACCTACATTTGGTCTGCCAACAATTGCCACTACTGGTTTTGCCATATATATCCTCCAATTTGTCCTTACGACAACATACAATCTACAAAATCTTGTCCGCTTGATTTTACAATATCTATTGGTACTTGTAAAGTTTCACTGGCTTCAGCCACAGTAATATCATCCAGAAAATCTCTCTCTTCCTGTCTTACCATATTCTGAGGGATCAGAAGCTTCTCACCAAGTTCCACATCCTTTAATTGAGCAATTAAATCCTGACCGGTTATAAGCCCTGATACTGTAATTCTCTCACCAAAGAAATTATTTACAATGGTATATACTCTAATATCAACCTTTGGAAACTTTCTCATTAGTTCCTGACTTAATTCCTCAATAAATGGAGCTGCCAACTTTCCTGTAGCAAGAGAAATTGTTCGTTTCTTCATAAATGGTTTCCTCTTGGCACGCCCAAGAGCATCTCTAAATTCATCCATAAGAAGTCTAATCATTCCAACTCCATTTTCAAGCTGAATATAACCATCATATCTGTCCGCTTCTGGTAAAGGCAATTCAGCTGTGAGATACCACTCATCAGAAGCCTGAACAAAATGCATACCTGTCTCCTCATAAGCCTTGTCCTGCCATCTGTGAATTATATCCAGAACCTCTCTGGCATCATCTCTTTCAAAAGGCTCTAGAGGATATAGGCCATCTCTGTATTTGCTGAGTCCAACAGGTACCACAGACATGGACTGCATCTGAGGATAGTACTCATATAATTCTCTGATGGATCGCTCCAACTCTTCACCATCATTTACACCCTTGCACAATACAATCTGAGCATTCATCTCAATACCAGCATCTGCCAGCTTCTTGATTTTGTCCATAATATCTCCGGCAAATCTGTTATGTAACATACGCTTACGAAGTTCCGGATTAGTAGCCTGCACAGATATGTTAATTGGAGCTAAATGATATTTAATGATTCTGTCTAAGTCCTCCTCCTTCATATTGGTAAGAGTCACATAATTACCCTGAAGGAAAGACAGTCTGGTATCATCATCCTTGAAATATAGAGTCTCTCGCATATTCGGAGGCATCTGATCAATAAAACAGAAGATGCACTTGTTATGGCAGGATCTGTATTCATCCATAAGACCATTTTCAAAAGAAATACCTAAGTCTTCACCCTCACCTTTTACAATATGGAGATTATATCTGTCTCCATTAGGTTTGAGAATAACCATATCGAATTCCGGTTCATCTTCATAATAGTAATAGTCAAATATATCCTCCAGCTTCACATTATTGATTGATTCAATAATATCAAGTGGTTCAATTCCATTTTCAGCCGCCACGCTTCCTTTTCTCACAAAAGCAATCTGATTCGCCTGACTCATTTAATCCTCCTACATAGCAATATAGGGAAATGCATTTCGATATAGGTATACATCCTCACCATATATTGCAACAACATCAAAGCGGATATTTCTGTCCGGTGAAATGTGCTTAACCATTCTGTAGTAATCAGAAGTTTTGCATATCTTACACTGCTTATGAATATTAACAGCAGCTTCTGCGCTCCCCTGGAAATATCTATCCTTGCGATATTTCACCTCCACAAAGCACAGGTTGTTATCTTCCTCACCGATTATGTCTATCTCGCCTATTTTACAACGAAAATTTCTATCAAGAATTCTATATCCCTGACTCATTAAATAAGCAGCCGCCTTGTCTTCCATTGCGGCTCCCACACTTCTGTTATTCAATACCCAATTCCCCATTTATAATCTGTCAAATATTATCTTACTTGGCAGCTCCATCAAGCTTCGCCTTAACCTTTTCCATTCCATCTACAAAGAGCAAAATCTCTGCAACAACCTCATATAACTCAGGTGGTATAGCCTCTCCAATATCCAACTTGGACAGAGTGTCTGCCAACTTGCTATCCTTGTAAGTTGGAACATCATTTTCCTTGGCAGTCTCTAGAATCTTTTGAGCTGTGTATCCCTTACCTGTAGCTACGATTTTCGGAGCCACATCATTGGGATCATATTCCAAGGCCACAGCAGTCAGATCTTTATCAACTTTCTCCTCGTCGCCAAAACTGTTTGGCTTCCATTTTGTATCTGCCATATCTACGCCCTCACATCAAAGGAATATCTATGCAACTGACCGTCGCCTCCCTTGTCCGCCTGCAATAATTCATCAACAAAATTCTGATTCTTACCCTCGTTCTCAAATCCGAACTGGCAATTATATCCTTTGTCCTGTAATCTCTTGGTGAGCAAATCAATATTATTTTCAATAAGTTCTAAGGACTTAACATCCTCTAAATACCAGTTGGTAGTTACATTTCTCTCCTTTAGCTTCACCGAGATATCTACAGGTCCCAGATTGTCCATGTCGAAATGTAGAAAAGCTGTAAGTTCATCATTTTCACTCTTCTCACCAGATTTATTGCTATATACATACAGCTCACCATTTACATTCTGGCCACTCATTTTCAGAGGTAGCTGTACATAGGTATACATCTGATTTATGGCATTCATGAAATCAATATTGGATGATACATTGTTGGCAGCCTTGGCCACAGCCTCAGAAACCTTGGGATATGCATCTGCAATTTCCTTCAATCGAAACATCTGCTGTTCCATTCTCTGATATAAGTCTTTTACAGCATGTTCCTTGGTCAATTCCTCTGGCTTGAGAGTCATTTTCTCAGTAGCTACATCCTTTAGGATTCTCTTATATGCCTTGGAGCCAATTAGCTCAGTAAGCTGCTCCTTGGATATACTACCGCTATTTTGAGACATATAATTTGCCAGATCTTTGAGCAAATCAACGTTGTTCACATCCGACTTCAGATTCATATTTGAATCAAAATATTTCATATGATTAACTGCGAAGTCCGGAAGCTTAGACAATGATGCTCCCAGTCCTTCAAGCTCATTTCTAGGCAAGGTTGATGCAAGTGTACCATTTGGAATCCCCTCCTCAGGTGTATTTTCATTAACCTGAATCTCTACCATACCAGAGCCTTGGGAAGCATTTTCCTTGGATACAACCTCTGATGCCATATTTTGACTACTTACAGCGCTTTCGTTTGCAAGAGTTTGATTTCCATTTAAGTTCTGTACATTTGCCGCAGCATTTTCACCTGCCATACCAGTTGCAGACTGAGTTGACCCCGTAGAATTTTGTATATTAGAAGCATCAGCACCTTCCTGGGATGTGAAAAATGTTACCAGCTTATTCTGAAGCTCAGTTCCCTGGTCAACTGACAGATTATCATCAACAATCATCTCTGGAATTGTATCCAGCAATTGATTAATCTGCTTTACTACAAAACCTTCATCAGCTTTATAATTCTCATACATTGCCACATTATCTGCAGTTAATGGAATATTTAATTTAGTCATCTCAACAGCTGAAGCCGGATCAGAGGCTCCTGTGGATGCTATTGTTCTGGACATATCCTGTAGGCTCTTGGCATCAATAGGCATCTGCTGCTTCATCATAGCATTTACCATATTGATATTTCTCTCATTTACCGGGAGACTTGCCGCATCCAGAGCAGATGTAAGTGTAGGATTTGAGAAAACTCCATTTTGAGACATGGGCTTAATCTGAATAGATTCACCATCATTACTCTTTACCTGAAAGAATACTGACTGACCTTTTTCCAAAGTTACACCTTTATCCAGGCGCGCAGTAATATTTTGACCACTGCTCAATCCCAGGATAACCTGATTACCCTTGATGAAATTGACAGTGCCCTCAAACACGCTGCCGGTCTTCAGCTGTTTCACTGTCTCAACCAGTTGTTCCACGCCTTTTACCTTGGTGGATACCTGACTACCTGCAGCTATATTATTTCCATATTGTCCCAATAAATCCGATATCTGCATAATTACTCCCTACATATAGCATATATAATCATTTCGGATAAAACAGATTATATATTTAGCCTCCTCAAATCAGCTTACAGACTAAATAAAATTCTGGATAAATGATTTTCTATGAATATGAGTTGGACCATATTTCTTCAAGGCTTCTATATGATCCGCTGTTCCATAACCCTTGTTCTTGGCAAATCCGTATTCCGGCATAAGCTTATCATACTCAACCATCAATCTATCTCTGGTAACCTTGGCCACAATACTGGCTGCTCCAATGGAGATACTCTTGGCATCACCCTTGATAATTGGCACCTGCTTTACATCCACACCTGGAATTGTAACTGCATCATTAAGCAGTAATTCCGGCGCCACATCCAGCTGACTAATAGCCTGTCTCATAGCTTCATATGTAGCCTGTAAAATGTTGATCTCGTCAATTGTTTCAGGATATACCAAACCTATACCCACAGCCACTGCCTTGTCATAAATCTCTTCATACAATTTCTCTCTCATAGACTCAGACAGCTTCTTGGAATCATTAATATATAAAATATCACAATCCTTTGGCAGAATAACTGCTCCAGCGCACACAGGACCTGCAAGAGGGCCTCTGCCCACCTCATCAATTCCGCATATGTAATCATATTCGTCCCAATACAAGTGTTCATATTTCTTGAGACCTTCGATTCTATCCAATTCCTTGTTGTATTTCTCCAGCTTCTTCTCAGCAGATGTAACCAGCTTCTGGACACCTGCTCTGTCATCTGAAGAATACTCCTCTATGAAAGAAGGCAGCATATTAATATCAGCCGCCTCGTACTCTAATTTTATATCACCGATTTTCTTCGCATTTTCCATGTTATAAACTGCTCCAAATCCACCTACTGATGTTTTATAATTCCAAACTTATCAAAAGGATATATGCGCATCCACGCCTTACCTACAATATCCTCTCTCTTAATATTCCCCACAACTGCAAATCTGGAATCAGTACTGTTGTTTCTATTGTCACCCATAACGAAATATTCATCAGGTCCTAGAATTATTGGATTAGATGCCACGCCGGCGTAATTAATATTTTCCAAACCATAGTTTTCCTTGAGACATACTCCATTAATATAGATATCACCCATCTCATTAATCCATACAGTCTCACCTGGCAGACCTATGATTCTCTTGATGTAAAATGTATCTTCTGCTCCCGTATTGCTCTCTGCATTCTTGTCACCATACTCATAAAATGGGAATACAATAATGTCAAAACGCTCTGGATCATGGAACTTATAAGAGATCTTGTCAATAATAAGATTATCTCCATTGCTGAGTGTCGACTCCATAGAAGAACCACTCACCTGTGTTCTCTGTCCCACATAAGTAATAATAATAAAACAGAAAAGCAAAACAGCGGCCACATAGAGCACCATTCCAAGAAAATCCTTCAGAAATTTATTTTTATCAAACTTTTTCTCTTCGTTATTAGTATTTTGTTCAAGCATATCTTCTTATTTATAGTCCTCAGGGAATTCTAAATCCATACGGCCTATAACTCCATTTCTATAATCATCAATTATCAATAAAGCAGCCTTGTCATAATCCAAGTCTCCACCCTTGGCAATGCAATTTCTATTCTGAGCAATGGCCTGTAGCATCTCATGAGCCTCAAGGGACTCATCAATACCATATCTGTCAGCAATTGCATTTGGATAAAGCTTTACAATATATTTCAGAAGCTCCATGGCCAATTCCTGCTGCTGAATCAAGTCATCCTTGATAGAGCCGATAAATGCAAGTCTAAGTCCTACAGTCTGATCTTCGAACTTAGGCCATAAGATTCCAGGTGTATCCAAAAGCTCAACACCCTTATTCAACTTAATCCATTGCTTACCCTTGGTTACACCAGGCTTATTGCCTGTCTTGGCACTTGCTCGTCCTGCAAATGAATTGATAAATGTGGATTTACCTACATTTGGAATACCTACAACCATTGCACGGACAGGGCGATTCTTGATTCCTCTGGCTCTGTCTCTGGCAATCTTCTCAGCACAGGCTTCATTTATTACATTATTAATAGCCTTCATGCCCTTGTTATTTCTGGCATCAATAGCAACCACATGATAGCCCTTTGATTCAAAGTAAACCTTCCATCTGTCTGTGGCTGCTGCGTCAGCTAAATCACATTTGTTAAGCAATATAAGTCTGGCTTTGTTTCTACCAAGCTCATCAATATCAGGATTTCTACTACTCATAGGAACTCTGGCGTCCACAATTTCCACCACCAGGTCTATAAGCTTAATATCCTCCTGCATCTGTCTCTTTGCCTTGGTCATATGACCAGGGTACCATTGAAATTCCATATTATATCTCCTAATGTACAAATCCAAATCCCTTGAAAGAACAGATGAACCAAACCTTACCTAATATCTGATTATCCTGCACATTTCCAACGGATTCATATCTACTGTCTTCACTATTTTCTGGATTATCTCCCAGAACAAAATATTCTCCGTCCTTGAGAGTGATTTCTGAGGTAGCTCTGCCAGCCTCCGGAATGCTTGTATCATTGATGAACAGATTAGTCTTTTCACCATTGATATATAATTTACCATTTTCAATCAAAACAGTATCTCCAGATGCAGCCACAATTCTCTTGATACTATAGCTGGCTGAAGTACTTCCATTTGGGAGAAAAGCTATTACATCTCCAACCTCAGGATCTGAGATCTTGTACTTAAAACGATTAACCCATACAGTTGACTCATCAGGAATGGTTGTAATCATTGATTCTCCCTGATTTGGCACTCTATAGCCCAATGATTCTGTAATGAACCAGGCAAGTACAATTACCGCCACAATTTGAAGTACGAAAATGGAATAATATTTGAATACATCTCCATCAAATCTACGACGCTTTCTTCTGAAATTTAAGCCAGATTTGAACCACAATTTCTTCTTGATATTTTGTTGAATTTTTCTTAATTCTCTTATATTCATAGTATCTACCACATAGCAAAATTATACTAATATAATATACAATATCTATACCCAATTCGCAAATAAAAAAGGAACAACCAAACAGCTGTCCCTTTCTTGCAAATCAACTATAATCGGCTTGAATTATTTAACTAATTCCTTAACCTTTGCCTTCTTACCTACACGATCTCTTAAGTAGTTAAGCTTAGCACGACGTACCTTACCACGACGTACAACTTCAATCTTCTCGATAAGTGGGCTATGAAGTGGCCATGTCTTCTCAACACCTACTCCGTTAGAGAACTTTCTAACTGTGAATGTCTCGCGATTGCTTCCACCCTGTCTCTTGAGAACTGTTCCCTCGAATACCTGGATTCTCTCGCGGTTTCCTTCCTTGATCATAGCGTGAACTCTAACTGTATCACCTACGTGGAACTCTGTGATTTCAGCCTTCTTCTGCTCAGCTTCAATGTTCTTAATAATTTCATTTGCGTTCATTTTTGTGACCTCCTAAATTTAAATTTATCTTGAAGTTCTTAATACAATTCAGTAACAGAGGACCTTCTCTTTTCACAACTTGTATAAAATAACATAGAAACACCTGAAAAGTCAATACTTTTACAGAATTTATTCTACAATATTTTCATTTTCCAATAAATCTGGTCTATATTTACGGGTTCTGTCCAGAGATTGCTCATATCTCCATTCATCCACCAGCTTATGATTGCCTGATAGCAATATATCCGGAACCTTCTTACCATTCCATTCTACCGGTCTGGTATATTGAGGATATTCCAACAGATTATTTTCAAAGCTCTCTGTAGATTTGGAATCAACATTGGTCAAGACTCCAGGAACCATTCGAGAAATGGCATCAACCATAACCATAGCCGGAAGTTCTCCTCCTGTCAGGACGAAATCTCCCAGAGACATATAGTCCGTCACTATCTCCTCTATAACTCTCTCATCAATGCCCTCATAATGGCCACAAAGCATAATAATATGTTCTTCCTTAGCCAGCTCCTTGGCATAATCCTGCTTAAAGGTTTTGCCTATAGGAGTCATAAAAATTGTGCGGACATTTTCTGTGCCACCAATTCTGTCAATAACAGACTTCCAGGCATCATATACCGGCTGTGCCTGCATAACCATGCCTGCGCCACCGCCATAAGGATAATCATCCACCTTCTTGTGCTTATCGAGAGTATAATCTCTAATATTTATAGCCTCAATTTCCAGAAAGCCATTTTCCATGGCGCGGCCAATAATACTTGTATTAAGACCTGACATAACCATTTCCGGAAACAAAGTTAATATATAAAAATGTATCATATTATTCCTCGTCAATTAAACCTGGGAGCAAATGTACAACCATGCGGCTTTCTTCTATAGAAACCTGTAAAATGCAATCCTTGATTGCAGGAATCAGAACCTCATTTCCAGACTGTGTCTGTACCACATATACATCATTTGCACCTGTTTGCATAACATCTGTCAATTTTCCAATGAGCTCATCCTCATCACTATATACTTCCAAGCCAATTAAATCAGCAATGAAATATTCATCCTTCTGAAGTTTAACAGCCTGATCTCTTGTGACATACAAGCCAACCTTACGGATCTTATCAATCTCCTCCGGTGTTGTAAACTCATCAAATTTCAAAATGACCATGTTCTTGAAAAATTTAACTGAAGTAATATGAAGAAGTCTCTTGTTATCCCCTTCTCCAAGATACACTTCCTTCAGTTTCTTAAAACGCTTCACATCATCCGTCATTGGATATACCTTGGCCTCGCCATGAACTCCATGAGGGCTGGTGATAGCTCCTACCTGCAAATAATCAATCATAATATCTCCATGTAAAATACAATAAAATAAAGTGAGAGCAGAATTATTGGTCCTGCTCTCAAACTCCCAAAGATTATATAATATCTACGATAACCTTTTTATCTCCCTTAGAGGCTGCAGCCTTAACCACTGAACGGATTGCCTTAGCAATACGTCCTTGCTTGCCGATAACCTTGCCCATGTCTGATGCAGCAACGTGTAGTTCGATAACAATTGTCTTGCCATCTTCTTTCTCGGTAACAACAACTTCGTCAGGTGAATCTACTAGTGATTTTGCAATTACTTCTACTAATTCTTTCATCACTTCTACCTCGTTTCTCAATTGTTAGTGATTAATTACTTCTCGATTCCAGCCTGCTTCATAAGTCTTGCAACTGTCTCAGTTGGCTTAGCACCATTTGCTAACCACTTCTTTGCAAGTTCTTCGTTGATAGAAACCTGTGCTGTTTCTGGGTTTGGATCGTATGTTCCGATTTCTTCGATGTTTCTACCATCTCTTGGTGATCTAGAATCAGCTACAACGATTCTGTAGATTGGACGCTTCTTCTGTCCCATTCTCTTTAATCTAATCTTTACTGCCATTTTTGTTTTCCTCCTAAAAATGAAAATCAATTAATTTATTATATGTTAAAAGGGAAATTTATTTCTTCCTCTTTTGCCACCAAACATACCAGGCATCTTCTTCATCATCTTTCTTGACTGCTCAAACTGCTTGATGAATCGATTAACCTCTGCAATGTCAACGCCAGCTCCTCTGGCCAGTCTTTTCTTTCGACTTGGATTCATTATCTTCGGGTTAGCTCTCTCCTCTGGAGTCATTGACAGAATTATAGCTTCTGTATGAGCTAATTTCTTCTCATCTACAGCTCCTTCTAACTGAGATAACTGCTTAGAGTTCATTCCCGGTACCATTCCAGGCATGGCGCCCAAAATACTACTCAAGCCACCCATCTTCTTCATCTGATTCATTGATTCAAGATAATCATTGTAATCAAACTCTGCTTTCTTAACCTTGCGGGCCAAGTCCTTGGCCTTGTCCTCATCAATTGAATCCTGTGCTTTCTCAATAAGAGTAAGGACATCACCCATTCCCAGAATTCTCGAAGCCATTCTATCTGGATAGAACTGCTCCAAATCTGATAATTTCTCGCCCATACCACAATACAATATAGGCTTGCCTGTTACGGCCTTTATAGATAATGCAGCACCACCACGGGTGTCGCCATCTAACTTAGTAAGTATTACGCCATCAATTCCGATTTTCTCATTGAAGGTAGATGCTACATTTACTGCATCCTGACCAGTCATTGCATCCACAACCAGAATTGTCTGAGCCACATCAACAGCATCCTTTACTGCTACCAGCTCATTCATCATATCCTCATCTACATGAAGACGACCTGCTGTATCAAGGATTACAACATTTAAGTTGTTCTTCTTGGCATGCTCCACAGCGGCCTTGGCAATATCAGCAGGCTTATGATTGGTACCCATGGAAAATACTTCCACGCCCTGCTTCTCACCATTTATCTGCAACTGCTCAATAGCAGCTGGTCTATATATATCGCAGGCAACCAAAAGAGGTGTTTTACCCTTCTTTTTCATCTGTCCTGCCAGCTTTGCTGTAGTAGTTGTTTTACCAGCACCCTGTAAACCAGCCATCATAATAATGGTTATCTGCTGACCTGGTCTGTAAGCAATCTCAGTTGTCTCAGAACCCATTAATTCAACAAGTTCTTCATTTACAATCTTGATTACCATCTGGCCTGGATTCAAGCCATTCATAACATCGCTACCAATGGCTCTCTCTGTCACCTTGTTGGTAAACTGCTTAACAACCTTGAAGTTAACATCAGCTTCAAGCAAAGCCATCTTAACTTCCTTCAGTGCTGCTCTAACATCATCCTCAGTAAGTTTACCCTTACCACGGAGATTCTTGAATACATTTTGTAATTTGTCAGATAAGCTATCAAATGCCATATTATAATTCCTCTAAAATGTCATTGGCAATAGTCTCAATCTCTTGCTTTGCTTCAATCCACTCATTGGCTTCATCAGATTCGCATAATGTGTTAATACGCTTAACCTTGTCACGAATATTGACAAATTTCTCTATCAAATGAAGCTTAGCTTCGTATTCCTCTAACTGTTTGGTTGATCTTTTTACAGAATCATGAACCGCCTGTCTTGAAATACCTCTGTCAGCAGCAATCTCTCCTAATGACAAATCATTTAATACAAAATCTTCATATACTTCCCGTTGATGTTCATTTAACATCTCGCCGTAGAAGTCATATAAATTTCCTTGTGAAATCTTGTTCTCCATAAAATCACCTAGTACAATATACAATATATAAAAAGAGGTGTCAAGTATTTTTTCTTGACACCTCTGATTTATTATTTTTCAAATATTTTCACAAATACTATCTGTAATTTAAAGGAAACAATCTTACAGTGAAGTTCTAACCACTCTAGGTTTGTATCCACTCTTCTCCAAGGCTTCAAGAATCTGCTCCTTGTGATCAGTACCGAAAGCCTCAAGAGTAATTCTAAGCTCAACTGCCGCATTTCTGTTGGTAGATACGAACTGATTATGCTCAAGCTTAATAACATTTCCCTGCTCAGCAGCAATTGTCTCAGCAACCTTGGCAAGCATACCTGGCTTGTCTGGCAATAAGACAGACACGGTAAATATTCTATCACGCTGAATAAGACCTTGCTGTACCACTGAAGACATGGTAATCACATCCATGTTGCCTCCACTGAGAATTGATACAATCTTCTTGTCCTTCACATCCAATTTATTCAAGGCTGCAACTGTAAGCAATCCTGAATTTTCCACAACCATCTTGTGGTTCTCAACCATATCAAGGAATGCTCCAATAAGTTCATCATCCTCAACTGTGATAATCTCATCAATATTTTCCTGAATATATGGGAAAATATTCTCTCCAGGAGTCTTTACTGCAGTACCATCTGCAATTGTATTAACAGTTGGCAATGTTGTAACCTTACCTGCTTTGATTGAAGCCTGCATACAATTAGCTCCAGCTGGCTCCACACCAATCACCTTGATCTTAGGATTTAATAATTTGGCAAGAGTTGATACTCCTGTTGCCAAACCGCCACCACCTATTGGTACAAGGATATATTCAACAAGTGGTAACTCTTTGAAAATCTCCATGGCAATTGTGCCCTGACCTGTAGCAACTACAGGATCATCAAATGGATGGATAAATGTATATCCATGTTCCTCTGCCAATTCATATGCCCTGGCACAGGCTTCATCATACACATCTCCATACAATACAACCTCAGCTCCATAGCTCTTGGTTCTATTTACTTTAATAAGAGGGGTTGTAGTAGGCATTACTATTGTTGCCTTGGCTCCGAACTTCTTAGCTGCATAAGCTACGCCCTGAGCATGATTGCCAGCAGATGCTGTAATCAATCCCTTCTCTCTGTCCTCCTGAGATAATGTGGAGATCTTGTAATAAGCGCCTCTCACCTTGTAAGCACCGGTAAACTGCATATTCTCAGGTTTTAAATATACCTGATTGCCGGTTTTCTCACTGAGGAAATCACTATAGATAAGCTTAGTATCTGTGGTGACTTCTTTAACAATCTTACTAGCTTCCTCAAACTTGTCCAATGTTAACATAGTCCAACACTTTCCTTTCCCTTTGATTTTTATACTTCAATACTTCAAATTATATAACAAAAAAGCTTAAAACTTAATCATTATTCACACTGGAATCAACATAAAACAAGGCATTTACAAACTGGTCAGGATCGAATTTCTCCAAATCCTCCACCTTTTCGCCTACGCCAATATATTTTACAGGAATACCAAGCTCTGACTGAATAGCAATTGCTATTCCCCCCTTGGCGGTTCCATCAAGTTTGGTGAGTACAATGCCACTTAAATCTGTAACTTCAGCGAACTCCTTGGCCTGTGCCAAAGCATTCTGGCCTGTAGTTCCATCCAATACAATAAGTGTCTCCCTGTATGCTTCAGGGAATTCCTTGTTTACTATTCTATTAATCTTCTCAAGCTCAGCCATAAGGTTAGATTTATTATGCAATCTACCTGCTGTATCAATGAGAAGAACATCTGCCTTTCGAGCTTTGGCAGCAGCAATTGCATCATATACAACAGCTGCAGGATCACTGCCTTCCTGACCACCAATCATATCAACTGAAGATCGGTTAGCCCACTCCTTCAACTGGTCACCAGCAGCTGCTCTGAAAGTATCAGCACCTGCAATAACAACCTTGCGCCCCTGACTGCGAAGCTTAGCAGCAAGCTTACCAATAGTTGTTGTCTTGCCAACACCATTTACGCCTACCACTAAAACCACGGAAGTCTGTTCCTCAAACTTATAAGGAGCTTCACCTATATCCATCTGCTCTTTGATACTATCAATGAGCAACTGCTTACAATCAGTAGGCTCCTTGATATGATTCTTCTTCACCTTTTCACGCAAATCATCCAATATGGTTTCTGTGGTTCTCACACCAATATCACCCATTATGAGAATCTCTTCCAATTCCTCGTAGAATTCCTCATCGATATTGGTAAAACCGCGAAATACATAATCCATATTTTTGACGAAATTATCTCTGGTTTTGGTAAGTCCGTCTATTAACTTCTGAAAAAAACCACCTTCAGCCATAACACACTCCTCTTATGCATCCAAATCTTCTTCAATTAAGTTTACAGATACAAGAGTCGAGATACCCTTCTCCTGCATTGTAATACCATACAATCTGTCAGCCGCATTCATAGTACCACGACGGTGAGTAATTACAATAAACTGTGTATTATTAGTAAGCTTATGTAAATACTTGGCAAATCTATCTACATTGCTATCATCCAAAGCAGCCTCAATCTCGTCCAACAGACAGAATGGAGATGGTTTCAGGTTCTGAATAGCAAATAACAATGCAATTGCTGTCAGAGATTTCTCTCCACCGGATAACTGCATCATATTCTGCAATTTCTTTCCAGGTGGTTGAGCCACAATCTTGATTCCTGTCTCAAGAATATCTTCACCTTCCACAAGCTCAAGTGTACCCTTACCACCACCGAAGAGCTCCTTGAAGGCCTTGTCAAATTCTCTCTGAATATCAGCAAATCCCTGGGTGAACTGTTTTCTCATTCCATCATCCAAATCATCGATGATTCCCATAAGAGTCTGTTCAGCCTCAATTAAATCATCATGCTGAGTCTTGAGGAATTCATATCTTGTAGATATTTCCTTGTATTCGTCAATGGCATTAACATTTACATTTCCCATACGACGAATCTCATCCTTGATGCTAGAGATAGACTTTCTCATCTCCTGCAAATCATCAAATTCTTCATTACGAAGCTTTTCGGCACCAATCTGAGTAAGCTCATACTCTTCCCACATGTAGCTGTTCTGATGCTCTATTGCATCATTTAGCTTCTCTCTCTGAGAATTTAAACGGAATATTTCCTTATCAAGAGCTGCTATCTTGTCAGCCACTTCTTCACGCTTCTCAAAGAATCCCTTGTATTCCTGATTCATTGCCTCTTTCTTGGCGATAGTATCCTGAAGCTTCTGCTCCAACTCAGCGTAATTATCATCACTGGCAATAATAGTCTTCTTGATTTCTTCTATATCATGACGCTTCTTCTCAGCATCAACTTTGCCATTCTTGGCCTCTTCAATAAGAGCAGCAATATCCTCTTCCTTCTTCTTGATTTCATTGGCAATACGATTGCAGTTCTCCTCAACAAAGGATACCTTCTGCTTAGCATTGGCTTCCTCAATCTGAGCTTCAGACACATTTCTCACTGCAGAAGACTCCATATATGTCTTCTCATCCAAAGCAGCCTGATACTCTCTAATCTGAGCCTTCAGCTCTTCTTCCTTATCCTCTGCCTCTGTAATAGACAAGGCAGCTTCCTTCTTGCCGGCGTTAATGTCACGAATCTGGCGTTCCATTTCCTCGCCCTCAAGCTTCAAGGAATCGAAGGCTTCAAGGGAAGCATCCTTCTGCTCCTGAACTATGTTCAAGTTCATCTTGGCTGTGTTCACTGCAATAGCAGTTTCATCCATAGCCTCTCTATTGGCAGCTCTGTCCTCCTCAAGAAGAGCCTGAGCTGTCTCAATCTCAGATATACGCTCCTTGGCAGATTTAATATCCTGCTGAAGTTGCTCTAAGTGTTTCTCAATATCATCAATCTCACGATTTCTACCAAGCAAATTGCTGGTGTTCTTGAAGGCACCACCAGTCATTGATCCACCTGGGCTTAAATATTCTCCCTCAAGAGTAACCATATGAATTGAATAGTGATTCTTCTTGGCAATTGCAATTGCATTGTCAATATTATCAACAACCACAACTCTGCCAAGGAGATAACTAATTACATCTAAATACTTACTGTCTGTTGATACCAGTTCATTGGCAAGTCCAAGTACACTCTTGTCCTTCAAGATAGACTTATCCTTGTTAAATCCCTTTGGACTTACAGATGTAAGTGGGAGAAATGTTGCTCTACCATAGCGATGCTCCTTCAAATAAGCAATCATCTTCTTGGCAGTATTCTCATCCTCTGTGACAATATTCTGGATATTTCCACCCAAAGCAGTCTCAATAGCCACTTCATACTTGGCATCTACATGAATCAAATCAGATACAACACCCAGAATCCCCTTGTTGTTGTCCTTCTGCTCCATGACTCTGCGAATACTGTTACCATATCCGTCATATCTCTCAGCAATATTTTTCAAAGCTTCTAACTTGGAATTCTGCTTCTGATAAGCATCCTTGGCCTTTTCTAAATCAGTTCTTGCATCTCTAGCCTTGTTCTTCCAATCTACAGACTTGTGCATGAAGTCCTGCTCTTTGTCCTTAAGCTCGGCATACTTAGCCTGTGTCTCATCATATTCCTTCTGACAGATAACCAGATTACTATCCAAGTCTTCCTCTTCGGTCTTTCTCTGGAGAATTCTCTGATTCAGCTGAGCCTTGCGAATGTTGGTCTGCTCCAACATAGTGTCAAATTTCTGCTGCTTAGCAGACAACTCAGCCTTGGTATTGAGGAGCTTCATAATAGTATTATTATTCTCTTCGATACCATCATTATATTTCTTGATTTCAGCCTGCAAATCGCTGTAGAATTTACGGACTGTCTCTAATCTCTTCTCAACCTCATCAAGAGTCTTCTGGAGCTCTTCACGCTCCTTCTCATATTCTGCCTGCTGTTCTTCGTACTCTTCCTTCTCAAGTTCAAGAGCACCCTTTCTTCCAGCCAGATTCTCCTCTGCATTCTCTGCAAATTCAATCTGCTGTTCAAGCATCTTGATCTGATTTTCCAGATTTCCCTTTACCAGAGTAGTCTTACCCTGCTCATCTCTTACATTCTGGATTTCAACATCAATATCAGCAAGCTTCTCTTCTAAAAGTGCATACTCATTCTTAATATTTTCCTGCTCAGCAATACTTTCTGTCATCTGTGTCTGTGAAATATTGAAATTCTTCTCAATATCATCCAGCTTAGATGTCATATCCTCAATCTCTAACAAGAAAGAGTTAACCTCCAAGGTCTTCAAGTCTTCCTTTTTCTTGAGATACTGCTTTGCAACTTCTGCCTGGCGCTCAAGAGGTCCAACCTGACGCTCCAACTCACCCAAAATATCATTTACACGAACCAGATTCTCTCTCTCAGCCTCAAGCTTCTTGATAGTAGCAGCTTTTCTTCTCTTGAACTTTACAATACCAACAGCTTCATCAAAGAGCTCACGGCGTTCCTCTGGCTTACCACTGAGGATTTTCTCAATCTGACCCTGTCCAATGATAGAGTACCCCTCTTTACCGATACCAGTATCGTAGAAAAGCTCATTTACATCCTTCAAGCGGCAAGGAGAACCATTTAACAGATACTCACTTTCACCTGAGCGATATACTCGTCTGGCAATTGTCACTTCCTCGTAATCAATAGGAAGTACATGGTCAGAATTATCCATTGTAATTGCAACATAAGCATAACTAAGGGGTTTTCTATTTTCAGTACCGGCGAAAATAACATCCTGCATACTTGCACCACGAAGCTGCTTAGCACTCTGCTCACCGAGAACCCAGCGAACAGCATCAGAGACATTACTCTTACCACTACCGTTGGGTCCTACAATACCTGTAATACCATTATGGAAATCAAATACTATCTTATTAGCAAATGATTTGAAACCGTACATTTCAATACTTTTTAAATACATAACTACCTCAAATTAATCTATTTATTCTCTTACAATTCTCTTACAATTCTTTTGCAGACTTTAATTTCATAAGTGCATTATAAGCCGCCTGCTGCTCAGCAGATTTCTTGCTATTTCCATTGCCTACACCAAGCTCCTGTCCATCAATGGATACTTTTACAGTAAATGTCTTGGCATGAGCAGGGCCTTCCTCTCCAATAATCTCATATACAGTATTGGATTTGTATTTGCCCTGAGCAACCTCCTGAAGCATTGTCTTACTATCGAAGAACATCCTCTTGTGCTCTATATCATTCATGATAAATGTAAGAATGAATTTCTTGGCAGGTTCAATTCCGCCATCTAGAAAAATTGCGCCAATAACCGCCTCCATGGCATCAGATAATACAGACTTACGGTGTCTGCCGCCAGTCTGGTCCTCACCTTTGCCAAGGAATACATAATCTCCCAGGTCAATATCCTGTGTACAAAATGCAAGTGTAGGCTCGCAAACCATGCTTGCGCGCAATTTAGTCATATCTCCTTCAGGGAGATTAGGATAATTTAAATACAAAAACTCACTGGATACCATTTCAAGCACTGCATCTCCGAGGAACTCCAATCTCTCATTATCCGAAAGTGGCTTCATACGTTTCTCGTTAGCATAAGAGCTATGTGTGAGTGCCTGTTTCAATAAGTTTTCGTCTTTAAACTCATAACCTATAGTTTTTTGAAACTCTCTAACTGTCTTCACTTAAATACCTCTCTGTAAAATGTAAAATATAGAGCTCTTAAATAAGAGCCCTATCTACATAATAATCAGTAATAATATTAACAATTAGGCAACTGTCTTTTTGATCATTTCAACAGCATCACCAACTGTCTTGATGTTCTCAGCCTGCTCAACATCGAATTCTACATTAAGCTCTGACTCAACACCCATGATAATCTGGAATACATCCAATGAATCAGCTCCCAAATCTTCAACAAAAGTTGTATCCATTGAGATTTCAGCCTCATCAACATTTAATACATCTGCAATAACTCTTTTTAATAATTCGAATTCCATTTTAAGTCCTCCTCTTAATCCTATAATGAATTTCTAATTTATCTCTATATTTTCCTTTATTTTTGAAGTAATATCCTGCTCGTTAAACGACACACACTGCAAAATAGAATTTTTGATTTCCTTGGCAGTAGAACTACCGTGTGTCTTCACAACCAATCCATTTAATCCCAAAAGTGGAGCTCCACCATATTCTGATGCATCAAAGGACTTCAAAGTCTTCTTCAATGCTGGCAAAGCCAAAGCTGCACCAATCTTGCTCTTTAATGTACTAAGCAATCCCTTCTTAATAACACCAATAAGAGTTGATGCAAGTCCTTCATATAATTTCAAGATTACATTTCCTACAAAAGCTTCACAGACAATTACATCTGCATCACCTCTAGGAATATCACGGGATTCAATACTTCCGATGAAATTAATATTTTCACATTCCTTCAGAAGAGGCATGGTCTCCTTTACCAAAGCGTTGCCCTTTTCCTCCTCAGCGCCAATATTTACAATAGCAACTCGAGGATTTTCTACACCAACCACATCTCTCATGTACAATGAACCCATCTGAGCAAATTGAACCAGATGATCTGGTCTGGCATCCACATTGGCACCACAGTCAATAAGAAGTGATACTCCCTTCTCAGTTGGAAGAAGTGGCGCAAGAGGAGCTCTCTTCACACCTTTGAGCTTGCCAATAAGCAATTGGCCTCCCACTAGGACTGCACCTGTACTTCCAGCAGAAACGAAAGCATCTGCCTTGCCTGCTTTTACCAGTTCTAACGCAACTACAATGGATGAATCCTTTTTCTTTCTAATAGCCATAACTGGAGGCTCAGCTGTTTCTATTACCTCAGTGGCATTTACCACTTCAATCTGAGCTTCATTATAATCATACTTTGATAATTCCTGACGAACTACATCCTCGATACCTACTAACATAACTTTCACATTATTATTAGCATTTACTGCATCAACTGCTCCCTGCACAATAGCTCCTGGAGCATTATCTCCGCCCATGGCATCTAATGCAACAACCGTTACATCACTCATAATATATCCTCCTTGCTCTTAAAGAGCACCATTAAAAATATACTATATCAAAGTGTATAAATCAACCAAATGTATAAATAAAAAAGCCTTCCCACCTGAAATGGGAAGGCCTAATAATTGCAAATTAATCCTGAGCGATAATCTCGCGCTTGTTATAAGCTCCACAGTTCTTGCATACTCTATGAGGAACCATAAGCTCGCCACACTTGCTACACTTAACTAATGTAGGCGCTGTCATCTTCCAGTTTGCTCTTCTCTTATCTCTTCTACCCTTAGAAGACTTATTCTTTGGACAAATTGACATTCGGATTACACCTCCTTAAATTGATCAAATACATCTTGGAACGCCGCCATTCTTGGATCTATAACCTGACGATTACATCCACAGTCTTGGATATTTAAGTTCTGACCACATACCAGGCATATGCCCTTGCAATCATCCTTACACAAGACTTTGGCAGGCCAGTTAACCAAGATTTCGTCAAAAATTAGTCTGTCAACATCAAGCTGATTCTCATTTACAAAATCATCATCTCCATCTTCATCTGCTAAGATAATACCATCTTCAATCTTGAGCTTTCTATCAATAGAAATATCAAAATCCATTGGCACATCCTCTAAGCATCTGTCGCATGAAAGAATCATTTTAAGTGATGTTTCACCTGAAATCAATAATTCCTTATTGCTATCATTTGTCAGACATAAATCGAATGGCTTAATTTCTGTTATCGGATATTCATTTCCCATATACTCGAAAACGAGATTTTCCATATTACATGGAATCTCTAAATGCTTATTGGCAATTGTAATTAAATCTCTTATTTCAATATACATAGGCACTCCTATCCACACCTAAACTATTATAATGATGACAAATCATATTGTCAACCACTTTTTCTTTACACTAATGCAACTGTCTCTCTTGCGATAGCTAACTCTTCATTTGTAGGAACAACAGCAACCTTTACCTTTGAATCTGGTGTAGAAAGAACAACTTCATCACCAAATGTCTTGAGGTTTGTCTCCTCATCAATTGAAATTCCTAAGTATCCTAAGTATTCACATACCTTACGGCGAACCATTGCTACGTTCTCACCGATACCAGCTGTAAATGCAATAGCATCAACACCATTCATTGCAGCAACATAAGAACCGATGTACTTAGCAACTCTGTAGCAGAATACATCCATAGCATATACAGCTAACTTGTTGCCCTTCTTGATTTCATCCTGAACATCTCTGAAGTCGCTTGAGCCACCCTTCTGAAGACCAGTCATACCAGACTTCTTGTTGAGTACATTCAATACCTCTGAGATTGACAAATTCTCTTTGTTAGCGATGAATTCAATGATTGCTGGATCAAGATCACCTGAACGAGTTCCCATTACAAGACCTTCAAGTGGTGTAAGACCCATTGATGTATCTACACACTCACCGTTTAATACAGCTGAAATAGAAGCACCATTTCCAAGGTGAGCTACGATAATCTTAGAATTATTTAAATCCATGTTAAGGAAGTTTGCTGTCTCCTTCGATACAAAGCTGTGGCTTGTTCCGTGGAAACCATATCTTCTAACCTTGTACTTCTCGTAGTACTCATATGGAAGACCATAGAGATAAGCCTTCTCTGGCATTGTCTGATGGAAAGCTGTATCAAATACACCAACCATTGGTACATTTGGCATAAGCTCTTTACAAGCATTGATACCAATTAAGTTTGCAGGGTTGTGAAGAGGTGCAAGATCATTACACTCCTCGATAGCCTTCAATACTTCGTCAGTAAGTACAACTGAAGAAGCGAACTTCTCACCACCATGTACTACACGATGTCCTACTGCATCGATTTCCTCAAGGCTCTTGATAGCTCCTGTTGTAGGATTGATAAGAGCATCAATTACAAGCTGAATAGCCTGCTTATGTGTAGGCATATCTGTCTCAGTAATTTCCTTGTCGAGACCAGCCTTCTGATATACAAGTCGTCCGTCAATTCCAATTCTCTCACATAAGCCTTTTGCAAGTACAGCCTCGCTCTCAGAATCAATAAGCTGATACTTAAGTGATGAACTTCCGCAATTAATAACTAATACGTTCATATTTATACCTCTTTCATAAAATATATTTACTACGGCATTTATTATGTAAATGTCGATATGTTACGCAGTATTTTCATTATATTATGATTTTATAAATCTAACAAGATTTTATTGAGATACAATTTATATGTGAAATATTCTTAATACTTCTGCCACATATAAATCACAATTTACGAATATGATATAATGAATTGAAAATCAATGATGATTAAAATATAAAATATGTAAGGAGGCGTCTCTCAGACGCATAATATAATGAGTCATATAGTAGGAATCGTATGTGAATACAATCCATTTCACAACGGACACAAAGCACAAATTCAATATGCAAGAGAAGTTCTAGGTGCCGATTATGTAATCGCAGCCATGAGCCCGGATTTCACCCAGAGAGGTCAAGTTGCAATATTTTCCAAATATCAACGCACCGCCCACTCTCTCAACTATGTAGATATGGTAATTGAAATTCCAGTAATGTATGCCACCGCGTCAGCAGAAGGTTTTGCCACTGCAGCAATTGCAGCTTTGGCATCAACAGGAATCGTTGATACCATCCTATTCTCAAGCGAGAATGCCAACAGAGATCTATTCGAGAAAATCAGCGACATTCTAATAAATGAACCTGAGGCTTATAAAGCCACTATTCGTGACGCCCTTGCAGCAGGCCAGAGCTATCCATCCGCACGATTGGCTGCAGTAAAGGCATGCATACCAGGCCCTGACAACCAGACAGAGGAATTGCTGTCCAAGCCAAATAATATTCTGGGACTGGAATATGTGAAAGCCTTGAAAAAGAATCATTTAGATATACATTATGAAATAATGGAGCGCATGGGTGAAGCATATCACTCCCTGGAAGCTGACAGCTATTATTCCAGCGCCTCTGCCATTAGAAATGCAATTATTGAAAATAATGATAATGCCATGGAAGGTGTACCATCCAAATTGCAGAACTCATATATGAAGTTGTGTAGAGATAATAATTATTTATCACCTGTGGCAGTTTCAGAAATTCTGCATTACAAATTATTAAATGCAGAAAGTTTTGAGAAATATCTAGATTGCAACGAGGATATATCCAACAAAATATTAAAGTATAGAAATGATTATATATGCTCAGAACAGTTTATAGATTTACTGAAATCCAAGGATATAACCTACTCTCGCCTATCTCGAATTCTCGCCCATATCCTCCTTGATATAAGAGATACAGATGTTGACTACCAGCATATATCTCTCCCATATATCAGAGTGTTGGGAATTGCCAGTTGCGCCACAGATTTGTTCTCCCAGATGAAGGAATATTCCACAGTGCCTTTTTTCACATCTGTAAAAGAAATAGAGAAGGCCATAAATGATGACATTCCTATCTGGGAAAATGATGAAATGGTTGCTCGGGCCAAAAGGCAATTTGAAACTGATACCAAGGCAACAGAAATATATAATATATTGCTGACCTCAAAATGCAACAATTCTGTCCCTCCTGAAATCAGCCAGAAATTCATAATGGTATAAAAATAACCCTCCTTACTGAACTTTACATTGTCCAGCAAAGAGGGTACATATCAATGGTAAAGAGTTTTATTATTTCTAGTGATGGAATAATCTAATTCCTGTGAATGCCATAACCATATTGTACTTATTGCAAGTATCAATTACATGATCATCTCTGATTGAGCCACCTGGCTGAGCCACATATTCTACACCACTCTTGTGTGCACGCTCAATATTGTCACCAAATGGGAAGAATGCATCAGAACCAAGTGCAACACCTGTATTCTTATCAAGCCATGCTCTCTTAGCCTCTCTTGTAAATACTTCAGGTTTTACCTTGAAAATATTTTCCCAAGCGCCATCAGCCAATACATCCATATAATCTTCGCCAATGTAGAGATCAATTGCATTGTCTCTATCAGCACGGCGGATACCATCAACAAACTGCAATCCCAAAACCTGTGGAGACTGACGCAACCACCAGTTGTCAGCCTTGCTTCCCGCAAGTCTTGTACAATGAATTCTAGACTGCTGTCCAGCACCAATACCAATGGCCTGACCATCCTTGGCATAGCATACAGAATTAGACTGTGTATATTTCAAAGTTATCATTGCAAGAGCCAAATCAATCTTGGCCTGTTCTGGCAAATCCTTGTTATCAGTAACAATATTTGAGAAGAATTCATCATCAATAACAAGTTCATTTCTGCCCTGTTCAAATGTAATTCCAAATACTTCTTTTCTCTCAAGCTGCTTTGGCTCATAGTTTGGATCAATTTCAATTACATTGTAATTGCCATTCTTCTTCTGTTTCAGAATCTCAAGAGCTTCATCTGTATATCCAGGAGCAATAACACCATCAGATACTTCTCTCTTAATCAGCAAAGCAGTTGCCTTGTCGCATACATCTGAAAGAGATATAAAATCACCAAATGATGACATTCTATCTGCACCACGAGCTCTTGCATAAGCATTGGCAATTGGTGTGAACTCAACATCCATGTCATCTACCCAGTAAATCTTTCTCTCCACATCTGAAAGTGGTAAACCTACAGCAGCACCAGCTGGAGATACATGCTTAAATGAAGTTGCTGCAGGAAGACCTGTAGCGCGCTTCAGTTCTCTAACTAACTGCCATCCGTTAAATGCATCAAGGAAATTTATATATCCAGGTTTTCCACACAATACCTTGATTGGAAGTTCTCCTTCTTCCATATAAATTCTTGAAGGCTTCTGATTTGGGTTACATCCGTACTTTAATTCTAATTCTTTCATTTTTAATCCATCCCTATTTATTTAATTTTGAGTTAATATTATTATTTCGCCTTTTAGCTTACTGATTCTTATTTACAATTCTTGTCTCATAAGTTCCATCAGCAATATTGATATATCTTACAAAAAGAGATACCTTGTTCTCTTCGTTTAAGCTATTCCAAATGAGATTTGTGTACTCATCAATATCATTTGACACATCAACCAGCTTTGGCTCTCCCTCAAAACTTGGAAGTGGATTACCATCATGCATATATGTGTGAATGAAATGTCCCTCGCCTGCAACAGGATTCTCATAAGCAAATGTATATCTGTTGCATGCATCAGGATTTCCATTATTGCTCTTAAGAATTGACATAGCATAATTGAACTTGCCATCCTCTATATGCATAATTCCTGAAATTCTAGGAGTATAATTTGGACCATCCGGCTCAAACTCACGAGTTCTAAGGGATTGTTCAAAAGTCATTTGCTTGTCCATAAGCTCATAAATTGTATCTGTCTGATCACCATTTGTCACAATAGTCTTATTGCCAAGCACTCTCACTGGAGCATAGATAATCAGGCTTGGATCACTTAGCTTTGAAGGGTCAAAAGCCTGTGTTCTAATGCCTTCCCCATCTTCAACAAACACGCGGTTTCTACTATTCTCACTTCTTCCCATAATGAAATAAGCAGTAACAGCCTTGGTACCATCCAAAGTTTTTCCAATTACAATTCCTCTTCCCGGATAAGCATTTCCTGAAAGTTCATTTTGCAATGATAACTTTACCATAATTTTCCTCCTAAAATATACATTATTTATTTGTCATTGCCGAGCTATTCAACCCAACAAAAAATATTATATATGAAATCACTTTCTCGCGCTATGTATAAAAGCACTAAAAAAGACTCTCCCAAAGGAGAGTCTCTAATATTTTTCATTAAATAAATGCATTGTATGTATTCATTAAGCCCACGGTAGACAGAGCTCCTGAATTAGTATATCCACCCATTGAAGAAGCAGCCACTATAGAGCTGTTGATCATAGATGCCTTGGATGCAATCTGTCCAGCGAAGCTACCCTGAGAATTAAAGAGAGTCTTCACCATGTTCATATCAGCTTTCTTGAATGTATCCTCATTAATTGATAACTTATTCTCATTATCAATTGTGATACCTATTGAAGCTAAGTTCTTAGAATTAGCTGCTGCTAATCCTGTCATTCCAGCTGTAGCTGTTACTACACCTGTCACATCAGATTTCTTGGCAACATCCACTGTAGAATTGTAATCGTCAACGAAAGCCTTGGCAGCCTTATAGATTGCATCTCTATCGTAATCCTTGGTTACCTTGCCATCTTCGTCCTTGATTTCAATTTCATTAAATAGAGAATCCTTGCCTCTGTTCAAAAGCTTAGAAGCAGATTCATACAGATTAGAGCTTTCAGTCTTCTGCTTTGCCATATCATCTACAGTCTTCTTCTTGTCCTCGTTAAAGGCTTTGGCCTTCACATTGGTATTATCAGAATAGTAATTCTTCAAAAGCTTATGGTAATTACCACTTTTGATGCTATTGTATTCTGATAACATAGAATAATCAAAACCTACTGTATTGGAATTCCTGCCGTTCATACTAGAGAACAAGGAACTTATAGTATTGGCATTATAGCTTGAAATAGTAAGTCCCATACCCATCACTCCTTTGAAAAATAATACAGACCTCCGTGTCTATAGAATAAACCTATCTTATCTTAATTAGAATATATATTGATATTTTGAATTAGTCAATAGCTTTGAAAATATTTACAATTGCCAGTCTATTGGCTCAATTCCGTTATTCACCAGAAAATCGTTGGTTTTGGAGAAGTGTTTACATCCCCAGAATCCTCTGTATACTGATAGAGGGCTTGGATGAGGAGCCTCCAAAATCAGATGCTTAGGATTATTCAACAATTTCTTCTTCTTCTGAGCAGGCGCCCCCCAAAGCAAGAAAACAATGGGTCTGTCCTCCTCATTTACCTTGCTAATTATGGCATCTGTAAACTTCTCCCAGCCATATCCCTTATGTGAATTGGCAACATGAGCATTTACCGTCAATACAGTATTGAGCATAAGCACTCCCTGTGTCGCCCATTTAACCAGATATCCATCCTCAGGTATGATGCAACCTAAATCATCATGTAATTCTTTATAAATATTTACCAGAGAAGGTGGAACTTTCACTCCCGGTTTAACCGAGAAACACAGGCCATGAGCCTGGCCCACATCATGATAAGGATCCTGTCCTATAATAACCGCCTTCACCTGAGAAAGGGGTGTCAAATTCAAAGCGTTGAAAACCTCATTTGCCGGTGGAAATACCTGGTTATTCTCATATGCTTCAGACACCTTCGCCATAAGTTCATGATAATAATCCTTCTGAAATTCTTCCTTCAAAGCCTCCTGCCACTGGCTGTCAATTTCCTGTAGTTCAATCATAATCTAACTGATATTCCCCTATCTCTCAAATATTCCTTGAGATCTCTTATCTCAAGTTCTTTATAGTGAAATAATGAAGCCGCCAAAGCTGCATCAGCGCCGCCAGCTGTCAATGCGTCGTAAAAATGTTCTTTGGTTCCAGCTCCACCTGAAGCAATTACCGGAATATTTACCGCATCAGATATAAGTCTGGTAAGCTCAATATCATATCCAGCCTTGGTGCCGTCACAATCCATACTTGTAAGAAGGATTTCTCCAGCCCCTCTCTTCTCAGCTTCAATAGCCCATTCAATAGCATCTAAGCCCACATCAACTCGACCGCCGTTTTTGTACACATTCCAACCACTGTTATCTGCTCTTTTCTTAGCATCAATTGCTACAACAACGCACTGACTACCAAATTTATCAGCAGCATCAGAAATCAAATCCGGATTAGCAATAGCTGATGAATTAATTGAAATCTTATCAGCTCCTTCACGGAGTAAGTTCTTGAAGTCATCAACAGTTCGAATTCCGCCACCTACAGTAAAAGGGATAAATACATTGGCAGCCACTCGTCTAACCATATCAACCACTGTGTTTCTGCTATCGCTGGATGCTGTAATATCAAGAAACACCACCTCATCAGCCCCCGCTTTGTCATATGCCTTGGCTATTTCAACAGGATCACCTGCGTCTTTTAAATCAACGAAGTTCACTCCCTTTACAACTCTGCCATCTTTTACATCCAGACATGGAATAATTCTCTTAGTAAACATTTCAAATCCTCAATAAAAATCCAATTAATTAAGTTCCGCAAAATTTTGTAATATCTTCAACCCTGTATCACTGCTTTTCTCAGGATGGAATTGGCAAGCGAAGACATTGCCTGATTCAACAGATGCATGAATCTTCACACCATATTCAGATGTAGCCTTTACAATATCTGCATCATGGGCCTGAAGATAATAAGAGTGAACAAAATATACATATGGATTAGGCTCCAATCCTTTAAACAGTCTGCCATCACCTGATAAATCAAGAGAGTTCCATCCAATATGTGGAATCTTCAAGCCATAAGTATCAGGAATTTTCTTCACCTGGCCTCTTAAAATTCCAAGGCCATCAACTTCAGGAGATTCGTCACTGCTTTCAAATAATAATTGCAGTCCCAGACATATTCCAAGAAATGGTTTATCTGAATCCACAACCTCTTTGATGGCTTTATGCAAATCATATTTATGCAATTGATCCATAGCACTTCCAAAAGAACCAACACCAGGCAGAACCACCTTGTCAGCCTTCTCGATTTCTCGGAAGTCTCTCGTAACAACAGTTTCTTGTCCAATGGCCCCAAAAGCTTTCTCTACACTCTTTATATTCCCCGCATCATAATCCAGAATTGCAATCATGTCATTACACCCTTCTCGTAGAATTTTTATTCATTATATAACAGAATCTGCGAATAAAATATTCGCAGATTCTATAAAAAACCAAATAAATATTCAAATGTTTTGAATTTATCTTCCAAGACCAAGCTCATCCACAATCTCATTTATTCGAATAGAATACTGTTCTCTATTCATATGAGACATAGATATTGCATCTTCCTGTGTCAATCCATATTGTGCATTCAATGTATCTATCAGATTCGTTCCAATAGCATCATACTGCTCACGCACCTGATATTGATCAGCCTGATCCACATTTTCTGTATATCTTACAACACCAATAATCAGCGAATCCAATGCCAAATCATATTTATTTAAGCTGACCATCAGATTATAATCATGTTGGCGCTTCTGTAAATCAGAAAGCAATCTGGACTGAGCAAATAATTGTATATCCTCATCCTTAGTAAGCTTCTTGCCAGCTAATGATTCATAAGCTGTTATATAATCACCTTTTCCAAATGCCAATTCAGCATTAGCCTTGGAATTTCTGTGACTCAAAACTGATTGCCCAACATTTATCAAAACCACAATAGATACTGCCAGAAGCAAGAATACAATGATATATTTCATTGGAATCTTTGGAGAATTATCAGGTTGCTTCTCCTTCTTAGGCTTCTTCTCCTTTGGTGGCTTAGGTTTCTTCTCTTTCTTCGGCTTAGGCTCCTTTGGCTTCTTTTCCTTTTTCTTCTTTTCTTTCTTAGGAGGTTCTTCCTCACCGGCGCCTTCTCCCTCGAGAGTCTTGAGGATGTCCATATTTTCCTGGTTCATATCCTCAGCTTCTCCAGAGCCAACATCTACAATCTCTTCGCCTTCTTCGCCATGGTCCTTCTTGGCAAATATTGATTTAATCTTCTCAATAATAGCACCAAAGCCCTTCTTCTCAGCAGGAGCTTCCTCTCCCTCCTCAGAAGGATCAAAATTCAATCCTGCAGCTAAATCATTTGGGTCAGTTCCAGCGGCAGCATCTGCCTGAGCTTCAAATTCCTCCTGAGCTTCAGGAAGTTCTTCCTGTCCCTCGTCAGCATTAAGTAATTGGCTGATATCATCTAAATCTCCATCTCCAGAGAGGAGATCCATCAAATCTACATCTGCATTTTCATCCAAGAGTGATTCCTCTGGATTATTCAGCATATTCTCAGCTTCCATCTCAGCATATTTCTCAAGAAGATTCTCACCTGACACGCCGATAGGTTCATCTGTATCTACCTCCGGAGCTTCTGATGCTCCAAGATCAGGTTCTTCCCCATTATCCATGTTCAAGTCAAGATCAGCATCTCCAGCAATGCTTTCAAGTTCGCTAAGATCAATCTCTTCAGAAGACTCCTCAACAGATTCTTCAGCATTCTCGGCCTCGTCAGCATCTGATTCTTCTGTATCATCTGCAGCTGGTTCTTGTGCATCTGACTCATCTGATCCAGTCTCTTCTGAATCTGATTCTACAGCATCTGACTCTTCCTCAGATTCCTCATCATCACCAAAGCCCAGATTTCCTAAATCATCTGCGCCAACATCTTCTACAGACTCATCAATTTCAGCAACATCTCCAAATGAATCTGTTAATTCAGAAGAAAATCCTGTCTCAACAGTTCCATTTTCAATTTCCTCTTTGGCCTGATTTACAATATTTTCAATATTCTCCAGGAAGCTCTTATCATCATCCTGATTTAAATCATCATCCTGGTCCGCATCTTCAGTCTGTTCATTTTGAAGAGATTTCTGGAATTCTATCTCATCCCTTTCCATCTCCTCCTCGAAGTCTCGCATAATTGCATCAGTATCAGCATCATCTAATCCCAATTCAGCTTCAAATTCACGCAAAAAATCATCTTCAGATAATACTCTTCTCAAGTTTGAATGACTAGAAACCTCTGGCTCAAAATCATCCAACCCCGTTGCCTGCATGAAATCATCTGAAGGATTTATTTTATTTCTCTGATTTTGTCTTCTTGCTGCATTAATGGCTGACATCTGCTCTGCATTTTGAACATCATCGCGAACAGTTTTCACCGAATTCAGCAACCCATCCAAGTAATCTTCACTGTTTGCCACAGCGATACCTCCATTTATTTAAAATTAATAAGGGATGTGCTAAGCACATCCCTACAAAATCCTAAAATTTTTAATTGCGCTTATTAGCGTATGTATCTATAAGTTCATCAATTGTATCAACCAAATTACCAATCTCAGGCTTTGTCAACTGAGCATCAGCACCAAGGGATTCACCCTTTCTTCTAATTTCTTCATTAATCAAAGAAGAGAAAATAACTACAGGAATACCTTTTAATGTGTCATCATCCTTTACAAGCTTTGTAAGTCTGTGACCATCCATAAGTGGCATCTCAATATCAGTTACAATAAGCTGAATCTTATCGAGAACAGTGCCTTCTTTCTTCATATCAACAAGCTTTTCCCAAGCTTCCTGACCATTCATATTGATATTCAGATTTGTATATCCTGCTTTTCTCAAGCACTCGCATATAAGCTTGCTAAGCAAAGCTGAATCCTCTGCGATCATAATAGTTGTATCGCCTCTGTCCTTCTTTACATAATTTTCCATATCTGAAACTTTCAATCCTGTTTCTGGATTAATATCAGATACAATCTTCTCGAAGTCGAGAATAACAACCAACTTGTCCTCAAGTTTAATTACACCAGTTGAAACAGCAGCCTCATCAGAGCTGATAGTAGCATCCGGCTTAATAATCTCTTCCCATGATACTCTATGAATTCCAATAACTTCATCTACATGGAAAGCTGTATTTAATTTATTAAAGTTAGTAATAATGAAAAGTCCCTTGTTATCAGGATTCTCCTCTAACTTTAAGCACTTTCTCAAATTAATAACAGATATCATTGTATCTCTTGGCATAAAGATACCTTCAATACAAGGATGTGAATTAGGAAGCGGAGTAACAGGTTGGTAGAGTAAAATCTCTCTAATCTTTGCTACATTAATTCCGTAGTGATTGTCATCAATGGTAAATTCCAGAATCTCTAACTCATTTGTTCCAGATTCCAATAAAATATTTGTGTCCATTCCTTTTTCCTCCCAACAAAGTTGTATGATAAATTATTGTAGTTTTACATTAAATACTTGATCGCCCTTCGACACTTGCATAGTCATGGATGTTAAATCCTGTACATACAAGCTATTGCAAGTAAATAAAAGAACCAAATCTTCACTTGCTCCAGGCTCAAGATTATCATTGTAATATGTTGATAAATCAATTTGTGATAATGTAGAATAATTCTCTGCTGTAACATTATCATTTATTGATAATTTATAACCAATACTATTATTTAATAAATCAACTGCTATAGGTGCATCTGTTGTATTGGTTGCCGTGAAGTTTAATACAATATAACTATTACCTTCACCGGCATCAGGGATAGCAACATCAGGTGTATCTACTGTTTGAACAACCTCATAGTCAACAAAACCAAAAGTCACACCTTCTATTCCCATTATATCTGAAAATGATGAGATGGATTCCGTCTCATAATCATTTTCTTCAGCATGTTTAGCTGCTTCTTCCTCTTCTTTAGCCTTCTTCTCTTCCTCAGCCTTTTTTATTCTCTCAGGATTAACGAAGGAATATCCCTCATGGGATGCTCTGTTATACTTTGCTATCATCTTGGAAGAATAAAGTACAATCTTCTCTTCCTCTTCAGGTGTTAGCTCGTACATCTTGGTACATCCACTAAAAGAAAGGCAAATACAAAACAAAAGAATACATAGAATACTTTTCTTGTATTTCATATTAAACTCCTTGAACAATATAGTCCTACACTTAGTTTAATGTTACCATTCTTATGAGTAATATTCAACTAAAATTTAGCCAATATTCTGAATTTAGCATTCTAATTCAATCCAGAACTCAACTCCATTTTCCTTATTTTCCACACCATATTTTTGATTCAAATCTTCCATTACAGCTTTTACAATTGACAAGCCAACTCCTGTTCCACCATATTCTCTGGTTCTGGCTTTGTCCACCTTGTAAAATGTATCCCAAAGGTAAGGCAATGACTCCTCAGGAATCGTATCTCCGCTGTTAAATACGCTCAGTCGGCAATGGCCATCAATTTTCTCCAGCTTGAGTCTGATATATTTATCATCTCCCTTGCAATAATGCACAGCATTACTTAAATAATTATTGATAACCTGCTCAATGGCATATTCATCTGCATAAATGTCCATCTCCTCAGCATATTCAAACTCAAAACGTATATTATTCTGTTCAAATATCAGCTTATAGGAAGGAAGCATATTTTCAATGAGATTTATAATATTAATTCTCTGAATATCCAACTGCTCTGATCCCATTTCCAACTGATTCAGGTTAATCAGCTCCAGAACCATCTTGTTCATTCGATTAGCCTCATCCAGAATAACATCGCAATAGAACTCTCTGCTCTCCGGATCATCATTAATTGAATCCTTGAGACCTTCTGCATAGCCGGATATAACTGCAATTGGCGTCTTCAACTCATGACTTACATTTCGAATGAATTCTTTCTGCTTGTGCTGATTCTCCTCTTTCAGGACAATATCTCGCTTTAACGCATGGTTCGCATTTTTCAACTCGATAATCTTCTGCTCCAGAGTCTCCGAAAGTTCATTCATATGCTCCCCGAGAATATCAATTTCATTTTTCTTCAGCTCATCGCTTGGAAAATATTTGACATTGAAATCCATCTTGGACATACTCTCTGAAATCTCAGTAAGTTTCAGAATCGGGCGAGTAATCTTGTGAGTTAAAATAATAGTAGCATACACACTTACAATAATAGCGAAAATACTACCTATAAGGAAAAACTTATTGGAAATCCTAGCACTCTCCTTCATACTCTCAAGAGGGCTTCTAAGTAAAATCAAATTACCATCATCCAAAGTTCCCCACAGCACAATATAATCTTCAGACAGTCTGTCGTCTTCCATTCGCAGTATTGTATAATTATCATTTTTCAACCAGATTTTATCATGGCCCTTGAGATTAGTGCCTACAATAGCGTCCATAAGTATGCCATAGTTAGACGCATTGTCTTTACCAGTTGAATAAATAGTACTGCCGTCAGACTCTAAAATCACAATAGCCATGTTGTTGTTTGCATGGAGTCTCTCCATGGATAAACTGAACTCTATGCTACCTTGGTTGTCATTGTTGTACCACTGATTAATCTGCTGATAAGCATCAGTCATGGCAGATGCTTTCTCCTGAATATAATAGAAACCAAGTAATGAAGTATTCATTGTGGCAATAAATCCAATTACCAGCATAATAACTATTATGAACATCATTGCTATTTGGTAATTCAATCTAACGAACTTATATTTCGATTGCATTTTTCACCTTCTAATTCAAATATTCTAAATCAAAATGATTTAGGGAATTTCAAACTTATATCCCATTCCCCAGATTGTCTTAATATAATCGCCTCGCTTGCCAAGCTTAGCTCTCAATTTCTTCACATGAGTATCAATTGTACGTGCATCACCGAAATAATCATATTCCCATACACCGTTCAAAATCTTGTCTCTTGACAATGCAATATCCGCATTTTCCATAAAATATGCCAGAAGTTCAAACTCCTTGACACTCAAAGTTACATCAATTCCACCAGCTGTTACCTGATGAGCCTTCTTATCCAGCACAATTCCGCCCATCTCCAACTTCTGATTATCCTCAGAATCACCATGGGCTCTCTTGTACAAAGCATTTACCTTAGCTACTAAAATCTTTGGGCTAAATGGTTTTGATATAAATTCATCCGCTCCACACTCGAAACCATTTAACACATCATTTTCTTCACTCTTGGCTGTTAAAATAATAATAGGAATATCAGATACTGCTCTAATTTCACGGCATACTGTATATCCATCCATCTCTGGCATCATAACATCCAAAATAGCCATATCAATACTTCTATCCATATAGAATTTATCCAAAGCAGCCTGGCCGTCTATAGCTGTTGTAACAACATATCCCTCACGAACCAGATAGTCAGATAGAAGTTTCAATAATCTAGATTCATCATCTGCAATAAGTATTTTCTTTGACATAATCTCATTCTCGTCCTTTCGCTTTTTCTAAAATCTTAACATACTAATATGTTGCCTATGTGAACTCGTGACGATTTTTTACTGATTTTGAGTCACATTTTGTGTCGCACTTGGATTAGTCTGTGTTGATTGACTTCCATTTTGCGCCACATCAGGATTAGTCTGTGTTGATTGGCTTCCACTTTGCGCCACATCAGGATTAGTCTGTGTTGATTGACTTCCACTTTGAGATGCATCAGAATCAGTCTGTGTTGGCTGAGTTCCACTTTGAGCAGCATCTGGAGTTGCCTGGGTCGGCTGAGCCTGTTGCTGCAGCTTCTCCTCCCTCTCCTTCAACTCATTCTCTCTCTTATTAAGAGCTGATTCCTTGTCAGATAGTTCCTGAGCCCAGGAAGCATATTCATTGGTTATCTGCTCTTTATAATTTAAAATATTGGGGCTATTGATGGTGGAAGCCACATAAAACATTCCAATAACCATCAATAGCAAAGCAATTGTTGTTATTCTAAAAATCGAAGTCAGTGTCTTGTACTTCTTCAGTTCTCTTTCAATCTTCTTAGGCTTAACTTGGCCATTAGTCCTTGATTCTGACCTTGTTTTCGTCTTGGCATTTTCAACCACATTTGATTTGGTATTCAAATTGGAATCCTCTGCCCTATCCATAACTTCTTCAGAGACTTCCTCTTGGAAATCATTTTCTACAGATGCATTCTCCAGCTTGACAATCTGAGCCTCCATCTTTTTCATGAATGCCAGACCTATTGATGTATGAAACACATTCTGCTTCTGAAGCTGATCATAGACTGATTTCACAGCACTTAGATTATTGACATCCAACTGCTTGGTTATATATTCAATTGCCTGATACTCTTTCTGAGCCTCATTGGCTTCATCCAATGTACCAAATTCAAATTTTCCAACTTTATAAGCCATAAGCATTCTCCTAAAACTATATATACTGTTATTATATTATATTTCCGCAAATATGATAAGATAATATATGATTATAAACGAAAGGAGCAGCGACATATGGCAAGACAACATACTTATATATGCATAGACCTGAAATCCTTCTACGCATCAGTTGAATGTGCGCATAGAGGACTGGATGCTATGACAACTAGGCTGGTTGTTGCTGATCCTACTCGAACAGATAAAACCATCTGTCTGGCAGTAAGCCCTGCCCTCAAAGCACTGGGTGTTAAAAACAGATGCAGATTGTTTGAGATTCCCAAGAACATTGACTATATAATTGCACCGCCTAGAATGCAGGCTTATATTGAATGTTCCGCTGATATATACGAGATTTATATGAAATATATCGCCAAGGAAGACATCTATGTCTACTCCATTGACGAGGCTTTCATGGATGTTACAGAATATCTGTCTCTATATCAAATGTCTGCCAAAGAACTTGGTCAGACCATTATGGCAGATATATACAACACCCTCGGCATTAGAGCAACCTGTGGTATTGGAAGCAATATGTATCTGGCCAAGATTGCCTTGGATATAACTGCCAAACACTCTCCTGATTTCATTGGAGAATTGACAGAAGAAAGCTTCATCAAAACACTGTGGAAGCACACTCCTCTGACTGACTTCTGGAGAATCGGAAGAGGAACTGCAGACAAACTGGCCCAGTATGGTATAACAACCATGGAACAAATCGCCAAAACAGATGAGGATTTCCTCTACAAATTATTTGGCAAGGATGCCGAACTATTAATTGATCATTCTCGAGGAATTGAACCTGTGACCATGGAGGATGTGAAAAACTACAAGCCATCTACCAACAGCTTATCAAGTGGCCAGGTATTGATGCGTGATTATAAATTCGAAGAAGGTATGCTGATAGTAAAGGAAATGATGGATTTATTGTGTCTTGATATGGTATCACAGGATTTAGTCACAAATTCTATCACCCTGCATGTGGGATATTCAAACAGTTTAAACATCCCGCCAGCACATGGAACTACATCAATGAACTATTCTACCAATTCAGATCTTATATGGGTTCCTGCCATTGAGAAATTATACAAAGAAATCATTAATCCTATGCATCCTATTCGCAGAATCAATATAACCTGTAATTCTGTAACTCAAGAAGAATGCCATCAATACAATTTCTTTGTTGATGCTGTAGAATTAGAAAGAAATAAAAAGATTCAAAAAGCTGTAATACAGATTAAGGATAAGTTTGGTAAAAATGCAATTCTAAAAGGAATGAACCTGCAGGAAAGCTCAACTATGCAAGAGAGAAATAATCAGATTGGAGGTCATCGCAGTGGCGACTAAACCAAAGTATAAAATGACAATTCAAGAACGCGCCAAGCAGTTCATGCCATTTGCCGCCCTCAAGGGATATGAGGAAGCTCTTCGGGCCAAGGAAGTAATTATCGTCGACAAAATAACTCTGTCTCCAGAAAAGGCCGAGGAATTAGATTATAAAATGCGAGGCATCCAAAGAGGTAGCATTGTAACCATCATATATTATTCAGATAATAATTATATAAAAAAAACCGGCATGGTAGCTAAAATCGATGCTACCAGCCGATTCATTCAAATTATAAATACCAAAATAAATTTTGATGACATCTATGATATTATTCTCGAGTCGTAATGATATGTATTATCTCAGATATATCCAGAGGTTTCTTGATAAAGCCATCACAAATCCCATCCATATCCCACTCTGCTTCAGGCATAGATGTCATTAGATATATTCCACTTTTCTGCAATTTCTTATTATTTTCCAAATCACGAATGTGCTTAATTGTATCAAAGCCATTTATTCCAGGCATAATATAATCAATGAAGCACAAATCATAGGCATCCCGTTTTGATGCGCCCAAAGTATACAAATCAATCGCCTCGTCTCCCGTCTTGGCTACATCGCAGCTAGCATATTTCTCCAAAGACATGGAAACAAAATTACTAATTTTGCTATCATCCTCTGCTAATAATATTCTCATTGTCCAATTCCCCTTATTTCCAAAAACTCAAATGCACCCGTACATACTAATTAATAGTTTAATAATTATATTTATCATAACAAAAGTTTCGAAAACCGAAAACAGATTTGTTTCGAATTTTTGTAACAAAATAAATCCTATATTTTCTAACAGAATGCATAAATATTTCTATATAAAGCAAAAACGGCCCCTCAGCGGTGCTGCCGAGTGACGCGTTTTTGTTTGGTGTGTATGTTATAAACTTATAAATAAGTCATAACCAAAATTAATATATGCAAGTAAAGTATACACAAATACTAACTAATATTCCACCATAAATATAAAAATATTTTAGTAATTTACAATCTTACCAAAGTCAGCCTTAAGTGAAGCTCCACCAACTAATCCACCATCAATGTTTGGCTTAGCGAAAAGCTCAGCTGCATTTGAAGCATTTACAGATCCGCCGTACTGAATACGAACTGAATCTGCTGTAGCCTGATCATACATCTCAGCGATGCACTCTCTGATTCCGCAGCATACTTCTTCAGCCTGGTCAGATGTAGCAGTCTTGCCTGTTCCGATAGCCCAGATTGGCTCGTAAGCGATTACTAAGTTTGCAACATCACTTGCTGCAACACCAGCTAAATCAGACTTAATCTGAAGTCTGATCCAATCCATTGTAACGCCCATTTCTCTCTGCTTAAGTGTCTCACCACAGCAAAGGATTGGTGTAAGACCTTTCTCGATAGCCTTCTTAACCTTCTTGTTAAGGAACTCATCTGTCTCACCGAAGTATTCTCTTCTCTCTGAATGTCCGATAACAACATATTTAACACCTGCATCAACAAGCATATCTGCTGAAATCTCACCTGTGTAAGCACCCTTATCCTCGATGTAGAGGTTCTCAGCACCTACTTCTACATTTGTACCCTTTACAGCCTCTACAACTGGTACGATGTCGATTGCTGGTACGCAATATACAACATCAACGTCCTGAGACTCTACAAGTGGCTTTAACTCTTCTACTAATTTTACAGCCTCACTTGGAGTCATATTCATCTTCCAGTTTCCGGCTACAATCTTTCTTCTTGCCATTTTTCAATTACTCCTTTTTATTAACATTTCAACACATGCATATGTCATCTGCCAAGCACAGCAAGGCAAATGACATATCATGAATCAATATCAATTATAAATTATCTGTCGTTTGCAGCAGCAACACCAGGAAGTTCCTTGCCCTCTAAGAACTCAAGAGAAGCTCCACCACCTGTAGAGATATGTGTCATCTTGTCACCATATCCTAAGTTATTTGCTGCAGAAGCTGAATCACCACCACCGATGATTGTTGTTCCATCAATCTTGGCAAGAGCTTCACATACAGCTATTGTACCGCCAGCGAAGTTAGGCATCTCGAAACATCCCATAGGTCCGTTCCATACAACTGTCTTCGCATCAGCGATAGCCTGTGTAAATAATTCTCTTGTCTTAGGTCCGATATCAAGACCTTCCATGTCATCAGGAATTTCTCCACGCTCAACAACCTTGAAGTTGCAGTCATTTGAGAAATCATCTCCAACAACAGTATCAATTGGGATAAGAAGCTTAACGCCCTTCTCCTCTGCTTTCTTCTCCATCTTGAGACAGTAATCTTTGTAATCAGCCTCAAGAAGTGACTTACCAACTGGCTCACCGTGTGCTGCCATAAATGTATATGCCATACCACCACCAATGATAAGTGTATCAACCTTATCCAAAAGGTTTTCTATAACAGGAATCTTAGAAGAAACCTTTGCGCCACCAAGGATAGCTACGAAAGGTCTAACTGGATTCTCAACAGCATTTCCAAGGAAATCAATTTCCTTCTCCATTAAGTATCCAACAACAGCAGTGTCAACAAACTGTGTAACACCTACATTTGAACAATGTGCTCTGTGTGCTGTACCAAATGCATCATTTACAAATACATCACAGATAGATGCTAAATCCTTTGAGAATGCTTCTCCGTTCTTTGTCTCTTCTGGACGGAAACGAGTATTCTCGATTAAGATAATGTCTCCATCATTCATTGCTTCAACAGCAGCTCTTACGTTTGGTCCAACAACTTCTGGATCAACTACGAACTTAACTTCCTGACCAAGAAGCTGTGTAAGTCTCTCAGCTACAGGAGCAAGGCTAAGCTTAGCCTTATCCTCTTCTGTCTTTACCTTTCCAAGGTGAGAACACAAGATAACCTTTCCGCCATCAGCAACTAATTTCTTGATTGTAGGCATAGCTGCAACAAGTCTGTTCTCGTCAGTGATTTTTCCATCAATGATTGGTACATTGAAATCACATCTACATAATACTCTTTGACCTTTTACATTGATGTCATCAACAGATTTTTTATTTAATCCCATTGAACATTCCTCCATTTTCTTAAGATTGTTTTTATACCCACTCCTCCAACCATTTCGCAATGGTATATCTCATAAATTGAGATACAAAAAGGAGCCCGGCCCTATAAGCCGGACCCCTTTAATGAGTCTGTTTAAATCAACGAATTAAGCTAACTCTGAGAAGTACTTAATTGTACGAACCATCTGAGATGTGTAGCTGTTCTCGTTATCATACCAAGAAACAACCTGAACAAGGTTATCTTCACCAACCATTGTCTGTGTTGCATCAAAGATAGATCCAGCAGTTGCACCGATGATATCAGAAGAAACGATCTCATCCTCATTGTATGCGAATGACTCTGTCTCAGCTGCCTTCATTGCTGCATTGATTTCCTCAACTGTTGCGCTCTTCTCGATTGTTGCAACAAGGATTGTTGTAGAACCTGTTGGGCATGGTACACGCTGTGCAGATCCGATTAACTTACCATTTAACTCAGGGATAACAAGACCGATAGCCTTTGCAGCACCTGTTGAGTTAGGTACGATATTAACTGCTGCTGCACGTGAACGACGAAGATCACCCTTACGCTGTGGGCCATCAAGTGTCATCTGATCACCTGTGTATGAGTGAATTGTGCTCATGATACCAGACTTGATACCGAAAGCATCGTTAAGTGCCTTAGCCATAGGTGCTAAGCAGTTTGTTGTACATGAAGCTGCTGAGATGATGTTATCAGAAGCCTTTAATGTCTCA
>JAGBNK010000021.1 GCA_017634455.1 Lachnospiraceae bacterium
AAAGAGACTGTGGTTGGAGCCTTTTGAAAACCATCAAGTGGTAGGAGAAAAACACCAATCCACAGTATCTTAAAATAGCATAGTCGAACCTATAGAAAAGGTAAAGAAAGACTATGACTTTATATAATAGTAGGAGAAAATGATGAACAATGTTTTTACAAAGAACAAAATGTTGGGGTTGTTGCTGGGGGCAACAATGGCTACAAGCCTGCTTAGTGGATGTACTCTGATTGACTCAGATACCAAAGCAGCAGATGTGCAGACTGAGGATGGAAAAGTTGCAGTTGTATTTCACCAGAATTATTCCGGTGCAGAAGAACTGGATCCTGTAATCGTTGACAAGGACGCTGTAGTTGGAGAAGATCTGATTCCACAGGTATCTAGAGAAGGTTACTCTTTTGCAGGCTGGTACACTGAAAAAAAGCCAAAACATTCTGACGGTCAATACGAAAATGAGTGGGTGTATGGTGATAAATATTTACAATATGGAGCAACTCCTCCAGAGGATGAAGAACCGGATTCTATGCCTGTCACAGAAAGCCTGGACCTATATGCCAGATGGGCCAAGCCAGTAGAAATTTCCAAAGCATCCGATTTAGATAAAGTCAGAGAGGATCTCTCTGGATACTATATTCTAACTGATGATATCGATTTGTCAGAGTATGATAATTGGACACCAATCGGCAACTATTTGCCGGAATATGAAATGACAAATCCTCAGTGGTGGTTCGAAGGTTTCAGAGGCACATTTGACGGAAATGGCCACAAAATCACAGGCCTGAATATTACAAATCCTCAAAACGGTTCTGCTCTAATAGCAGCAGCTGGAAATGCTACCATCAAAAATGTAACAATTGAAAATTACACAATATCCGGAAGCAGCAAAAAAGGCGTATACACATGCCCTCTTCTAGGCTTTGGATTAGGAAATGATACATTGATAGAAAACTGCCACACCAGCGGCACTATTGATTTAAAGGTGGATAATTCCGAAGACGATATGGTATATTGTGGAATCACAGGTCTCACAGCAGGCTGCTGGGGCGGGGTCATCCGAAATTGTAGCGCCACTGGCACTATCAAAGCCAACATAAATGTTCCAAACGGAAGTGAGATAAATATCGGTGGAATTAACGGCGAAGGTTATACTCAAACCTATAATTGCCAGACAGATATGAATATCGTAGTAGATGTAAATTCTGATGCAAAACCTGTTGCAGAGACAGATCAGCACACGGATGTATATGTAGGCGGAACGCAGGGTGCCGCAACTGTAGTAAAGAACTGCACTGCCAAAGGTTCTATAGATGTATCCATCAGCAAAGCAAAAGGTGTATCTTCTATTAATGCTGGTGGTTTAGTAGGACAGGCAAGATACGATAGCATTGAGGATAATATTTCTCAGGTGGATATATCAATCCGCGATGGCAAAACTGTATACGCCGGCGGAGTGGTTGGAAGCTACAACACAGGAGTATATGGCATGATTGGTGCCATGAGCGGCATTGTGAGAAATGATATTAAAAACGCAATTGTACTTGGAAGCATTAATATAAATGATACCTATAGCCGAGATGAAATACTCGTAGGTCCTGCTGTATCAAAATCTCCTGAAGGAAATGAAAATCCTATGTTGAAAATGTTTCTCTCAGAGGATTCTATGCCAAGCTATAATACAAGTGGCGTTGTATACCTGAATTCTGTATATCATTTTGAAAATGTAGATGGTACATATGCTTATAATTCAAAAGATGATTTATACGGTACAAAGCTAAAAGATATTCTCGGTGATAACTGGACTTATGAAGACAACAAGTTGCCAACACCAGTTGTCATTGAATAATATTCTATAATTTATACCTTCCTTTTCTTTACAAAAAGAGGTGACCTTTGGGCATGTCATCAAGTTGATGATATTGACCTAAAGTCACCTCTTTTACTATATCTACAGTTGTAACATCATGTAAATCAGTTCCTGATATCCTGTTATTCTGGATTTAAAGCCCCTTGGATTTCGTCCAAATTCCACATAGCCCAAACTCTTATACAAGGATAATGCGGCTTCATTTTCACCAACAACTTCCAATTCCAGCTGTTCATAGCCGGCTTTTAACGCACATTTTATACAGGCATTTGATAATGCTTTGCCAATTCCAAGCCCCCAGAAATCTCTCACAATACTAATGCCAAATGAAGCTCTATGCTTCAGCTTGTATTTATCGCCAATAGCAGAAATCCCCGCAATCCCAACAACCTTGCCATCTACAATTGCCAGCAGTTCCACCTCATTTTCGCTTTGAGCCTTGGCATCTAAGTATTCCTCTTCCTGACTCAAATCAAACCCTTTCTCATCCGGATACGAAAGCAGAAAATCTGTCTCTCCATGAGTGATATTGTATATATCAAGCACATCCTTGCCATCTTCTCTGGCAGCATTTCTAATAAGTGCTTCTTCACCGTTTTTCAAAGTTATTTTTTCTTCATAATGCATCTTGTATGTACCTCCTAGCTAGTTATTATTGTGATAAATATTTTCCGCACAATTCAAAATCATAGCACCAAAACTGTCAATACAATATAACTTTCTAATTTGTGTCTCTATATTAAATCATTACTGTAAATGGGACTATTCATTCACCCTCATCGACGGCTTGAACAATTCGCATCATGCGTTCGTCAGCTACATGATACACAGGTTTTAACTCCCAGGGTAGCCCCAAAACATAATCTCTATCATCCTCTGACAAATTCTCTAGGCATTTTTCAAATCCTGCACGGTCTTTGTACATACGCTTTCCAAAGTCTATCAGCACATATTCACGTTTTGGCCTCTCAACCTTCTCCACCACTCGTCTAAAGGTGGTTCTTCCGTAAGTTCCATTTTCCTTAACATAGCGCACTTCCTCTGTGCATGCATTCTCATCAGGATTGTCATAGACTATTATCCCTTGCTTTGTAAAATGCTCCCACATTACCTTGCCAATATGCTCCATGCTAGTAGGATACTCCAGCTTCTTTTGAATCTGCTTTGGCGTGTAACCCAAGTCAGCCAGATGACGAATGGCCCCATCAGATGCCACTTCCTTAACAAATCTAGAGAGAGCCTGTGTGAAATATTTATTATTCTCTTTTTCCATATTTTCACCCGCCCCGCCTTTTTATTCTTCCATTATCTCTCATTCCAGCTACCATTTCATCTTATTTCAGTTCTTTTGGTAGCCGGAACATGGTTTTATATTTCCATTATCTTCCATTCCGGCTACCATTTCATCTTATTTCAATTCTTTTGGTAGCCGGAACATGGTTTTATACTTCCATTATCTTCCATTCCGGCTACCATTTCATCTTATTCCCATTCTTTTGGTAGCCGGAACATGGTTTTATACTTCCATTATCTTCCACTCCGGCTACCAAATCATCTTATTCCCATTCTTTTGGTAGCCGGAACATGATTTTATACTTCCATTATCTTCCACTCCGGCTACCATTTCATCCTATTCCTGCTCTTTTTGTAGCCAACAGGCGGTTTACATGAGTTTCATCGTCAAATCAATTACACCAAATGAGTCATATATTACTTAATCACTTACACAATATCAATTTAAGATTACTAAACTTCTTCCACAGCATCAATTAAAAATAGACTGATACTATAACTTCCTAAAATAAAAAAACAAACATACACGGCAAGCTCTGCTTGCGTGTATGTTTGAGAAACAAATTTCCTGTCATATAATAAGCATCATAATAATCATCATAAATCAAACTCAATTAAAACTTAATCAGATTCAATTAAAGCTTAACCAGAATTAATCACACTTAATCAGAATTATTCAAGCTTGATTAAGCCTCGTCGATAGCCTTGCCAATATCGTGACGCATGTACTTATTATCGAAGTTCACCCACTCAGTAGCCTCATATGCCTTGGCGCGAGCCTCCTTCAAAGTATCTGCTGTAGCTGTAATTCCAAGCACTCTACCACCATTAGTTACGATGTCTCCATTATCATCAAACTTGGTTCCAGCATGGAAGCAATAATAATCCTTCTTATTATCGACGTTCTCAAGCCCTGTTATTTTCTTGCCCTTCTCATAAGCAACCGGATATCCATCAGAAGCTAAAACAACACAAACTGTTGCTCTATCTTCAAACTTCAAGTCAATCTGATCAAGAGTTCCATCAACACAAGCTTCCATTACGTCAATAATGTCATTCTCAAGTCTTGGAAGAACTACCTGAGCCTCTGGATCACCAAATCTGGCATTATATTCCAACACCTTCGGTCCATCCTCAGTAAGCATAAGTCCAAAGAAGATTACGCCCTTGAACTCTCTGCCTTCTGCTGCCATAGCATCAACTGTTGGTTGGAATATGTACTTCTGGCAGAACTCATCAACTTCAGCTGTGTAAAATGGGCTTGGAGAGAAATTGCCCATTCCTCCGGTATTGAGACCTGTGTCTCCATCACCTGCACGCTTGTGATCCTGTGCCGAATCCATTATCTTGATTGTCTTGCCATCTACAAATGACAATACTGAAACTTCACGACCAGTCATGAATTCCTCAACAACCATAGTATTTCCAGCAGTACCAAACTTCTTGTCCTCCATGATTTCCTTGACTCCAGCCTTGGCTTCCTCAAGGGTCTCACAGATCAGCACACCCTTACCAAGTGCCAGTCCGTCAGCCTTCAATACGATTGGCATCTTGGCTGTCTCGAGATATTTTAAAGCCTCCTCTGGATCTGTGAAATTCTCATAGCCTGCTGTTGGAATATTATATTTCTTCATCAAATCCTTGGAAAATGCCTTAGATCCTTCCAAGATAGCTGCGTTCTTACGAGGTCCGAAGCACTTCAGTCCCTCTGCCTCGAATCTATCAACTATTCCACCTACAAGTGGATCATCCATTCCGATAATTGTGAAATCAATTTCTTTCTCTTTGGCAAATGCTACCAGTTTATCGAATTCCATTGCGCCAATTGCCACACATTCTGCAAGAGATGCTATTCCTGCATTGCCCGGGGCGCAGTAGATTTTATCTACACGTTTACTTTTTGCAACTGCTGTACAAATAGCATGTTCTCTACCACCACTTCCAACTACTAATACCTTCATGTTAATCCTCCATTAATCTAATTACTGGTAGCCTCCTTCCGCATATCCTTCCACATTTCTACATGAAATGCTTTAAGGATATGCTCGCGTTGGCATCCTCTATTTTTAATCTAAATCAATCAGGCTCCTCCCGTATCATTCTACGGATTTCTACATGAAATCCTTTAGAACGATACTCGCGTCGCCTGATAATACTCAATTCATACTGACAGCCTCCTCCCATATCATTCTACGGATTTCTACATGAAATCCTTTAGAATGATACTCGCGTCGGCTGATTTCGCTTTAATTCATAAATAATAGCTTAAGCGATTATCACTCGGCCATCCACAACAGATACTCTGCCATTGGCAATCATATCAATGGCCTGAGGTAAGATGTTCCACTCTGCCTGCTCCATTACGCGAAGCTGCAGTGACTTTGGATCATCATCCTGTCTTACTTCTACAGCCTTCTGTAAAATGATTGGGCCTGTGTCTGTTCCATCATCAACAAAATGTACTGTAGCACCAGTCACCTTGACGCCTCGGGCCAACACACCCTCATGTACATGTAATCCATAGAATCCTTTTCCACAGAAACTTGGAATAAGAGATGGATGAATATTAATAATTCTATTTGGGAATTTTTCTACCATCATAGGTGGAATATTTACCAAGAAACCTGCCAAAACCACCAGGTCAACTCCCGACTCCACAAGTCTGTTAGTCAATGCTACATTGAATTCCTCTCGAGATGGGAAGTTCTTTGGAGAGATACACTCTGCTTCTATACCTGCATTAACAGCTCTCTCAAGAGCATATGCTCCCTCATTATTAGCAATTACAAGAGCAATCTCTGTATTTGTTATTGTTCCATCTGCAATCTTATCAATAATAGCCTGAAGATTTGTTCCTCCACCAGACACTAAAACTGCTATTTTCATATCATTTCCTTTTCTATTTAATTCAAATCACCCATTATCAAGCATGATTCATTTCACAATTATTTATTCAAACCACTCACTATCAAATATGATCTGTTTGTTTCAAGCTTATAATTACAAGCCATTCTTATTTCTAATAAACCAACCAAAGCCAGGGTATTGTCGCATGAGCAACAGCACCTTGGCTTCATCATAATAATTATTAAACTAAAGTCACACCCTTGTCACCATCTGTAATCTTACCAACTACATATGGTGTATCTCCTGCTGCCTTGATTGCTTCCATAGTCTTGTCTACATCAGCCGGATCAACTGCAACGATCATACCGAGACCCATGTTGTAAGTGTTATACATCATCTGCTCGTCAACATTTCCCTCGCGAGCCATAAGCTTGAAGATTGGAGGAATCTCATATGAATTCTTCTCCACAACTGCATGCTTACCTTCTGGAAGCATACGAGGAATATTCTCGTAGAAACCGCCACCTGTAATATGTGAACAAGCCTTTACAGTAACGCCAGCATCCTTGATAGACTTCATGGCACCAACATAAATTCTTGTTGGAGCAATAAGTGCCTCCCCAAGAGTTGTTCCAAGCTCATCATAATATGTATCAAGGCTTGCCTTGTCCATCTTGAAAATCTTTCTAACAAGAGAGAATCCATTAGAATGAACACCTGTACTTGCCATACCGATAAGTACATCCCCATCCTTTAAGTTCTCCCCAGTAATAATATCTTTTCTATCCACAACGCCAACAGCAAATCCTGCCAAATCATATTCTTCCTCAGGCATAAGTCCTGGATGCTCCGCTGTCTCACCACCAATAAGTGCTGCCCCTGACTGCTTACATCCCTCTGCAACACCACTTACGATAGTTGCAATCTTCTCAGGATAATTCTTGCCACATGCAATATAGTCTAAGAAGAACAATGGCTCTCCACCTGCACATGCCACATCATTTACGCACATAGCAACTGCATCGATACCGATTGTGTCGTGCTTATCCATAATATATGCTAGTTGCACCTTGGTTCCACAACCGTCAGTTCCTGATAGAAGTACGGGATCATCCATCTCTTTAATCTTCTCAAGAGAGAATGCTCCAGAGAATCCTCCAAGTCCACCAAGTACTTCTGGTCTCATAGTACCCTTGACGAACTTCTTCATAAGTTCAACTGACTCGTATCCTGCCTCAATATCTACTCCTGCGCTCTTGTAATCCATTTTGCTCCTCCTTGGATATTCAATATATTATAAATCAAAATTTTAATGAACTATCATTTACAGAAATGCTTTGTAGCCTTCCTGCTGCAACTTAGCATCCTTGGCCTCTACCTGTTCCTTGAGTTCAACACTGTAGTCCTTTACCTTCTGTAGAAGAGCCGCATCAGATGTAGCCAAAATCTTGGCTGCAAGTATACCAGCATTTGCCCCTCCGTTAATTGCAACTGTTGCAACAGGGATTCCTGTAGGCATCTGTACTATAGAATATAATGAATCAACTCCACCTAAATCTGAAGTCTTCATTGGAATTCCAATTACTGGCATTGGGAAAATCGCTGCACACATTCCTGGAAGATGTGCTGCCTTGCCTGCACCTGCAATAATGAGCTTAAAGCCCTTATCTTCTGCAGTCTTAGCATACTCATAAAACACATCTGGTTCTCTGTGCGCTGAGATGATTGTCATCTCATACTCAATACCAAACTTCTCCAAAATTTCAGCAGCCTTTGCCATTACTGGCATATCTGAGTCGCTGCCCATCACAATACCTACTTTTGCCATGATAGTCTCCTTTTATTCTTTATTTATCTATAACCCGTTTTCATTCGGGGAATAGGCTTAGCGCATAATTTCTATCAACCGGGATCAAAATTCCTAGATTAATCCAACACTTCGTTGAGAACTTCTGTACCCGGAACTACAAATCGTCCCTCACGAATTACTGGCAACTCTCTGCCGTCAGCTGTAAGAACTGTTATATCTCCCAATTCATCATAAGGGATAGTAATATCAGTATGGCAATTGAAATAAGCCTGTGACATATCCTCATGTCGCTTCAGAGAAAATGAATTCTCTCTGGCAATAATCTCCTTGCCATTCTGGTTGTATACTGCAACGTCCTCTGCATGAGAATAACATGTATCTCCCACTGCGAAATGAGGGCCTGTCTTTTCAGCTATCAATATAGGAAGTTTATCCTGAATCTCGAAATCTCTTCCCATCTTATATGCAATTGTATTGGTTCCTATGGCAAACTCACCGATAGGAAGTGTCTCATGCTTGTGTAAAATGTTATCGAATACGTATTTCTTATTCTCATCCTCGCTATCAAAGTTAGCGCAAGAATAAGATTTTACACAACCATCTTCAAATACAAATTCCAAATCCTTGTAGTTGTATTCCATGAGATATACCTGTTTCACATGAAGCACACCTCTAGTTCCCTCAAGGATTGGAGAAGTAAACACCTCGCCCACTGGAATATTTACATCAGCCACGCAGTTCTCAAATATTGTCTGCTCAGCTGGATTTGGCAACTCGTGTAAATGTACATAGATATCTGTATGATTTCCATTTCTTCCAGTTACATGTACATATTCGCCCTGGTCAAGCACATCAATAATCTTGGACTGAACCTTCTCATAAAGCTCGTAATCCAAATTATTAATTTCTACTGTCTTGGCAAATATTTCTTCAAATTTATCACCAATCTCTGGCACTGGATAAGCAATAATTGTAAAGCTGTATTCCTCACCTGGAATATATTGATTTACAATCTGTCCACCCTCTGATGCGAAATATACGCTCAAAGTATTTTGCTTATCAGTAAATGCTATATTTGCAGCCTTGGCCTGTGGTGAAAATGGCACCTGACCAAAGACTTCTATTACAGCAGGTCCACCATAGACTGCTGCCTTGTCCTTGTTCTTCTCATACACATCTTTAAGAACTTCAAGACGTCTCTCCACATAAGACTTATCAAAGTAAATTGCCTTGTCATCCTTGTGATCATAGTCGAACTGAGGATTGATAGAAGTAGAATAGATTCCTCTCTTGCTCCCTCTGCCTGTAATAGAGCTAACTGCTTCTCTGTTAAATGTTGCATGAAGTCCCATTTCCTTGAACTGCTTAATAGCTGCTCTCACAACTCGCTCGAATCCAATTGGTGCCTCAATCTTCACTGTCTTCTTCTTGCTTAAGTCTCTGCCTGTAACCTCAAAACCCTTTTTGTAGCCATTGGTATAAGTAGCTGCCATGGCATCAATTTCTTCCTGTGGCAACTTTCTCAAATAATCCGCAATTCCAGTTTCATTTACACCAATAGGCGAACCATATTTATACAAGTAATCATTATTGGACAAATCAGAGAACATAATCATGTCATACATGAAATCATATTCTGTATCAATATAAGCACGTACATTATCTGCCACAAAGATTTCTGTATAGTCATGGTAGAACCAGTACATTGCATCCTTTACATTCTTGTAAATCCACTGGAAGTCTTCCTCCTCCAATGTATCCTTCTCCTCAAGTTCCTGAATAAAGCATCCATAAACCTGTACGAAAAGCTCACTCCATACGCAGATGTAATCCATTCTCTGCTCGTAAGCTGCTGAAACCAGAGAAATCATATCAGCATACAAAGCTGACATTAACTGTCCCATATCCTGCCCCATAGCAGATACTGCATATGTTGGATTCAGAAAAGAATCCTCATAGTTCTCAGGCAACAATCTGCCAAAAAGCTTGTCATGATATTTCTTACAGTTTTTATCACAATCATTTACCAGAAGTCTCTGAGATGCCAGCTCATATACTTCCATTACATCACGGACAAACTTAGCAACCTCTCCGAAATATCTGCCATATGGCTCAGGTAAAATATTTTCCTGAGAAATGTCAGTGATTCTATCAAGCATCAACTGATATCTCTCCTCATATTCATTTATCATTTCTTCCATCTTATTAACATCTCTCATAATATATTCTCCATACGCCCTTATTAAGCTACCACAATTCCTATAATATATAGAATGGACCAGCATGCTACTGCAACTGCCGGCACTACTATTCCAGACACACGAAATACTTTGTTGAAGTTCTCATTGTCTTTCATCTTATAAGCCTTCACAAGTGCAACTATGGCTGCAACAAAACATATTACAGACATGGCACTTACCAGCTTACCTACATTCCCCCCTGTCATTGCAGCGCAAAACATAAATCCCACAAATAAAATCATGGAAAATGCTCCCACTCCAATTCCAATTAAGCTCTCTGTAGCATAAGGCTTCTTCTTTTCTTTAAAACTATTTCTACGATTTCTTGCCATATTATTTCACACCATACTCATCATAATAAGCATCAATTGCAGCTTTCATGTCGTCATCAATAACTATCTTGCCCTGACATGGATTGTTATACAGATGCTCAACCACATCCTCCATTGTCACAATGGCACGACCTTCAAAGCCATATTTTTCCTTAATCTCTTCAAGAGCACTAACCTTGCCGCCAAGTCCTACTTCCATACGATTAAGTGATACCATAAGTCCTACGATTTCTACATTTGCCGCATTTCTAACCTTTGGCACTGTCTCCTCCATGGACTTACCTGATGTTGTTACATCCTCAATCATAACCACTCTGTCGCCATCACAGAGAGTTGCTCCAAGTAAGCCACCCTTGTCAGCGCCGTGATCCTTAACCTCTTTTCTATCGCAGCAATACTTCACTTCCTTGCCATACAACTCGCTATATGCAATAGCTGTAACTACAGCAAGTGGAATACCCTTGTATGCTGGTCCAAACAGTACATCAAAGTCGTCACCGTAATTATCATGTATAGCCTTGGCATAGTATTCGCCTAATCTCTTCAACTGAGAACCAGTAACATATGCTCCTGCATTCATAAAAAATGGAGACTTTCTACCGCTTTTTAATGTGAAATCTCCGAATTTCAACACATTACTTTCTACCATAAATTCGATAAATTCCTGCTTATAAGCTTCCATTTTATAATCCTCCTAATCCTACATTTCATCAGACTTAAGTCTATCATAGACCAAGTTTATAAATCAATTTTCAATTGATTAAATGGTCTGATTGGTTTCATGTCATTTGGGTGTTCATTTACAAATTTCTCAAATACCAACAGATTGTACCAATGACCGAATTTATATCCGGCTTCATTGTGGCGTCCTACCAGGTCATATTTCATCTTCTTGTGAAATATTGGGCTGGCCATTGTCAAATGTGGGTCCTCTCCATTTGGTTCTGCCACACAGGCATAGAGATTAGTTATTCCCTGGGCCTGTAATATTTCTTCCAATTTGGTATAAAGCTTGCGACCTATACCATGCTTCTTGAATTTCTCATCCACATATATGCTAACCTCAACTGTCCAGTCAAAGGCTGCTCTCTCTCTGTATCTGTGAGCATATGCATATCCTGCAATCTCACCATCTATCTCAGCCACCAGATAAGGATACATCTCAAGAACTTCCTTGATTCGTCTCTCAAACTCTGCAACTGACGGCACATCCGTCTCAAAGGTGACTGCTGTCTCTAATACATAGCTGCTATATATTTCTACCAGTCTAGCAGCATCTTCCACCTTAGCAATTCTAAGGGATACCTCCCTGTTTTCCACTTTTCTTATCCTCTTTTCAACAATCTATAACTTTTACTTCATCACTACTAATGAACAGCTCCTACCAGGTCATTAATATCAGCCACATTGTGGCGTCTCATGTAATCCTCAATGCCATTTTTAATATCAATAGTTGCTGTTGGATTATAGAAATTAGCTGTTCCAACAGATATTGCATTGGCTCCTGCCAGAATCATTTCAATAGCATCCTCCGGAGTTTCAATTCCACCCATTCCAATAATAGGAATATTTACCGCTTGTGCCACCTGATATACCATGCGAACTGCTATTGGATGAACAGCAGGACCTGACATACCACCAGTTTTATTTGCCAAAACAAAGGTCTGTCTCTCCACATCAATCTTCATCCCTGTCAAAGTATTAATAAGAGAAATCACATCTGCCCCACCCGCTTCTGCAGCCCGGGCCATAGTAGCAATATCAGTAACATTGGGGCTAAGCTTCATAATAACAGGCTGCTTTGCAACTTCCTTTACCTTGGATGTGATGGACTCCACCGCTTTAGGATCCTGTCCAAAGGCAATTCCGCCTTCTTTTACATTCGGGCAGGAAATATTTATCTCAAGCATATCCACTCGCTTCTCATCAGCCAGTCTCTCTACCACATCAAGGTAGTCCTGCTCGCTTTTGCCACATACATTTACCACAACTTTGGTCTTATTATAATCCTCTAGGAATTTCAAATCTCTCTGGCAGAAAACCTCAACACCAGGATTTTGCAATCCAATAGCATTGAGCATACCACTTCTGACTTCCGCCACTCTTGGAGTAGGATTTCCAGGCCAAGGCACATTTGCCACACCCTTGGTAACCACAGCTCCCAACTGATTTAAATCTACAAATTCACTATATTCCATTCCTGAGCCAAAGGTTCCAGAAGCTTCCATAACAGGATTCTGTAATACCACTCCAGCCAGATTCACCTGTGTATTAATATCCATTACAGCTCCACCTCCTGCGCCAAAAATACCGGTCCGTCCTTGCACACTCTGGTATTGTGTACCTTGGAATGATCATCCACTCCAGTGGTCTGACATACACATCCCAGACAGGCACCAACGCCACAAGCCATTCTCTCTTCCATGGATACATAACATTTAATATCCTGTTCAATAGCATATTCCTTCAATGCGCGAAGCATTGGCTTAGGTCCGCAGGCATAGATTACATCCGGAGTGAAATCCGCCTCCTTCAATGCATCTACAACTGTACCATGACATCCTACAGAGCCATCGTCTGTAGCAATATGAAGTGTAGATGTAGCTCTAAGCTCATTTTCCAGAAACATATTGCTGTCTCTGTAGCCCATAACTGCATGAACATCCGCTCCTGCAGTCTTTAAATCTCTCGCCAATTGCAGCATAGGTGGAACACCGATTCCTCCACCAATTACCACAGGAGTTTTGCCTTCAATCTCAAACCCATTGCCAAGAGGCCCCATAATCTCAATTTCATCTCCAGCTTCTAACTTAGAGAATTCATCTGTTCCTGCGCCAACCACTCTGTAAACCAGACGCAGCTTATGATTAACCTCATCAATCTCACATATACTAATAGGTCTAGGCAACACTCTGCTGTGCTCATTGCAATAAAGTGATACGAACTGACCTCTTCTGGCGCTATCTGCCACTGCGGTCTGCAACCACAGACTATATATCCCCGGAGCAATGGACTCCTGATTTAATACTTTTGCTTGTTCTTTTACCTTACTCATTTCTTATAAACCAACTTCTATTTATTAAATAATGCAAATCTAGGCATCTAATCCAAATGATTAGATGCCTAGTTATTATCTGTTATTTAGGGTAGTAGAGATATCTACAATCATATCCTCAACTGCAAGACGAGAAGCATCTGCAAAGTTGAGGTCAGTGATACCCTGCGCCTTGTATTCATCCTTGGTATAAGCCGCAATAATTCCACGAGAAGAATTAACAATAGCTCCAAGGCCATCCTCATTGAAGAAGTTCACCAAATCAGCGCCCTTACCGCCCTGTGCTCCATAGCCTGGAACAAGGATGTATGAATGAGGCATAATATCACGCAGAACCTTGCCCATCTCTGGGTAAGTCGCACCAACAACAGCACCGATGTAAGAGAATTCATCCCCCATACAATCGCTGCCCCATTTATCAACCATAGCTCCTACATATTCATATAGAGGAATCTCTCTTCCGTCCTCAGTCTTGATCAATTTATCCTGGAATTCTCCACTTGATGGATTAGAAGTCTTCACAAGGATAAATAATCCCTTGTGCTCCTTCTTGCATATATCAACAAATGAATTGATTCCATCACTTCCTAAATATGGATTAACAGTAGCGAAGTCCTCGCCAAATGGTGTAAATGTCTGTGAACCTACAGTTACATTTCCCAAATGTGCAGTAGCATATGCTGCAGATGTAGAGCCAATATCTCCACGCTTTACATCTCCGATAACAACCAAATCTTTCTCATGACAGTAATCAACTGTTTTCTTGAAAGCCTCAAGTCCAGGCAATCCAAACTGTTCGTACATAGCAATCTGTGGCTTAACAGCAGGAATCAAATCGTAAGTTGCATCAACAATAGCCTTGTTGTAAGCAAAAATAGCATCTGCAACAGCCTCAAGACTCTCTCCCTTCTCTGCAATTGCAGCATCAAGCAGATGCTTTGGCAGATAATTAAGCATTGGATCAAGTCCCACCACAATTGGTGCCCCAGTCTTTTTAATCTTGTCATTTAAAATGTTTATCATATGCCTCTCCTGTCAATACCATATAATATTGTAATTTTTCGACCTAGGCTATTATAGCATAGACCAATCTCAGTATCTATATACAAACCCACAATATCTACATCCAAAATCGCCAATAAAAGATGTCAAAATCAACAAGTTTTTCTCCACGAAAAAAGCCACCCCTTAAGAGTGGCTTTCTCCGTTAGAAAGGATTCGTTATGGCTTATAATAAGTCGTCTACATATCTCTGAATATTTGATGCATTGACATACTTGGTAGTTTCAATTCCATCAACTACTACCAATGTTGGAGCCTGCATAACTCCATATCTCTTAGTAAGCTCTACATTATCCTGTGCATCAACCAGGATGTAATCCTCGTCCTCAAGTATCTCTTTGGCAATCTCACAATTAGGACAGGTCTTGGTTGTAAATAGATATCTCAGCTGACCTTGGTTCTCAGCCGCCTGATTAGCAGCCATTGCTTCTGTTTTGGCAGAAATATTTTCCCCATTCTGAGCCTTGGCTCTACCCGCTTTCTTCAATATAGAATGCTTAATATCATATAACTTTCTATTCTTATATTCCTGAGTCTTGCCCTCATTCCAGTTCTGAACCGGTCTGTAATATCCAGTAATTCTACTATATACTTCTGCCTTCTGGCCGCAGTGTGGACATGTGAAATGTTCTCCTGCAATATATCCATGTTCCCTACATACTGAATAAGTAGGAGACAGTGTATAATATGGAATCTTATAATTCTCAGCAATAGTCCTTACAAGCTTTGCAGCTGCATCCCATGAATCAAGCTTCTCCCCAAGGAATGCATGGAATACTGTTCCTGATGTATATAAAGTCTGCAAATCATCCTGAATATCAAGGGCATCGAAAATATCTGATGTATATTCCACCGGCAAATGAGAACTGTTGGTATAAAATGGTGTATCTCCAGGCTTACCAGCAGTCTTGATATCAGGGAATTTAGCCACATCATGCTTTGCCAGTCTATAGGATGTGGACTCTGCAGGTGTTGCCTCAAGATTGTATAAGTCACCATATTCTTCCTGATAATCAGCAAGTCTGTCTCTCATATGATTCAACACATCCTTGGCAAACTCCTGAGTTTCAACATGTGTCAAATCTTCACCAAGCCATTTTGCATTCAATCCAACTTCATTCATACCAACCAAGCCAATGGTTGAGAAGTGATTGTTAAATGTTCCTAAATATCTCTTAGTATATGGATACAATCCTTCTTCAAGAAGCTTTGTAACCACGCCTCTTTTTATCTTCAATGAGCGAGCTGCAATATCCATCATGCGATCCAGTCTCTTGTAGAAGTCAGCCTCATCAGTTGCCAGATAAGCAATTCTAGGCAAATTAATTGTAACTACTCCCACAGAACCTGTGCTCTCACCTGATCCAAAATATCCACCTGATTTCTTACGAAGCTCTCTCAAATCCAAGCGAAGTCTACAGCACATAGAACGCACATCACTTGGTTCCATATCACTATTAATATAATTTGAGAAATATGGAGTACCATACTTGGCTGTCATTTCAAATAAGAGACGATTGTTCTCTGTATCTGACCAGTCAAAATCTCTTGTAATAGAATAAGTAGGAATTGGATATTGGAATCCTCGTCCTTCTGCATCTCCTTCTATCATAACTTCAAGAAATGCCTTGTTGACCATATCCATTTCTTTCTTGCAATCCTTGTATTTGAAGTCCATCTCCTTGCCACCTACAATAGCAGGAAGCTCAGCCAGATCATTTGGCACTGTCCAATCCAATGTAATATTGGAAAATGGAGCCTGTGTCCCCCATCGGCTAGGTGTATTCACACCATATACAAATGACTCAATACATTTCTTCACTTGGTCATAAGTCAAATTGTCTACTTTGACAAATGGTGCCAGATAAGTATCAAAGGATGAAAAGGCCTGTGCTCCAGCCCATTCATTCTGCATAATTCCAAGGAAGTTTACCATTTGATTACAGAGCACTGATAAATGTGCTGCAGGTGCAGAAGTAATTCTACCAACAATGCCACCAAGGCCTTCTTTAATTAGTTGTTTCAAAGACCAACCAGCACAATATCCCATTAACATAGACAAATCATGAATATGTATATCTGCATTTCTATGGGCGTTGGCAATCTCCTCATCATATATTTCTGACAACCAATAATTAGCTGTAACCGCTCCAGAATTGCTCAAAATAAGACCGCCAACAGAATATGTCACAGTAGAGTTCTCTTTTACTCTCCAGTCCTCCACCTTTACATAACTATTGATAACATCCTTGTAATCCAGGATTGTGGATTTCATATTACGCATCTTCTCGCGCTGCTTACGATACAGGATGTAAGCCTTGGCCACATCTGTATAACCGGCCTGCTCCAAAACTACTTCCACGCTATCCTGAATAGCTTCTACAGTAATCTTGCCATCCTTAATCTTGCTCTGAAAATTTGCTGACACTCTCAAGGTGAGCAAATCAATAATCTCTCCAGTATATGACATCTCTGTAGCCTGAAAAGCACGCTCAATTGCGTCACTGATCTTGCCCATGTCAAAACTTGCTATTTCTCCATCTCTTTTGATAACTCTAATCATGGTTTCTAACTCTACCTTTCCCCCAAATGGAATTATTATTTTCCCTATTTTATAGGATTCATTAATACTCCAAGTCCATTCGCCATCGGTAGAATTATTGTATCAAAATAATGTGTGTCTTTCAATTAGCATTCACTATATATTGTGGTTTTTCGTCGGTATTGCCAAATATCAGCAACCGCATTTGTCATAAATTTTGTGATAAAATTAACGCTCTATCTGGTCTGTAAAAATATATTTTCTCTGGTAGCTCCAGCGTCCCCCGGATACTTAGCCAGATACTCTGTCATCTTCACCTTGGCAGTCTCATAATCACCCAAGTATTCGTAAGCTGCAATCTCTCCTCGAAGAAGACTCTGTTCATTTGTAACAGTCTTGCATTCCAATCCTGACTGATAATATTTCAAAGCAGATTCATAATCTCCACTTCCCATCTTCATATTGCCCAAAGCTTCTAGAGCTTCACTGGATGGGTTGTCATCCTTGAGATACTCCGACAATATATTGTTGGCCTCGTCCTTCTGCCCATTCATCTCATAAGCCTGAGCCAGATATACCTTGGCATTGTTGCCCTTCTTCTCCACAGCAGTCTGCAAATCGGTTACAGCCTTGTCATATTCTTTTAAAGCCATATATACTCGGCCTCTGCCTACATAGTCGTCTCCAGATTTACCCTTCAAATCCAGAGTCTCCTGTAGAAATGTGCGCCCCTGGGCATCATATCCTGAAGCGGATAAATTGGTATATATCATAATGGCCATATTGTAGGAATTATCCGCCAGCTCAATTGCCTTCTCATAATCCGCCAGCATTTTCTCATCCTCACCCTCCTTGAGACATACACTACCTCTCAGATAATAGGGATCTGCTACCTTGTCATCATATTTAATAATTGCTGTATATAAATCAATTGCCTCAGCTGGCTCGCCCGCATTATACATGGCAGCCGCCTTATAATAGCACAAATCCAAAGTTCCTTCATCAATACCTGTCCCCTGTAATGTCAGAGCTTCGTCAAATGCTTTGACTGCATCTTCATAATTGCCAGCGTTCATAGCCTCTATGCCCTGCTGTTTGTATTGATCTAATTCTTCCTGCTTCTTCTGACCACAACCCAGGAGAAGAAGAGAAGCACTCATAATCGTTGCCGCTACTAGTATTGTCGCCTTTTTCTTCATATACATATCTGTTTCTTTTCCTTTTTATTTAATAATTATTTATTATTCTTTTACCTTTTGTTCAAAAAGTAATCACAATTAGCTTGTAGTATAGAACATGTCGAAAGACAAAACTTTTTCATAACTCCCCTTTTATTAAAGAACATGTGCCCGCAAGACATGTTCTTTTTTTGTCTTTAAATACGAAATTCTACTTATTAATAGGATTTTACTTATCATATTAAATCTTGCTTATTATATGTAATGTTGCTTATCACATGAATTCCTACTTATCATCTTCCTCCAAAGCCCGCCCCATTAGATTCTCTATGGCTCTGGCTGTTCTGATAATATTTATCTTGCGCATTGCCTCCTCATAGGCCGCCTCCGCCTTGGCATCCCGCTCTAGCTTCTGGCGTTCCTTCTGCTGCAGTTCCAATTCTCTCTGCTTAATCCGTTCCTTCTTCTCCTGTTTCTGGCGTTTGGACCAATTAGCAAATTCTCTCTCCTGCGCATATCTATCGTGCCCATAGGATATTGGACCGCTATTTCCTCCGCCGAAAACCTTGGCTGGACGAACCGGCTTTATCTCCGGAGCAACATTTGTAGTCTCACTTTGGGAAATGTTAACACCATTCCCTCCTGTTTCACTCATCTCAACAGGATGCATCTGGAGATACTCATAGGCTTCAACTATATCATAATATTGCCAATGAAGCCTACCGTCCTCCTGGGAATCCGGATGATACATCTTCACCAGTTTCTTGTATGCACTTTTTATAGATTCTTCATCTGCATTAGGCTGTAATCCCAGCACCTGCAATGCGGAATATCTACTATCAATCTTTGGCATATCGTTCCAGTACCTCTCCAACAAAATATAAGGATCCAAATATTATTATTTTCTCATTATATTCCATAGCCAGATTTAATGCATCTGCTAAATCATCTCTACAGACAGCATCACAACCAATCTCTCTAAGTTCATTGGCCAGCTCCTGCCCCTGCATACTTCGGCTGTAATCTACAGTAGTAGTTATGAAGCGTCGGGCCAGTGGTTTCATTATAGCCATCATCTCCATATAGTCCTTGTCAGCCATCACTGCGGTTACAAATGTAAATTTCTCATCTGAATATGTGCTTTTAAGTGAGTTGAACAAAGCTTCAACACCCTGAGGATTATGGGCACCATCCACCATTATAAATGGATTTTGAGAAATGATTTCCATTCTACCTGGCCAATAAGTTTCCTCCAATCCAGTCTTTATCACATATTTCTTCCATGTAACAAAATCCGAGTATGGGTTGATTGCCCCCTCACACTCCTGGCAGATTCCATTGCATCCAGTCTTACATTTCTCATTATTTTGACCCTTGGAAATCTCAAAAAACTTATCCAAAAGATATCCACTTTTTATGTTGAAAACTGTTTCCACAATCCCTATAGCCAAGGAGGCGTTTTCCCTCTGAAACTCGCCATTTAAGCCTATTTTGTACGTTGAAATTTTTGTCAACAAGTTATCCACAAAATGAGTTTCCACCCCCAGTGCAGATGCCTTGTTTTTTATCACTTCTGACGCCTTGGTATCCATGACTCCAATGACTGCAACAGTACCCGGTTTTAATATACCAGCCTTCTCACCAGCAATAGCTTCTATAGTGTCACCAAGTATAGCCGTATGATCAAATCCGATATTAGTAAAACCACATACAAGTGGCACAGTTGAAAGTCCTGCAGTGGAATCCTTGGCACCACCCAGACCGGTTTCTAATACTACAAAATCACAATTCATTTCCTTGAAATATAAAATTGCAATCCCTAAGCAGATATCAAACATAGTCGGTTCATTGGACATAGGCAAAGCCATAATCTGCTGGGCATAATTTACAACAGACTCCTGATCAATCTCAACACCGGATACTTTGATTCTCTCTGTAAATCTCACCAGATGAGGAGAAGTAAACTGACCTACAACAAAATCGGCAGCCTGTAAGATTGAACTTACAAATGCTGCCGTTGATCCCTTACCATTGGTTCCGGCTATATGAATTATATTCATCCCCTTCTCGGGATGTCCTAGTAATTCCATCATTTCAGCAGTTACATCTCTGCCATATGCCTTACCAAATCGTTTCTGTGATTGAATTTTATTAATTATCTCTTCATAGTTCATTTAACTAGACCACCATTATGATGCCTCCATCATTGGCGTACATACTACTCACTCCCTGAGTATCCAGTATATATATATCCTTGAAGGAAGCCTTTTTCTCAATTTTCTCCTTCAATTGTAAAGCACGCTGAGGACAGTTGCAATGAGAAATCGCCAATATCTTCTCAGTAGTATTTCCTGTAACTTCAAGCATGCAATTAACCATCTGATCCATGGCCTTCACAATACCTCTAGCCTGGCCTAACTGCTGAATTGAACCAATCTCAGTTGAACCCATAATAGGCTTAATATTTAATGTACTTGCAATCATAGCCTTCAGATTGCTCAATCTACCCGCTTTTCTCAAAGTCTCTAAGCTCTCTAATACGAAGAATGTATGCTGACTCTCAATATATTTATCAACTTCCTCCATAACCTCAGTGAAGCTCATTCCAGCTTCTTCGCATTCTGCAATCTTGAGACCAATCAAAGTCTGTCCAATTGATGCAGATTTAGAATCGATGATAGCTATATTTTTCTCATCATTATCTTCTAAATATAAGTCTTTTGCCAGGCACGCGCTGTTATATGAACCGCTAAGCTGAGCCGACAAAGTAATAACATATACATTTTCCGCCTCGCAATCCATCTCCTGCATATATGCATCTGGAGAAGGGCATGCTGACTTGGGACCAGTTGGGCTGGCTTCAACCCTGCGCAAAAAGTCTGCCTGGTCAAATGTGTCATCATCTATAATATCTACACCATCTACAGTCAAAGTAAGTGGCGCATTAACAAAATTACCACTGGCCTTCATCTCAGGTGTAAGTTCTCCACAACTATCGATTATAACCTTATACATATCATTATCTCCTAAGGGTAATAGTTTTGTAATTCCAAACATGTAGTTTTAATTACTACATATATAGTAATACATTACCACCTTCTTGTCCAGTATGAGATTAGAATTGAAAATTCAAAATGCACTCCTGGGCATTTTCAATGTAATTGATGCTTCTCAAGCCTACACACCAGTCAAAAATTGCACCATCATCCACCATATACTGCTTCACCCGTTGGTACAAATCAGCATTTCCCATCTTAATAGAAATTCTGTCCATACCTCTATACCAGGCTGATGCCACCGTCTCTCCTATAGCATCCTTGTCATATTCGCTGAAATAAAGCCCCTCTCTATGGAAATAGTCATCCTCTGTAGCAGTAGCTTCTGGCAGTTCAATCTGCATCTGTGACTCATGGGTTCTATCCATCTCCTGTGAAGTGCAGGCCATAAACGCATAATTAATATATTTAGCGTCTGAATTTTCCTCACTTAAATACTTAGAATTGCCCCAGGTTGTATCCATATAATAGTACTGTCCATCAAGCTGAACCAGATTCCAAGCATGAGCCTCCTCACCTGCAACTCCTGTGACAATCATGGAATTCATCCCCAGATAATTGAACAGATATTGAGTAGCACAAGCATAACCCTGGCACACTGTACTGCCTCCCAGGAATACGCTTAATATGTTTTGATTATTCTCACTGTTCAGATCATAATCCACATTTTGAATGAGTGTTTCAAATATATATTTCGCCTTATCATAGTCACTGTCACCAGCAGATATTCCAGACATCCAGCCTAAAACCACCTCGTCAATCTGCTGCTGCAACTGCAACACTTCCTCCTGACTGTAGGTATAGTTTGGCTCAAACTCCATGGAAGTAACCCGTCCAAGTAGAGAATAGGTGTTGTACTGATATCCTGTCACCCAGAAAATCCCACCATGATCCGCCATGACAGTGGAGAAAACCTTGAATAATACATCTGTATCTGTAGTTGATACATCCACCTTGTCCAGATGATTCATTATGCAATCATAAATCTCGTCATATACCTGTTGTTCTTCTGAATCCAACTGATTATAGCCATAACACTCAGTGGATACAGATTCCACATTTCTCACCTTGTTGGCATTGGCCTCACGGGCTTCCTGGGCCAGCTCATCTCTGATGCCTGCGCTTATGCCTTTAATTCCCTCAGGAATTCCACAGGCAGTCAAGGTGCACAGCAATATTATTAGATTTATGGCAAATATTTTGCGCCAACCACTTCTGTGGCCGCCTCTATTCCTGTTTATCATAATTACCATTTCCCCCAAAGCTAAGCCATTAGTTACCAAACCATTTCATTAACAGTTTTTATATCTATCAGATTATACTAACATTTCCCAATAACTGCTAAATCATATCACTGACAGCAACCTCCAAATGGCGGAAGAAATCTCTAACCCATTTATCCCAAGCAATCTCAGCAGATTTATCCATAGAGAAACTGCTATGGGTAACAGCTGTTGTGGCTGTCAGCTTTCCATTTGCATATATTATATTCAGCGTCAAATTAGCTATATCCTTGGATGACGCATCTCCTAAAATATCCTCATAATCTCTCTTGCTTGCAAGAAATGTAAATCGAAAACTATGAGGGGTTCTCTTGCCTTTGATAATCTCAAAGCAGATGCTTCGCTCCATTTTATAAGGTATATATCCCTCATCTATCTGATTGATTATTCTATCATTTTCATCATAGAAATCATCCACTAATGTGCCGTCTATAAGGAAATGATTGCCAGTAGTAATATTTGCTTCGCACAAAAGGAAGCCATCAAAGGCTTCCCCTGCTAACATATCTGCCATGCACTTTTTCACATCTAATATTTCTAATGCGATCAATACACTATCCTCTCATCATAATCTGAGGTCCGCCCTTCTTCTCGATATAGTCCTCAGTAATCACAACCTTGCCAATGTTTTCATCTTTCGGAATCTCATACATTATATCAAGCATAAATTCCTCAATGATTGCTCGAAGAGCTCTGGCTCCCAAATCTCTCTCCTTGGCAGCTCTCGCAATGGCTCTAAGGGCTCCGTCAGTAAATTCCAGATCCACTTCATCAAGCTCAAGCAGCTTATGATACTGCTTTAAGATAGCATTCTTTGGCTCCTTGAGAATCTGTACCAACATGTCCTCGCTTAAACTCTCCAAAGAGAAGATAATTGGTAATCTTCCCAAGAACTCCGGAATCATACCGAACTTCTTTAAATCTTCCACTGTAACCTTCATAAGGAGATTCTCATCATTATCATATTTATCCTTCAAATCAGCCATGAATCCCATAGAAGATGATTTATTCAATCTCTCCTTGATTACATTTTCCAAATCAGGGAAGGCTCCGCCACAGATAAATAATATATTGGTAGTATCAATGGTTGTCATTGGAACCATTGCGTTCTTGCTGCTGGCTCCAACTGGAACTTCCACTTCAGCTCCCTCTAGAAGCTTCAACATACCCTGCTGTACTGACTCACCGCTTACATCGCGCTGGTTCGTATTCTTCTTCTTGGCAAGCTTGTCAATCTCATCAATGAAGATGATACCCTTCTCAGCCTTTTCCACATCATTGTCTGCGGCAGCCAGAAGTTTTGAAACCACGCTCTCAATATCATCACCGATATAACCTGCTTCTGTAAGTGAAGTAGCATCTGTGATTGCAAGTGGCACATCCAGAAGTCTGGCAAGAGTCTTGACCAAATAAGTCTTACCACTTCCTGTTGGTCCAATCATAAGCATATTAGACTTCTCAATTTCTATATCATCAGCCTTCTCTCCAGCTGCGATTCTCTTGTAATGATTATAAACTGCCACCGACATAACCTTCTTGGCATAATCCTGTCCAATTACATAATCATCCAGCTTTGCCTTAATATTATGCGGCGCAGGAATATGATTTATGTCAAATACAGGCTGAATCTTCTTCTTGTCTTCCTTCTTTTTCTTCAACTTCTGTGACTGTGGTACACCTGCTCCAAAGAGGGAATCAATTCCAAATCCAGGAGCCCCCAGATTCAAGAAACTAATTGTAGGTCCCTTACCAGTATTTTCCACATTGTTGATATCATTTTCACCAGCACTATCGTCCTCTGTATTGGCTTCTCCCGGAAGCTTAGGTGATGGCTTATCACTGTCATTTGCTCCTGTAGTTTTATGTGGCATTGGCTGCTTTGGCATATTCATGCCGGCAAAAGGATTTCCAAACAAAGAATCCATAGGCATTCCCATGCCGCCCATTGTGTCAAATGTTCTCTGCATACAATCAGTACATACGCACAACTGGTCTGTCATATGTATCATCTTACCTGCAACTGACTCAGGTCTATAGCAGATAGCACATACATCCTCGTAATCATTGTTATCCTTGGATGAATCATCAACTTCCTTTACGTCCTCTGTCTGAGCATCTCTCTCGTCAATCACATCCGTATTCTCTTCTGTCTCATTTTCATTTACAACTTCGCGATAATCTGTATCTTTTGTAGCCATATCTTTCTCTCTTTCTATGCTGTACGTCTCCCCCGGCCTTCAACAGTTCTCTCTTATAATATAAGAAATATTATTGATATATATATTACATATCGCCAATAAAATCAAATATTTTTTTGTAATAATCTCTACGAATATAATCCAGCGAATTAAATACCTCATGCTTGGATTCATCATATCTGATTAATTCTACATTTGCTGCGGCCTTGGCAAATTCATTTTGCCCTCTGGCCTCTACCATTGTATCAAGTCCTGCCTGAAATAGCAAAACAGGTATGGCGATTTTAGAAGCATTTCTCACAACCTGTTTAGTGGCAGAAACTGACGCTCTGGTCCATGCATAAGAGCCACCATAAGTTGTATATCTCGGTTCGTCCTCTCTGCACTTAAATATATATCTGTATCTGTTCTCTGACAGACAGCTGCTGTGATCGAAGCCGTATACATCGTCAAAGCCATGCTGTCCCGGCACATATTTCATATCCCAATGCAATAATATAGATAGGATAAATAATGCATTTACCACAACAGGAGATGTACCCTTGAAATTCATCTCATGAAGTGGCGATGACAGGATTGCCTTCTTGAAATAATTTGGGTACTCCTCAAGGAAATAGGAAGCTATACATCCTCCCATGGAATGGGCAAATAATATAAACTGCCCTGTCCTGCTCTCCTTACAGACCACCTGATTCATAAACCCATGGAGGTCCTCCACATACTCTCTATAGTCTGTCACATAGACCTTGTCCAATTCTTGCTCCAATTTCTCATTAGCTCTCTGAGAGAATCCGTGTCCTCTGTACTCCAGCATAAATACGGAATATCCCATCTCATAGAAATAATATAACACCTCATAATATTTAGGAATAAATTCACAGAAACCATGGGACACCACAATAGTTGCCTTCTCATTTTCATTTATAACTCTAGCATAATGTATTTGTCTGCCATCGAAGCTGTTGAAATATCCATCCACAAGATTTGCCTTGGCCCATGGCAATATTTTCTGCTCCATCATCTCCGGAAAATCTTCTTCCCCGGCTATCATATCAACACTAAAATTCTCCATCATTTTCCAGTCCATTATTCCCTTCACAGTAATAAAACATTCCTTGAAACATTCTCGCAATCAGCACAGTTGCATTTATGCAATAATCTCATATCCCATAAGACTGCTTCAATGTTTGTTAAATAATAAAATGGGTGAGCACAGGCACACCCATTTTAATTTCTACAATATTAATTTATTAATCATCCATGTCTGCCATAGATTCCAGAAATGATTTCTTCTCACCCTTGGCATCACCATGCTTTACAAACTGCATTGTGATAAATGCTGCGCCCATAAATACTACAGCATATGGGAAGAATACCCAATATCCTACATATCTCATCAAAGCTCCACAGAGAATAGGTGTAACAATCTGTGCTGCCATAGAGAATGTGTAGTAGTAACCTGTAAATCTACCAACATCTGAGCCTTTACACATCTCAATAACCATTGGAAGTGAGTTTACATTGATAAATGCCCAACCCATACCGATGATAAATAACAATCCGTAGAAGAGATATGTATCCATTCCACCGAAGCTTCCGTCAAATGTGAGATAGTATACAAATGCTGCAAGGAAACAGATTGTCATCATAGCAACACCTGTTAAAATTGTCTTCTTTCTACCAATCTTGGCTGAAAGTGCTCCTGACGGTACATATGTGAGGATTGCTCCTCCTGTAGCAATTGTCAGGCACATGTTGGCATTTCCCAAAGCCATGCCCCACTCGCGGTTAGCAAATGTTGTAAACCATGTTTCCAAAGCGTTGTAAGCAATGAACCATAATGCAACAGAAGCTAAAATAAACAGAAGTGATCTCTTAACATCATCAGGAAGCTTCTCATTTCCAGTCTCATCTTCCTGTGCCAGATTCCACTCTGGATGCAACTTCTCAAGCTCAGCCATCTCGTGAGTAATCTTCACTTCATTTACAGTTGTCATTACAATCACAAGAGCCAGAAGCATTATCCCCGCAACTACTGCAAAGAGCAATAAGTAGTTAACATGCTCAACCTGTGTTCTTGCTGATTTTGAGTTATACAAAACTGATGAGATACCCAGGTACAAAATACCACCAACAGCGCCCATCAAATTGATAATTGCATTTCCCTGAGATCTAAGTGGCTTCGGTGTACAATCTGGCATCAAAGCAACTGCAGGACTTCTGTAGGTACCCATTACTACAAGAAGTGCTCCAAGAATTCCAATGAAGAGAATTTCTTTCATCATTGTAGGATTCTCATAATAACTGTTGTCAATCAGTGGTAACATAAGCATCAAAATCACTGCTGCTATTGTGCCGAACAAAATAAATGGTTTACGTCTACCAATTTTGCTATTGCATTTGTCGGAAATTCCACCAAAGAATGGTAACAAGAATAATCCCAAGATATTATCCAACGCCATAATCACACCTGAGATAGTCTCATTTAAGTGAAATGTGTTGCTAAGGATTAGTGGCACGATTCCATTGTACATCTGCCAAAACGCACAAATCGATAGGAAGGCAAATCCTATTCTAATAGTCTGCCCAGTTTTAAGTTTCATATAATTTTACCCCCTAAAGTAAAAGCCCCCGGCTTTTTAAAATACGAATTAATTTTAACAGACTTATAGTATTAAGGCAAAGAAAAACACTAAGAAATACTTATAAATACATAGACATTTTCTATAAATAAATGCTACACTTCTAATGTCCGCTTAAGGAGGTTTTAAAATATGTTTATACAATTAGATGGACAGGTTCTATTCTACGAAAAATCCGGTGAAGGAAGACCTGTTATTATGCTTCATGGAAACGGTGAGGATCATCATATATTTGACAGTCTCTCCGCTTCTCTTATAGATAATTATGAGATATACGCTCTTGATTCAAGAGGTCACGGTGGCAGTTCCACTGCCAAGGAATATCATTATCACGATATGGCCGTTGATGTGATTAATTTCATAGAAGCTCTGCATCTGGATCAACCTTATATACTTGGTTTTTCCGACGGAGCAATTATTGCTTTGATGGTTGCCATGGAACGAAGTGATTTGCTAAGTGGAATCATATGCTGCGGCGCTAATCTATCTCCAAAGGGATTAACATGGGGCGCACGAAGTGACATCAAGAAGATGTACAAATTAGATTCCAATCCAATTGTAAAAATGATGTTAGAAGAGCCTAATATCAACGAGTCTGATTTGAGAAATATACAGGTTCCAGCTGTTATAATTGCCGGTTCAAATGATATGATTAAGGAAAAAGAGACCAAGAAAATCGCAGCTAATATAAATAATAGCAAGCTTATTATAATGGAAGGTCACGACCATTCAAGCTATGTTGTAGATTCCGATTTATTATCAGATACAATAAGAGAGTTCTGTATTTAATTACAGAACTCTCTTTTTCATAAATCTATTTATTCAAAATCCATTTATAACAGCATACTTTGATTCAAAATTCACTTCATCAATATGTTATTCTTGCATTATTTTCGAATCCAATTATTTTACAGCAATAACATCTGCCATATCATACATACCAGCTGGTTTTCCTGCCAGGAATTTAGCAGCTTCCACTGCACCCTTGGCAAATACTGATTTAGAATAAGCAGTATGCTCAAAAGTAATTACCTCATCCAATCCAGCAAAGATTACTTCATGCTCTCCTACAATGTTACCACCGCGAACTGCAGAGATTCCGATTTCCTTGGCATCTCTCTTCTCACGCCTTGTGCTTCTATCATATACATAATGATATTCATTATCCATTTCTTCATTGATAGAATCAGCAAGAGCAATGGCTGTTCCTGATGGAGCATCCAACTTCTGATTATGATGTTTCTCCACAATTTCAATATCAAATCCTGCTGGCGCAAATACCTTAGCAGCTTTCTTCAACAGATCCATCAAAGTATTGATTCCCAGTGACATATTTGCCGAACGAAGTACAGCGACCTTTTCACTTGCACTCTTAGCCTTGGCAATCTGCTCCTCAGATAAACCTGTAGTACATAATACCACCGGCACGCCCTTGGTCTCACTATAATTAATCAAAGCATCAACTGCCTTGGCATTTGAGAAATCAATAATAGCATCTGCTTCCACATCGCACTCATCAATTGTGGCAAATACAGGATATACATTTTCCACACCTGTATAAGGATCCACGCCTGCTACAATCTCAATGTCACTGTCCTGAGAACAAATCTCAGTAATGACTCTACCCATATGTCCGTTACATCCATGCATTATTACTCTTGTCATTTTTGCGTCTCCTTCTTTCAAAAATGCCATCGAAAATATAAATCGTCGATGGCATTAAATATTCATTATATTTTATAAAACACCGAAATCCTTCATGGCCTGCTGTAAAACTGCAGCATGCTCTTCCTCCATCTCGCAAAGTGGCGAACGAAGAGGTCCTACATTCATTCCCATAAGATTAAGAGCCTTCTTAACAGGAATAGGATTTACCTCTGAGAAAAGTGCATCTACAAGTGGCAATGACTTCAACTGCATTTCAGCAGCCTTCTTCATATCACCTGATAGATAAGCTGCGCACATCTCATGTGTCTGTGCCGGCGCAATATTTGCAATAACAGAAATAACACCGATAGCACCAATAGACATCAATGGAACAACCAATCCATCCTCACCTGAGTACAACTCAAGATTACCGTCTGTGAGATACATTGTCTTGGAAGCCTGGGCCATATTGCCTGTTGCTTCCTTCAGACCTACGATATTATCATTTTCCTTCACCAATGTAGCAACTGTCTCAGGAAGCAAATTACAGCCTGTACGACCTGGAACATTGTACAAAATAATTGGCAACTTAGTCTCTGAAGCAATCTGACCATAATGACTGATGAGACCCTTCTGTGTAGCCTTGTTGTAATATGGTGTCACAATAAGAGCTGCATCTGCTCCATCCTCTTCAGCTTCCTTGGTTAACTGAATAGCTGTCTTGGTATTGTTGGAACCTGTTCCAGCAACTACTGGAATTCTATGCTTTGTAAATTCAACAGCAGCCTTGATTACATCTCTGTGCTCCTTCATAGAAAGAGTTGAGCCCTCTCCTGTTGTTCCTGCAATAATAATAGAATCTGTTCCATTATCTACATGAAAATTAATAAGTTCTTCGAGCTTATCATAATTCACTTCATAATTGTCTTTCATAGGTGTGACAATAGCTACACCTGAACCTGTGAATATTGACATATCTGTCCTCCTAATCCGCATTAAACCTATTTCTCATTAACAATATTTAAAATATTATCAGCTATATCAAATACTTCTGGTACAGCATTTCTACCTGTAAGAATAATATCTGTGTACAATGATTTAGCCTGTAACAAATCAACCAGCTGATCCGCTGTGGCCATCTCTTCCTCCACAAGACCTAGAATCTCATCCAAAACCAGCACATCACACTCACCTGTAACCAATGCCTTCTTGGCAAACATCAATCCATTCTGAATGTTCTGTCTCTGCTCCTGGCGCTCTTCCTCTGTCAATTCATCGAAGCCCTCAGCTCTTCTCTCGAATCTGAAGATTTTGATTTCCGGCTCAAGTCTATCCAGAAAAACGCTGTTAAGCTGGCCCTTCATAAATTGAACCATATATACACTCTTGCCCATGCTTGCAAATTTTATGGCATTGCCCAAAGCTGCAGAAGTTTTACCTCTGCCATCACCATAATATATTTGTATAATACCCTTTTCCATTCCAAGTCCTCCCTACATAGGCACTGCCTATTATAGACTATTTCTTTAAAATGTTAAATGTCTTTCTACAAGAATACATAATTTGAGTTATATTAGCACAGATTTGGTTTTTAAGCAAATACAATTGTTCACATTTTCCCTTTCTTGCATTAAATAGGTATTTATTTTGGTTAATTTCTTTTATTGTAAATTCCAAATAATGTTGATAAACTATGTAAGTTAGTGAAAATACAGAGATTTTTTATATAAAAGAAAGGTTATATCATGATTCAATCAAGAGACGATATAAGAAATATTGCTATCATCGCTCACGTTGACCACGGTAAAACAACTTTGGTAGACGAGCTTTTGAAGCAATCAGGAGTATTTAGAGACAATCAGGAAGTACAGGAAAGAGTAATGGATTCCAACGACATTGAGAGAGAGCGTGGAATCACAATCCTGTCTAAGAACACAGCAGTATATTACAAAGATACCAAGATAAATATTATCGACACTCCAGGACATGCTGACTTCGGTGGCGAGGTTGAGCGAGTTCTAAAAATGGTTGATGGTGTTGTATTGGTTGTTGATGCCTTTGAAGGTGCAATGCCACAGACTAAGTTCGTGCTTATGAAAGCTTTGGACTTAGATTTGCCAGTTATTGTATGTGTCAACAAAATCGATAGACCAGAGGCAAGATGTGAGGAAGTTGTTGATGAAGTATTAGAGCTCTTCATGGATTTGGATGCTTCTGATGAGCAGTTAGATTGCCCATTTGTATACGCTTCAGCTAAGGAAGGTTTTGCTAAGCTTGACCTTGCTGACGAGTCCAAGGATATGATGCCTCTCTTCGAGACAATCATCAACTACATCCCTGCTCCAACAGGTGACCCAGAGGCCAACACTCAGCTTCTTATCTCTACAATTGATTACAACGAATTCGTTGGTAGAATCGGAATTGGTAAAGTAGACAACGGTTGCCTCAAGCTCAATCAGGAAGCTGTTGTAGTAAATCATCATAATCCTGACAAGCAGCAGAAGGTTCGTATTACTAAGCTTATGGAATACGATGGTCTGAACAAAGTAGAAGTAACCGAAGCAGGAATTGGTTCAATCGTAGCAATCTCTGGTATTGCTGATCTCCATGTAGGTGATACTGTATGTGGAACAGATAATCCAGTAGCTATTCCATTCCAGAAGATTTCTGAGCCAACAATCTCTATGAACTTCATTGTAAATGATAGTCCATTTGCTGGTCAGGAAGGTAAGTTCGTTACATCTCGTCATATTCGCGAGAGACTCTTCAAGGAGTTAAATACTGATGTATCTCTCCGTGTAGAAGATACTGATTCACCTGATAGCTTCAAAGTATCAGGCCGTGGAGAATTACATTTATCAGTTCTTATTGAAAATATGCGTCGTGAAGGATATGAGTTCGCTGTATCCAAGGCAGAGGTTCTCTACAAAGAAGATGAAAATGGCAACAAGTTAGAGCCAATGGAAAGAGCTTATGTAGATGTTCCAGAAGAATTCACAGGTGCCGTAATCGAGAAATTGTCTATGCGTAAGGGTGAGCTTCAGAATATGACACCTATCGCTGGTGGCTTCACAAGAGTTGAGTTTCTCATACCATCTCGAGGACTTATTGGTTATCGTGGAGAGTTCATGACTGATACTAAGGGAAATGGTATCATCAATACTATCTTCGAAGGATATGCTCCATACAAGGGAGATATCTCTTACAGACAGCTTGGTTCACTTATAGCATTTGAAACTGGTGAGTCTGTAACTTATGGATTATTCTCAGCTCAGGACAGAGGTACACTCTTCATCGGACCTGGCGAGAAGGTTTACTCAGGTATGGTTATCGGTAGCTGCTCAAGAGCAGAAGACATCGAGCTTAATGTATGTAAGAAGAAGCATCTTACAAATACTCGTTCTTCATCTGCTGACGAAGCACTTACACTTGTACCTCCTAGAATTCTCTCACTTGAGCAGGCTCTTGACTTCATCGATACAGATGAGTTGCTTGAGGTTACACCTGAATCACTCAGAATTCGTAAGAGAATTCTCGATCCTCTTGAGAGAAAGAGAGCTAATAATAGGAAGAATTCGTAACGCAAAAGCTCATCAATCATAAATCCTATTAAACGCAAAAAGCCCATCAATCATATACGGCTCGAGGCTAACGCTTGACCTCGCCTTAATATGATTGTTGGGCTTTTTATTTAACATTAACTCCATTCATCATATACACCTCGAAGATATCGCTTGACCTTGCCTTAATATGATTGATAGGCTTTTAATTCATTATAGCTAATTTAAACTCCCCTTCTACCATATACGGCTCGAGGCTAACGCTTAACCTCGCCTTAATATGGTAGATGGGGAGTTTTCCTACACTATATACTTCACCAATATATCCCACAACCATGTACTGTTCGAGGCTAACGCTTGACCTCGCCTTAATATGATTGTTAGGCTTTTAAAATTAGTTTGATCATTTTATAGACTTTCTTATCAGTTTTAACTGCTTCACAGACATAGCTGGCGAAAATCCATATACCTTTTCTAAATACTTTATTCCCTTTTCGAAATAAGGAAACTGCCTTATTTGATTTAAAGCAGAGAAAGAATACTGGCAAAGATAATCTAAATCATCAATTTCCCATTTTATTTCATTATTATCTATTCGTTTCTTTGCATATGCTTCTGCAACAGATTTATAATCCTTTACCTGCGTACGTTTAATATATAAATATTTTTCAGCAAATTCAAAAATATCTTCACAAGAAACAGTAATATAATCACAACTTTCTTCTACCTGTTTAAGCAAACAAGCTTTTCTAAGTTGTTCTCTATTAATGTCCTCTCTATCCATTTTCCTTAACGGGAGTGACATGATTTGCTCTACACTCTCTTCCAATTGTTCCTTTGTCATCTATCACCTCATACTTTACAGATTGTCGTGGGCTTCCTGAACATAAAGGTCAGCATTGCGCTTATTTGCGGCAATCTGCTCATCACTTACCTGACCAATAATTTTTCCTGGAACGCCTACTACAAGTGAACCATCTGGAATCTCTTTTCCCTCTGTCACAAGAGCACCTGCGCCGATAATACAATTCATTCCAACCTTAGCACCATTCATTACAATTGCTCCCATTCCCACAAGAGAATTGTCTCCTATTTCACAGCCATGGATGATAGCGCTATGGCCTACGGTTACTCCTTTGCCAATTACAACAGGATCAACTGTTGATACATGAACCACTGCGTTGTCCTGAATATTAGAATCATCTCCTATAATAATGCTATTTCTATCCCCGCGAACTACTGCGTGATACCAGATACTGACATTATCTCCCAATGTCACATCATCAAGCACATCTGCATCTGGTGCGATAAATACGTCTTTACCTATAACCGGTTGTTTCATATTACTATTCTCCTTCGTCTTTATTTTCCATAATTATATATTATATAAAGCCAAACTAAAAGTTCCATCCTGAACCTTTCTTGTTAATTTCAGATAGATTCTTCTTTCCATACCACTCATCAATCCTATCTACGGCGTTTTCCTTATTTTCCTTCAATTCAGCTGTAGTTTCTGACTTACCTCTCCGATTTTTACGGATAATTTAGTTATTTTGAATTGTTTCGTCTGTAATTCCCAGCTTACCTAATTCAACTCTTACGGATAATTTTGTTATTTTGAATTGTCTCGTCCGTAATTTCTAACTTCCCTCTCCAACTTTTACGGATAATTTTGTTATTTTGAATTGTGTAGTCTGTAATTCCCTGCTTACCTAGTCCAACTCTTACAGATATTTTTGTGATTTTGAATTGTTTCAGCCGTACTTCTTGCCTCATCTTATCTCATAAGGCAGATAATTTTGTGATTTTAAATTGTTTCAACTGTATTCTCCCTCACTATTCGCGGCAGGATACGGTCGAAATTGAAGAATCGCGCTATTTTTAGCCGTATTCATCTTCATGAATTAGGAAAAACTCTCCGCTGGCATATTAAGGCAAGGTCAAGCGTTAGCCTCGAGTCGTATATGATACAGGGTTATTCAACTCTATTAATATATACTTTTGCAAAAAACTCCCACGCATCATATTTAGGCGAGGTTAAGCGTTAGCCTCGAGCCGTATATGCCAATGGAGAGTCTCTCTATACTTACTGAATAATCAAAAAACTCCCACACATCATATTTAGGCGAGGTCAAGCGTTAGCCTCGAGCCGTATATGATGCGGGGGTGTTTTAATAATCCACTATATAACTGTAATTAGTTCTTTGGCACCAACTTCTCCTTGCCACCCATGTATGGACGCAATACTTCTGGAATATTGATTGATCCATCTGCATTTAAGTTGTTCTCAAGGAACGCAATAAGCATACGTGGTGGAGCCACAACAGTATTATTCAATGTATTGGCGAAATACTTGTTACCATCCTTATCCTTTACGCGGATTTTAAGTCTACGAGCCTGTGCATCTCCCAAGTTGGAACAAGAACCAACCTCGAAGTATTTCTGCTGTCTAGGAGACCAAGCCTCAACATCACATGACTTAACCTTCAAGTCAGCCAAATCACCTGAACAGCACTCAAGTGTACGAACAGGTATATCAAGACTTCTGAACAGGTCTACTGTATTCTGCCACAGCTGATCATACCAGTGCATAGCCTCTTCAGGCTTACATACAACAATCATTTCCTGCTTCTCAAACTGGTGAATTCTGTACACACCTCTCTCCTCAATACCGTGAGCACCCTTCTCTTTTCTGAAGCATGGAGAGTAACTTGTAAGTGTATAAGGTAACTTCTCCTCATCATTTAATGTATCAATGAATTTACCAATCATAGAATGTTCTGATGTTCCAATTAAGTAGAGATCCTCTCCCTCAATCTTGTACATCATGGCATCCATTTCTTCAAAGCTCATTACACCAGTAACTACATTTGAACGAATCATATATGGAGGAATACAATATGTAAATCCTCTATCGATCATGAAATCTCTTGCATAAGATAAAACTGCTGAATGAAGTCTTGCAATATCTCCCATGAGATAGTAGAAACCATTTCCTGCAACCTTTCCAGCTGCATCCATATCGATTCCATCAAATCTCTCCATGATTTCTGTATGATATGGAATCTCGAAATCAGGAACTACAGGATCACCATACTTCTGGATTTCCACATTACATGAATCGTCAGGACCAATTGGAACTGAAGGATCAATGATATTTGGAATCTTCATCATAATCTCAGTAACCTTGTCATTGAGCTCTTTCTCAACAGGCTCTAAGTCTTTGATTCTCTGCTTAATCTCAGCAACCTCAGCCTTTACCTTCTCAGCTTCGTCCTTCTTACCCTGAGCCATCAATGCACCAATCTGCTTAGAAATCTGATTCATCTTAGCTCTCAAGTCATCAGCTTCCTGCTGAGTAGCTCTTCTCTTGTCATCAAGCTCTATAACCTCATCTACAAGTCCAAGCTTATGCTCCTGAAATTTCTTCTTAATATTTTCCTTAACAACATCAGGATTTTCTCTTAAGAATTTAATATCTATCATAATTATTCACTCCTTAAAAAGCACCCTTAAGTGGATACTTTGCCACTATTTCAGCAATAATATCGCGAGCCTTGCTTACTCCGGCTTCGCCTTCTTTAATAACAGTGGCAATTGCTTCTGCCACCTGATCCATATCATCTTCCTTCAATCCTCTGCTTGTTGCAGCCGGTGTTCCAAGACGGATACCAGATGTAACAAATGGTGACTTTGGATCATTTGGAATAGTATTCTTGTTGGCTGTAATATGTGCCTCATCAAGAAGCTTCTCCACAGCCTTTCCTGTTAAATCAAAAGGAGTAAGATCCACAAGCATCAAGTGGTTATCTGTACCATCAGATACAATCTTTACACCACGATTCTGCAATCCCTTGCAAAGTGCCTGAGCATTCTTTACAATCTGCTGCTGATATTCCTTGAACTCTGGAGTCAAGGCTTCCTTGAAGCATACTGCCTTGGCAGCAACTACATGCATAAGTGGGCCACCCTGAATTCCCGGGAATACTGCCTTGTTGAAGTTGAACTTCTCGTTAGCAGCTGCAGTAGACATAATCATACCGCCTCTTGGTCCACGAAGAGTCTTATGAGTTGTTGTTGTTACAATGTCAGCATATGGCACTGGGTTCTCATGAAGTCCTGCTGCTACAAGACCAGCAATATGAGCCATATCAACCATAAGCACTGCTCCAACCTCATCAGCAATCTCTCTGAACTTCTTGAAGTCAATTGCTCTAGCATATGCAGAGGCACCAGCGATAATCATCTTGGGCTTACATTCTCTTGCGATAGCTGCAACATTTTCATAGTCAATTACGCCGTCATCATTTACACCATAAGGCACTATATTGAAATAATGTCCTGAGAAATTAGCTGGTGAACCGTGTGTCAAATGTCCGCCGTGATCAAGGTTCATTCCCATTACAGTGTCTCCTGGCTCAAGTACTGCATATTCTACAGCCATATTTGCCTGAGCACCTGAATGAGGCTGTACATTGACATACTCACAACCGAAGAGTTCCTTAGCTCTCTCTCGAGCTAATTCTTCAGCCTTATCAACAACTTCGCATCCGCCATAATATCTCTTGCCCGGATAACCTTCAGCGTATTTGTTGGTGAGAATGGATCCCATTGTAGACATTACTGCTGGACTAACCCAGTTCTCAGAAGCAATGAGCTCAATATGATCTGATTGACGGTCAAATTCCTCTGTGATAATGTCTGCAATTTCCGGATCAACTGCCTTGATATCGTCTAGTGTGTACATGTGTCTCCTCCTTGTTTTCAATATTAATTTGTTACTATATATTACTTATTCTTCTTGCCGGCAAAACGAACTTTGAAAATGTACCAAAGCTCCGTTGCGATGCAGATAGAAGAATATGTACCACAAGCCATACCCACAAGAAGTGGTAATGCGAATTCTCTGATGCTTGCTACACCGAGGATAAGAAGCATAAGTACCATTACAAGTGTGGTAAATGATGTTGAAAGTGTACGAGAAAGTGTCTGTGTAATACTTGTATTTGCCAAGTCCTCAAGAGCCTCTGCAGAACCATTTCTCAATGTCTTCATATTCTCTCGGATTCTGTCAAATATTACAATAGTATCATTTACAGAATAACCTACTACCGTAAGCATACATGCAATAAATGCACTTCCAACCGAAAGTCTTGCAACTGCGTAGAGAGCAAGAACTACTAATACATCATGCACAAGAGCGATAATAGCACTTGTTGCAAATCTAATATCCTTAAATCTAAACCAGATATATACAAGCATGCAAAGCACTGCAATCACTACGGCAACCAATGATTCGTTTCTCATTTCTTTACTGATGCTTGATCCAATATTTGTCGACTGGATATTGGCTTCCTTCACTCCGAAGTTATCTTCCAATGTCTTGTTCAAAGCTTCTCGCTCTGACAAATCAAGTGAACGAGTCTTGAAGATAATCTGATTATCATCATCTACAATCTGAGTCTGAATAGCATTATCACCTGTGATTTTAGCGATGTAAGGAACAATTTCCTTCTCAGCCTCATCAAGTGTGTACGCCTTGTCAAACTGAACTGTTGTTGAAGTACCACCCAAGAACTCCAAGCTGTAGTTCAATGACTTCACGCCCTTACCTGCGTTAACGCCCATAGCTGCGAATCCAACTATGATACATGCAAGTGAAATAGCAAAGAATGCCTTTCTCTTAGCAATAAAGTTAACTGTCTTTCTCTCTTTTGCCTTACCATAAAACTTAACATTTCTCATTCCAACAGCATACAATGCGTAAATGATAAGTCTTGATATTACAAGTGCAGTAAACATTGAAAGCAACACACCAATTGCCAATGTAATAGCAAATCCCTTTACAGTACCTGAACCAAATATACCAAGAACTGCTGCCGCAATAAGAGTTGTTACATTTCCATCTACAATGGCTGACATAGCCTTCTTGAATCCGATATCGATTGCTGCTGCAACACTCTTCTCTGCTGCAATTTCCTCTCGGATACGGGCAAATATAATTGCATTTGCATCAACCGCCATACCGATAGACAAAATAATACCGGCAATACCAGGCAATGTAAGTGTCACATCAAATGCCCAGAGGATAAATACCATAAGTGATGTATAAATTACAAGTGCAAGAGATGCTGCAATACCAGGTCCCCAGTACATTGCAATCATAAACACAATTACAATAGCAAGACCAACACCAGCAGCAATAAGACTTGTCTTTAACGCATCGCTACCAAGAGAAGCACCTACAACCTCTGACTGTAACTCCTGAAGTTCTACATCAAGTCCACCGATTCTGATGTATGAAGCAAGCTGCTTAGCTTCCTCAATATCCTTCATTCCATCAATCTGAGCAGAACCATTTGTAATTGCTTCCTTTACTCTAGGAACACTTACGAACTTACCATCATAATAAATACCGATTGACTCACTAGCTGCTGCAGCCTTGGTTGTTGCCTCGGCAAATGCCTTGGTTCCATCATCTGTAAATGTAAGACTTACAACAGGTTCAGAGGCTCCTGTAGTAGGATTCTGATAAAATGTACCATCTGCACTCTTAATCTGAGTACCAGAAACTACAACTGACCCATCTGCAACTATTGCATCAATATCCTTGGTTAATTCATATTCACCAGTCTGCTGATTAATCTGATAGTTTGGTGTACCATCTGAACCATTCTGTGCAATGAAGTAAATTGTACCAGGTGTACCAAGCTGCTCTAACATTGCATTGGCATCTGTAACACCAGGAATCTCAACTGTAATTCTGTCATCACCTACAGCATATACACTAGCTTCTGTAGTAGTTGTATCTGACTGTAAATCATTTTCAATACGACTCTTAATCTTGGTGATTGTATCCTGAAGCTGTTCCTCTGTAGGAGTATCCCCAACAGCTTCATAAGTAATACTTACACCACCGGCCAAATCAAGGCCCAACTTTAACTTGTTTCCATCACTCTTAGTAATAGTTCCTGTCACAATATTAATTGCCAGGTAACCAAAACCAACCAATGCAGCCAGCATAACTACAAGCCATGCTACTCCCTGCCCCTTTTTCATTCGTTTCATTATAACTATTCTCCTTCTTTTGCAGCCAAAGCCGCTTTAATATATATAGCACACTCCACTCTCTTCTTCTGAAGCGCACATCCTACATCATAAGCATCATGAATATCACCGTGGAAGTTATATGAGTTGGCTGCACATCCACCACTACAGTAGAATCTAGCAAAACATTCTCTACATTTATCCTTGGCATATACATTACAGCTTTTGAATTCATCCATTATATCTGTTCTAGTAACACCTTCGTCTACATTTCCCATAATGAAATCTGTATTTCCAACGAACTGGTGACATGGATATAATTCTCCAGTTGGTGTAACTGCCAGATACTCTGTACCTGATCCGCATCCTGACAGACGCTTAGCCACACAAGGGCCACCTTCCAAATCAATCATGAAGTGAAAGAAATTGAAATCCTCATCTGTTCCATGACGACGAACCATTTCCTGTGCCAGGTCTTCGTATTCCTTATACAATCCATCCAGGTCTTCCTCGCGAATTGCATAATCATCTGTTTCCTTGGCTACTACAGGTTCAACTGATATCTGTTTGAATCCCAAATCTGCCAGATGAAGCACATCCTTGGAGAAGTCCAGATTGTTTCTGGTAAATGTGCCTCGCACATAGTATTTCTCCTGATTTCTGCTCTCTGCAAATTCCTTGAATTTAGGAACGATAATGTCATAACTTGGAGCACCTTTTCTGAAAGGTCTCATAAGATTATGTATCTCAGGTCTACCATCGATACTCAAGACTACATTTGCCATCTCTTTATTAGCAAATTCAATGACATCATCATTTATTAACACACCGTTGGTAGTTAAAGTAAATCTGAAGTTCTTGTTGTGCTTTTCCTCAAGGCTGCGACCATATGCAACCAAATCCTTTACTACCTGCCAGTTTAGAAGTGGCTCTCCACCGAAGAAATCAACCTCAAGGTTTCTACGATTTCCTGAATTAGCCACTAAGAAATCCAAAGCCTTCTTACCAACTTCGTAGCTCATAAGTTCACGCTTACCACCATGGTACTCGCCCTCTTCTGCGAAGCAGTACTTGCAAGCCAAGTTGCAATCATGTGATATATGCAAGCAAAGTGCCTTGACCACTGTAGGTCTCTTGGCAAAGTCTGTAATATAAGGCTCATAATTATCTGTTGTAAATAATTCTTCTGCCTCAATAAGTTCTTGTATCTCGTTCCAAGCATCGTCTATTTCATCCGCCTGCTGTGGATATCTCTCTGCTATAATTGACTTGATTTCCTCCTGGCTCTTCTTTTCATACAACTCAACCATATCATAAGTCATATCATCAAGCACATGGATTGCTCCACTGTTGACATCAATGGCTATGTTATAGCCTCCCATTTTGTATTGATGAACCAAAATATGCCTCCTTATAAAACGCACAAATGACCGAACGCCTTACAGCGCACGGTCGTATTGTGAAACGTTGTTCTTTTTTCTAAAAATTAGTTATTCTTGTTCTCACAGCTCTGATTTCCAACTGTACAAGATGTCTTGCATGCTGACTGGCAAGATGTCTGGCACTCGCCACATCCGCCCTTCTTAACTGTGTTCTGAAGTTTCTTTGTATTTAATGTCTGAATGTGTTTCATAATATATCTCCTTCACATTTTTATTTTCATATTTCCATTCCTGACAACAGGAACTGCTAGGGATGATTATAACATAGTAATTAATAAATATAAAGTATTTTTTAGGGAGAAAGCCCCATACTTACTAGGTTTTTCCTCCTTCATTTATTGCATTTTATCCTTATAAATGTTAAAATGCTTTATGTTTCAATTTTATATGAGGAGAAAGTATTATGTTATTAGCAATTCCTACAGTAACAATCGTATTACTCATTGTTACAGCAGTACTTTTGGCAATAACTATCGCACTATACTTCCTTGGCAAGAAAGCACAGAAGCGTCAGGATGAGCAGGCAGAACAGATGGCTGCAGTATCTCAGAACGTGTCAATGCTTATCATCGACAAGAAGTATCTCAGATTAAAGGAATCAGGTCTTCCTGAGCAGATGATTAATCAGGTGCCATGGTATTCAAGACGTGCAAAGTTGCCAATCGTAAAAGCCAAGGTAGGACCACAGATTATGACATTAATCGCCGATGGCGCAATCTTTGAAGATCTTCCAGTGAAGAAAGAAGTAAAAGCCAAGGTAAGTGGTATCTACATTACAAGTGTAAGCGGTTTACATGGTAAAATCAAAAAAGATGACGAGGTAAAGAAGAAGGGGTTCCGTTCTTGGTTACTTCGAAAGCAGAAAGAGTATTCTGGCAAATAATCGAATAAAAACATTTAAACTCCCCATCTACCATATACGGCTCGAGGCTATCGCTTGACCTCGCCTTTATATGGTAGATGGGGAGTTTTTTCATTTAATATATTAAGACTTCTCATCCATCATATACGGCTTGAGGCTATCGCTCGACCTCGCCTATATATGATAGAGGAGAGTTTTTTCATTTAATATATTAAGACTTCTCATCCATCATATACGGCTCGAGGCTAAACGCTTAACCTCGCCTCTATATGATAGAGGAGAGGTTTTTCAATTAATATATTAAGACTTCCCAACCATCATATACGGCTCGAGGCTATCGCTTAACCTCGCCTTTATATGATGGCTGAGAAGTCTTTTTTAATTCATTAATCGCGTTAAACTAGCAAGGCTCTCCTCACCCCTTAGAGGTCGGCGCCAACCTCTGCTTCTTTTGGCGGTATGATTTTTAATTCATTAATCGCAATAAAATCTAGCAAGGCTCTCCTCCGGCCATATTAAGGCAAGGTCAAGCGTTAGCCTCTGCTTCTTATCGTAGCAGGATGTTTTTCAATCCTTTAATCGCATTAAAACTAGCAAGGCTCTCCCCCGGCCATATTAAGGCGAGGTTAAGCGTTAGCCTCGAGCCGTATATGGCCGGTGGAGAGCCTGATCAAGTCTACTCTATTCTATTAAATCAATTACGCCTCAACAGAATCAGCAGAGGTGGCAGCCTGGCCGAGAGACTCGTCCATCATCTCAAGCTGAGTCTTTAAATCGAATTTGCTGATGTTCTGCTGCAAATCATCTGCCAGTACAACAAGCTGGTTAGTTGCCTGGTTACAATCATTTACAATAGTCTCTAACTGAATCATTGTCGCAGATGTCTCCTCAGTTGAAGCTGCATTTTCCTGTGCAATAGCAGCAAGGGATGACAATGCATCTACAACCTGAGTCTTGACAATGTTGAGCTGTGTAATCTGATCTGATGACTTAGTAATCTCATCAGCAACAACCTCAATACCCTCACCAAGTTCCTTAAATACCTGCTGAGTTGTAGCAAGCTTCTCATTCTGTCTTTCAATCTCATCTAATACACTGTTCATAGTCTCAACAGATACATTTGACTGAGAGATAAGTTCCTCTACAATAGCGCCAATCTTCTGAGCGGAATCAGCTGACTGCTCAGCCAGATTTCTAACTTCATCCGCAACTACCGCAAAGCCCTTACCCTGCTCACCAGCACGGGCAGCCTCAATTGAAGCATTGAGTGAAAGCAGATTAGTCTGATTTGCAATATCGCTTATAAGATCTACTACATTTCTAATTTCTGTCACAGAATTATTGGTAACATTAGTCTGCTCATGCACTTCATCAATAGATGCCTTGGTCTGTTCACTGATTTCCATAAGCTGCTTCAAAGTCTTGCCCATGATATCATTCTTGGCCTTCATTTCATTAGTGCTCTCAAGAAGTCTATCCATACCTTCTGAAGCCTCACCAATAGCATCACCCATGCCATCCATCTGCATGCTTACAGACTGTGTCTCAGAAGCCTGACTAGTAGCACCATTTGCAATATCTTCTACAGCAGAATTTACATCACTGATAGAAGAATCAATATTTTCAAAATTCTCCTTGAACTCTCCAGAGAAAGTTCCAAGAGCAGCTGTCGTTTTATTAATCTGCTTGATAGTATCTGACAAGTTAGAAACTAATGTCTGTACCGATCTGGCAATATTTCCAACCTCATCTCCACGATTCAACAATCTATCATCAAGCTTCACATTCAAATCACCATCTGCAACAGTATCCAAATTGTCTACTGCAGATGTAATAGCCTTGGTTATCTTTCTGCATACAAAGTAGCTTATAACAAGAGCCACAAGCAGAAATCCTACTAATCCCAGTGTCACATAAGTTAATACATACTGAGTCAAAGCTCTAATCTCAGACTTTGGATAGAATGCTTTGATAAATATATCATACTCATCTGTGTGAGATGAATTCATTAAAAAGGTATAATATTCTACGCCATTAATCTCTTCTTCCTGATAGATTTCCTTCTTAGCCTGCCAATCAGCCAGAACATCCTCGCTAATAGCACCTACGCCCTCCACCTCTGATATGTCTGATTCAAAAGTATTAATAAGAGGTGATGCATTATAATACAATACGTATTCAGCACCTGTGGAATCCTTTACCTCAGCCATAGCATTCTTGAGATTGCCAAGTACATCTCCTCTTTCCTCTTCGCTGTACTCTTTATTTTGATTGTCCTGTGCAGAAGTAGCACCTCCACTAAAAGCCATGCTCAAATCATGCGCAGCTATCTTCATCATTTTCTGAACCAGAGAATCAGCCACATAATCTCTCACCTGGTTCATGGCAGCATAAGCCAAAACACCAATCAATATAATTGGCAAAATTGATGTGAGCATAATCTTCAATGTAAGATTTGCACCCTGTTTCTTAATGTTCTTTTCCATAATAAGCTCCTTCCTTAGTAGGTCATTAGTTTCTTTATACACTTATATAAACTACATTATATAGTAAAGTGTACGAATCCCGTTTTCATTTTTTAGCTAGTTTTTGTAATTTTTTTGACATTTTTATAAATCACATTATTTTTTTCAGCTTATATGCAAAAAGTTCCGGCACAAACTTCTCAAAGTTATTCATAACAAGAAGTTCATACCGGAACTCTATTTTATTTTCCATATTTCATATATGATTTACCGCTCATCATCCCAAATATTTTATCTGGCCTTCACAATAATATTCATAACCTGATGGGACAACAATTCTTTACCACTAAATAAATCATAATTTATTCTAGCTCTAGCTCTGCCGATTTTCTCCCATTTATCCTCGTATACATACTCATTAGTGCTACATTCCATAGGAATAATTCCAGCAAATATTCTCATAGAGCAGTCATTTCTCTTACCCATCTCATATTTTATCAGACGCTCAATAGCTCCTGAGGTAGCAACCGCGCATCCCCGTGGAGACATAATTATCTCATATTCACATTCACCATTTTCATCTGAAGATGAATATCTCACAATAATCTGGTCACCATTTGACTCTGCTGTCCCAGGATATTCACCACCAACTATCTCTCTCTGTCCATCCGTGCTTTGTATAGTCTTTATCTTAATAGATACTTCTTTTTTTTCCATACAACCACCTCTTTCTATGAAAGCCCCATAAATACCTTAATTTAACTCTGCTCTTTTATTACCTCACTTACACCTTCTACCTGTTTTGCAAGATGTGTATGCATAATCTTCTTCAACAGATCCACATCATTTTGCTCAAATCCTTCTATCATAGCCTGATGTTCTGCAATCAAGCCCTCATATGTATCATTGTCCTTCACATACTCATATCTATATCGATACATCTGTTCTCTTAAATTCACCACAATATTAGTGAGTTTAGGATTATCTGCCATCTCATAAATCACATTGTGGAATTTCTCATCCTCCTCAGCAATTTTACGAGGATCCTTGCTCTTTGTAGCGAATTTAAAAGCTTCTAGTGCTTCACGAAGCTTGTCTATCTGTTCAGGCTTCTTTCTGGTACATGCCATAGATACTGCCAGCTCATCCAATGCATTTCTAATTTCCAATACATCTCTCAGATCCTTCTCTGTCATCTTAGCAACCTGAGCGCCTTTTCTCGGAACCGTAATAGCCAGCCCCTCATCTTCAAGTAATCTTATAGCCTCACGAATTGGAGTACGACTAACCCCCAACTTATTAGCCAAATGCATCTCCATAAGTCTGTCGCCAGGTTTTAGGTCACCTCTTAAAATAGCATTTCTGAGAGTATTATAAACCACATCTCTAAGTGGCAATCTCGAATCCATATCCAGCTTCAATTCTTCCATATTATATCCAACTCCTTGTTCTTTACATTTATACTACCCGTTTTAACACAATAGCTTACACATTATAAATGCTTGTATATCTGACCACATTGGCCAGACCGCTTTTCTCAACAGCTTCCTTGGCCTGCTTCATTGTATCCTCATCATCAAAAAATCCAAATACAGTAGGACCGCTTCCACTCATCATGGAAATAACCGCACCATTTTCCATCATCACTTTCTTAATGTCTGCAATTTCCGGATGCATTGGAATTGTAACTTCCTCCAAAATATTTCCCATGTGAGATGCCAAAGAATGCAAATCTCCATTTTCTATATCTCTTATCATGGCATCAATATCAGGATGCTTGGGATTTTCAATTGCATCCAGAGCCTGATACACTTCCTTGGTAGATACAGACACCGCAGGTTTTGCAATAAGCACAGGACATCTCATCATAGCCGGAAGTCTGGTAAGTTTCTCGCCAATACCTGCCGCCAATGCAGTTCCACGCATAAGACAATATGGAACATCAGCTCCAATCCGCACACCAATCTCTTGAAGCTCCTCTATAGACAAACCTAATTCATATATCCGGTTGATTCCATATAATACAGATGCAGCATCTGAGCTACCACCAGCCATGCCTGCAGCCACTGGAATATTCTTCTCCAGATGAATCTTTACCCCCTGTACTTCAGGATAAGTTTCTTGCATAAGTTTCGCAGCTTTGATACATAAATTTGAATCATCAGTAGGTAGGAAACCTGAATCGGTTGTCATTGAAATACCGCCATCTGTATCCTTCTCAACGGTTACCACATCATACATATGAACTGTCTGCATAATCATATTTACCATATGATAACCATCAGCACGGATTCCTGTTACATCTAACCCTATATTGATTTTGGCCAATGCCTTTAAAGTAATTGCGTTTTGTCCAGTCAATTTATATTCCCCCAATTGTATTTTTTGTGCATTTTGCACTTTGTATTATTTTAAGTGCAATACGATTGTATCAAATACACACATCATAATCAAGAAGTTCTTGTACGCCAAAAACAACAAAATACATTTACATTTCAAACTCAGGATATATAATGAAAGTAGGAAAGGATGCCGATTATAGTTATAAGATACTATATCAATGTAGTGGACAGGGAAGTCCACACCAGTTAACCAAGGAGGGATGCATATGGATACAAATTTAGTAAATAATATATCTTCTGCTATTTCCACCACATCAAAGCCTACTTATGAAAAGAAGACCGAGGATGCCAAGGTCACAGAAGACAAAACTAAATTCTCCGAAGAAGCTGCAGTTTATGAGAAATCTAAACCAGCTGAGAATCCAAAGAAAATGTCCAAAGCAGATCGCGCTTCACTCGTTGCGCAGATGCAAGCAGATGCAGAAGCTAACAAAGCTCAGCTTCTCAACATTGTAAGAAATGAAATTACCAGACAGGGTCAGGCAATCGGTGCTTCTGATGACATCTGGCACATATTGGCAAGTGGAGATTTCGAAGCTTCACCAGAAGCAATTGCTCAGGCCAAGAAGGATATTGCCGAAGATGGATATTGGGGAGTTGAACAGACGTCAGATCGTATTGTTGAATTCGCCAAAGCATTAAGCGGCGGAGATCCTGCCAAGGCAGATGAATTATTTGATGCTTTCGTAAAAGGCTTCAAGGAAGCAACCAAAGCATGGGGCAAGGAATTACCAGATATTTCCAAGCGCACCTATGAAGCTGTTGAGCAAAAATTCAATGATTGGAAAAACAGCGTAAACGCAGGAGAATAATTTAATCACAAATCTAATAAGAGCCACCAGCAATTAAGCTGGTGGCTCGTTTTGTCATCTCTATACTTTTTTCTTACCTATCTTCTATTCTTGCTTGTCTTCTTCCTGTTCTGCTTTAGTTTTCTGAATAGCTTCATTTAACAGAAGCATTCTCTCATCAAGTTCTGATACAATCTCAGAACATTCCTGCAGATCATGGCTGATATACTCAGGAGCATGTCCCTCGAATTTGTAATAAATCTTGTGCTCTAAGCTGGCCCAGAAATCCATGGCAATAGTACGAATCTGTATCTCTACCTTGGTATCTACAACTCTGTCAGACAAGAATACCGGAATTGTAACTATCATATGATAGCTCTTATATCCACTTGGCTTAGGATTCTTGATATAATCCTTTACAGATATAACAGTGACATCATTTTGTCTTCCGATCATATCTGCCAATCGATAAATATCAGATGTGAAAGAGCATACAATCCTCACACCTGCAATATCATTACAGTACTCCATCATATTCTGAAGAGTCTCTTCATATCCATATCTCTTCAATTTCTTCACAATACTATCAGGAGCCTTCACCCTAGTTTTCACATACTCAATAGGATTATACTGATGCACATGCTTGAACTCCTCATTCAGTATTTCAATCTTGGTATTCATTTCCTTGATAGCTGAGCGGTATATCAACATAACCGCATTCCATGATTCCATAGAATCATCAAAATAATTTTTACTCTCTAACTCACTCATTTTCTTCCCCCGTATTAATTGTCTATCAGTCAATCTAGTCTTCCTCTAACACTTCTATCTCCAAATAGTCGAAGTATATATCTTCCACAAATGCATCTGTGCCAAATCGTGCCTTGGCACATTGTTTGAAATCTCTCACTGTAGAATCAAGCCATATAGGTCTGGCCACATCCATCTCATGACAAGCCTCCTCCAAAGCATTGAACACTTTATGAGTTCTGGTCTCGTTGCTATAGTCTTCAACTACATAATCAGCCACTAACCTATTGTCCTTCCACTGTTTAAACCATATTTTCATATTCTTCTCTGTCTATTAGCTTCATACATCAGCACTCCTGCTGCCATGGCAGCATTCAAAGACTCCAGCTTACCTCCCATTGGTATTTTAACATATTCATCCGCTTTATCAGCAATTGCATCTGTGAGACCATTACCCTCATTTCCAATGAGAAATCCTGTGGCACCAGTGTAGTCGTAGCTATCATAATATTTCTCACCAGCCAAATGAGCTGCATAGAATTTCACACCCTGTTGCTGCAATTCATCTATAGTCTCTGTAAGATTAGAAGATATGACAAATGGCATGCGATACAGACTTCCCATAGTTGATCTGACAGTCTTTGGGTTAAATATATCAACTGTATCCGCAGACATTATTATGCCATTTACGCCTGCTCCCTCTGCTGTTCTAAAAATTGTACCCAGATTTCCAGGATCTTGTACATTTTCCAAAACCATAAGAAGTGGCTTATCATCTGCCATTAAATCCGACAACTCATATGCAGGTTGTGTCACCACTGCCAATATGCCCTGAGGTGTCTCCGTGTCAGACATGTGATTCATTACACTATCATTTACCACACGAAGTTTATCACCAAAGCGACGCTCAAAGTCCTGGACTGTTTCTCCTGACTTCTCAATATAAGATTGTGATATATATACTTCTCTAAGGAATCCCTCCGGTGTCTCGAGAACCATTCTCGGTCCCTCAACTACGAATGCCTGCTGTTGGCGTCTAGCCTTGGCCTTGGCCAGCATAGTCTTCACATTTTTGATTCCCTGATTGGAAGTTGATGTTATTATATCCATGTTTCATTGCTTCCTTTTATTTATATTATAAATATATCATCTCATTATGTACAACATTTTACAAAACAAAAAAGGATGGCGCTATAAGGCACCATCCTATCAAATCAATGTCAAATGATATTAGTTTGTACACATAGAAGCACATAACTCGTACTGATACTCATCAATACCCTTGGTCATTGCAAGAGCCTCATCAATATCAAAGTCTACGAACTCACCATGTCTGTAACCAACAACTCTGTTGGATGCACCATCAAGCAATAAGTCAACAGCCAAAGCACCCATTGTAGTAGCATAAACTCTATCCTTACATGTTGGGCTACCACCACGCTGCATATGTCCAAGAATTGTAGCACGAGTCTCAATTCCTGTAGCTGCCTCAATTCTCTTGGCCATAGATGTTGAATGACCAATTCCTTCTGCATTTATAATAATATGATGCTGCTTACCCTTCTTCTTGCCTTCGATAATATGATTGATAAGCTTCTGCTCATCATAATCATACTTCTCAGGAAGTAATACGTCCTCAGCACCGTTGGCAATACCACACCACAAAGCTATATAACCAGCTCCACGTCCCATAACCTCAATGATTGAGCATCTCTCATGAGAAGTAGATGTATCTCTAACCTTGTCGATAGCTTCCATAGCTGTGTTTACAGCAGTATCAAATCCGATTGTATATTCTGTACATGAAATATCCAAGTCAATTGTTCCCGGAAGACCGATTGTGTTGATTCCAAGTGCAGCCAACTTCTGAGCACCCTTGAAAGAACCATCTCCTCCAATTACAACCAATCCGTCAATGCCATGCTTCTTGCAAATCTCTGCGCCCTTCTTCTGATACTCAGGCTCACAGAATTCCAAACATCTGGCGGTCTGTAAGATTGTTCCACCTCTCTGGATAATTTCAGAAACTGAATATGCATCCATATCGATTATTTCTTCCTGTAATAATCCGGCATATCCACGCTTGATTCCTTTTACTTTCTTTCCTTTTGCAATCGCCTGACGAACAACTGCACGGATGGCTGCATTCATTCCCGGTGCATCACCACCGCTGGTCAACACTCCGATTGTATTGATTTCATTTGCCATCGATTTATCCTCCTATTTCTTCACATTCACTCGTTACATATTTTAATATCTTTTGTTGTCAAATTCAACATTCTTTTGTGTAACTTTTACATTTTCCTCGCCAAAATTCTCAGATAAGAGAGAAATCATCTCATCTGATGCCAAAATGTTCCAATTAGGAGGTAATCTCTTCACCAACTTATGGTCTTTTATGTAAATAATCACAGAATCATTTCCCTCGCAATCCATAAGGAGATTTTCCAGTTCTTTCTCCCGAGAATTGTACTCATCTCTGGTCATAAACTGTATCCACACTTCCTTCTTCACTTCATTGAAGCCATGAATTTCCTGACAGATAAGCTTGGCATTCTTGTCATCCTCAGCCTGAACCCTGCCACGGATGAACACCTTGTTATCATTTTCCATATACTGTCTATACTTCTCATACTGCTTAGGGAAAATAATAACCTCCACAACACCGGCCAAATCCTCTAAATTAGCAAAAGCCATAACTGTGTTGTTCTTGGTATATTTAATATTTACATCTGTGAGCATTCCACCCAGAATAACCATCTGGTTGTCTCTTACAATTGTAGAATTGGTTTCCTCATCAAGCACAAAGTCTGCCGAAGTTGCATCAGTTGTATTTTTTATAACAGATAAATATTCTTCCAGAGGATGTCCGGAAATATATACTCCCAGCACATCCTTTTCAAACATTAGAAGCTGTTCTTTATCGAACTCCTCCACATTTGGAAGCTTGATTTCAAAATCACTCTTGGCATCTTCTCCTGCTATATCAAATAATGTAATCTGTCCCGCCATGGATTTCTTCTTCTCATTTGCCACATTATCCATAATGGATGCATATATCATAATCATTTGACGACGATTACCCTCAAGGGAATCAAGAGCTCCTGCCTTAATAAGATTCTCCACTGCCCGCTTGTTGACTTCACGGCTGTTAACGCGGGTGCAGAAATCCTCAATGGTCTTGTATCGGCCTCTCTGGCTGCGCTCATTTAATATGAAATCAATAACCGGTTTTCCCAGACTCTTAATAGCATACATTCCATATCTGATCTTGCCATCAGACACTGCAAAGTTTCCCTGACCTTCATTGATATCCGGTGGTAACACTTCAATATTCATATTACGGCATACCATAATATATTCAGCAACCTTCACTGAATTATCCAAAACCGAAGTCATAAGAGCTGCCATAAATTCTACCGGATAATAATATTTCAGATAAGCTGTCTGGAAGGATACATATGCATAAGCTGCAGCGTGACTCTTGTTAAATGCATAACTGGCAAATGTAACCATATTGTCAAAGATCTTGTTGGCCACTTCCTCACTGATACCATTGGCAACACAACCTTTGACGCCTTCTGTTTCATTTCCATATACGAAATTCTGTCTCTCACGAAGCATCTCATCCTCGTGTTTCTTGGCCATGGCTCGGCGAACCAAGTCACTTCGCCCCATGGAATAGCCTGCCAAATCTCGCACGATCTGCATAACCTGTTCCTGATATACAATACAGCCATAGGTTGGAGCCAGTATATCCTCCAGCTGTGGGCACAGATAGGTTACATCATTCTTGTCACGCTTACCCTTGATATAGTCCGGAATGAAATCCATAGGACCCGGTCTGTATAGAGATATTCCAGCTATAACATCCTCCAGGCTCTCTGGCTTAAGCTCCTTCATGAAACTTGTCATTCCAGGACTTTCCAACTGGAACACACCCTCAGTCTTACCAGAAGAAATCATTTCCAGCACAGCCGGATCATCATAATCTATATTATCTATATCAATATCAATTCCATGACCTTCCTTAATAAGTTTCAATGCATCATCTATAACGGTCAAGGTACGAAGTCCCAGGAAGTCCATTTTCAGAAGTCCCAGCTCCTCAATTGTACCCTTCTCATATTGAGTTGTAATGGCACCATCACCACCACGGGATAATGGCACATACTCATCCATTGGTTTCTCAGAAATAACCACACCGGCGGCATGGATTCCTGTATGTCTAGGAAGACCTTCCAATCTCATAGCCATATCAATGAGATTCTTCACCACTGGATCTTCATTGTACATCTTCTTCAAATCAGGACTCATTACCAGAGCCTTTTCCAAAGTAATGCCCAAATCCGTAGGTACACTTTTGGCAATTGAATCCACATAATTATATGGCAAATCCAGCACACGACCTACATCACGGATTACGCCTCTTGCCTTGAGAGTACCAAAGGTTACAATCTGTGTCACACAGTCTGCTCCATACTTCTCAACCACATAATCTATAACTTCGCTTCGTCGGTTGAAACAAAAGTCAATATCAATATCCGGCATGGATACACGCTCAGGATTTAAGAATCTCTCAAAAATCAGGTTGTATTTTATAGGATCAATATTGGTGATTCCAATGGTGTAACTTACAATAGAGCCAGCGGCACTTCCTCGCCCAGGACCTACAGGTATACCCTGAGTTCTGGCATAATTGATGAAGTCCCACACAATGAGGAAATAATCTACATAACCCATCTGGCGAATTGTATTTAACTCATACTCCAGACGAGGCTTCAGTTCCTCTGCTCTATCACCATATCTCGCATCTAATCCATCGAAGCACAGCTTATTGAGATATGACCAGGAATCATAGCCCTCTGGCACATCAAAATGAGGCAACTTGGTTACGCCAAATTCTATTTCCACATTACATCTGTCCGCAATAGCCTGTGTATTTTCCAGAGCCTCTGGAGTTGCCGCAAATAGCTTACGCATCTCCTCCTCTGACTTCACATAGTACTGTCCGCCTTCATAGCGCATTCTATCCTCATCTGATAATTTCTTACCAGTCTGAATACATAATAAAATATCATGAGGCTCCACATCAGTATCATATGTATAATGGCAGTCATTGGTACATATAAGAGGAATTCCAGTCTCCTTACTCATTCGAATAAGCTGCTGATTAACAAAGGCCTGTTCCTCTATACCATGATCCTGTAATTCCAGATAATAATTACCTTCTCCAAAAATCCGAAGGAATTCCAACGCCTTGGCCTTGGCATCCTCATACAGTCCTCTGGTTATAAGTCTGGGAATCTCACCCGCCAGACAAGCGCTGGAACATATAATGCCTTCGCTAAATTGTTCCAATATCTCCATGTCCACACGAGGTTTATAATAATATCCATCTACAAAACCAGCTGATACAATCTTAATAAGATTCTGATATCCAGTATTATTTTCTGCCAGCAAAATCAAATGGTAATATCTGTCATCTCCATGAGATATCTCTCTGTCAAATCTCGAACCAGGTGCAACATAAACTTCACATCCAATAATAGGCTTTATGCCCTGTTTGCGACATTCCTTGTAAAATTCAATACAGCCATACATTACTCCATGATCTGTTATGGCTGCAGCATTCATTCCCAACTGTTTCACTCGAGATACATATTCACTTATTTTGTTGGAGCCATCCAGCAGAGAATACTCTGTATGGCTATGCAAATGTACAAATGACATATTCCAATCTCCTGTTTATTTATAATCTATATATTGCGATTAATAATCTCATTAGAACATATGCTCCTGTATACACAGGACACACTTGATAGTATATCAGAAATAGGTTCATTTCTTAACTGAATATGTATTTTGAATCTACAATTTCAATCTATCAAGTTCCGCAAAAAAGTCTCTGGCAGAAACTCTTCTGGCACCATCTCCCATAATAATCTTCTGAACCAGACCATCTGATGATATAACTGTTACATCAGCATTGTCTGCATTTACCATCTCATGGGTTGTCCGCTCAATATAGGCATCTGCCGTCTGATTTTCCTTTGTAAATACTATGTATATATTATTATGCTTCATATCACGGGGAGCAGTATTTGGCACATTGTATGCATCAAAAACCACAATGAGTTCACATCCCATAAATCCCTGATAATTACATAATGCATCAATCAAAGCTCCTCGGGCAGCATCCAGATTTTCCTCAGCCAACTCATGCCATAATGGATGAGCATGTATTACATTATATCCATCCACCAGCACATACTTCTTTCTCTTTCTGGCAGCCTCATTTTCCTTTCGCTTTGCAGCCCCAGGATGATTTAATTCATACTCTTCTCTCGCAGCCGCCACATTGGCAGCCTTTTGTTCAGCAGAAGTTATAGTCTTGGCTCTATTATAGTTCTGAAATTTCACCTCTCCATAAGTTCTGGTGAATATCTCTTCCAAGTCAGGTTCCAATCCGCCATAGCCGGTATAATCAGAATCTGCTTTTTTTGACTTCGACCTGTTAATCTGAGACTTATCAACTAAGCCTCCGGTCACTAACTCCTCTTCTCCAACATAGTCCAGCTCACCTTCTATAGCATATCTCTCCTGACCGCCGTGTACATATATGGACTCATAAGGATGCCTCATATCTGTATGGTAATCATATCCAATCTGTTCAATAATCTCCTGAGAATTATGACATGGAAAATATCCTTCCATCTCCAATATTAATTGTCCCATTCCTCCCGTATATGATGCAACCTCAGCAGCATAATCAATGATTGTAGCAACAGGCACTCTACCTGTCAGTACACACACGTCATCCCTAATCTCAGGAGTCATGATTTCTCCATGCATACGCTCCAAATCCGTCATGGCTCTACCCACATTATTTACTGGTAATTCAAGTGTCACTTTATAATATGGCTCAAGAAGCTGACTCTCCACTCGAAGAAGACCATTTCTTATGGCAATGTCTGTAGCCTTTCTAAAATCTCCACCCTCTGTATGCTTGGTATGAGACTTTCCCCTCACCAAAGTGATATCCATATCCGTAAGGGCAGAACCGGTCAATATCCCCGGATGATTTCTTCTGGACAAATAATTAAGAACCTGATGCTGATAATTCTTGCCAAGCACATCCACCGGGCAATCCGTATGCACCACAATACCACTTCCCGGTGGCAATGGCTTCATTTCAAGCACCACATCTGCGAAATGCTTCAAGGGTTCAAAATGCCCATGACCTGTAACCTCCTGTAAAATGGTTTCCTTGTACATAATATTGCCGGTTCCAAAATCAATATTCCTGCCAAAGCGTTCCTGCATCTTGGCCTGAATAATCTCCAGCTGAATCTTGCCCATCAATCGGATATTTATCACGTCTGCTCCATCAATATATTCCAACTCCAGAGCCAGATCCTCATCATTTAACTCTTTCAATTCACTGTATACTTCGTGAATATTATCATTCTTGTCCACCAACACACGATACTTCAATACAGGTTGAACCAGGGATTCCTCGCCCTCTGGCAGATTTCCAAAGCCCATTGACGGTCTGGAATTATCTACTCCAGTTAGGGCTACAATATCCCCGGCGCCAGCTTCATTTACCAGCTCATATTTGTCACCATTATATCGTCGAATCTCATTAACCTTTCTGGCATCGCTTGGATAGGAATCAAAGGGCTGAATCATATCCTTGGCCTTTAATGTGCCTCCGGTTATTCTAATCCAAGTCTGACGCACATTATTATTATCCCTTGTAATCTTGAAACATCTGGCTCCAAAGTCGTCATCTGATGTTCCAACATTTTCCAGAGACAAATCCATAGACAAGGCCTGTTCATAAAAAGCCAGAAGCTCATCCACTCCCTGTTCCTTCAAGGCAGAGCCAAAAAAAACAGGATAAATTTTTCTATCATTGACAGCCTGTACTATAGATTTATGGCTTATATCTCCTGTATCCAGGAATTCCTCCATGAGATTCTCCGAGGACATGGAAATCTCCTCCAGAAGTTCATCAGACATAACCCAGTTACTATCATCTGTACCATCTAAATCCGTAACTACTCCGGTGAAGTCCATACACTCCTCCGACAGAGTCTCTCTAATATTTGCCATCAGTTCTTCTTTAGACTTTGGAGAGATATCCATCTTGTTTACAAATAGAATTGTAGGAATATTATATCTATCCATCAATTTCCATAAAGTTCTGGTATGACTCTGAACTCCGTTAATACCATTTATCACAAGAAAGGCATAGTCCAGCACACTTAGGCATCTCTCCATCTCGGCGGAGAAATCCACATGCCCCGGTGTATCAATAAATATAACCTCGTTATCACCCATTGGGATTCTGGCAATCTTGGAATAGATTGTAATGCCACGCTGACGCTCTATGTCATCTGTATCCATAAAGGAATCCTTGTCATCCACCCTTCCCATTTTACGAATTACATTTTTCTTATATAGAATTGTCTCTGAAAGGGTTGTCTTGCCTGCATCCACATGGGCCACAATCCCCAAAGTAATCTTATTCATAATTATTCTCCTAAAAAACGGACTATGCACTAAATTATAGCACATAGTCCGCCTTCAAAAATATGAAATTCTACATGGCCAAATCCACATGCTGAACCGTTCCGGGACGGCCGTCTTCCATAAGATACATTCCGCTCCTTCTTACCGCAGCCCCCACTTTGCCATTCTCATGTCTTAACACATAATCTGTGGGCACATTTTCCAGACAGATAGCTCCTACACCCTTGTCCTTCAACTTGTAACATGTATCCTGACCATCAGCTCCCGGAGTCCAGATAAGCAGCTTGTCAAATATTTCATCTGCCTCATCTATCCATCCATTGCCATCCATATCGTACTGTGACAAATCGGCAAAGCCATTGCCTGAAGCAGTTCCAAACAGTTCTGAGCCATCATTAATACGCCCATCTGCATTTCGATCCAGGGCCAGAAAACCACTTCCCAAACCCAGACGGCTTAGTTCTTCCACCTTGCCATCAGCATCTAAATCGAAGAAGAATGTCTGATTTTCCACATCCACCACATCACTATCAATATTTATCACCAATGGATCTACATATTTTGGTGAAATATTAAAATTATGCTCCGTGGCTTTCATGTAGAATTTCTCACTCATTCCCACATTTACATCAAAATCAATCTGTCTCCCATCTGCAGTCATTACAGTTCCGGTTGTGTTGAAATTATAGCTCTTCTCCTCCCGGTACTCGTATGTGGAAATATTTTCCGTAATGTCCCATCCAATCTGTCCACCCATGTTACCATCGAAAAATGTTATACCCATATCCGACAACTTCTGTTCAAACTGAGTATTCCTCGCACGGTTCACTCCATAGAGAAATATTCTCAACAGATAATTCAAGGTCTCAAACTGTATCTTGGTGGGCACATTTTCACCGGCCTGTAACTCCCGGGTCACATTCCCTACCTGTGTCAGATTTCCCTGGTCATCATAATTATTGATGCCAGCATCCATGTAGGACAACACATCCTTGAAGGACAATGCCCCTTTATTTTGCGGCATGTTAATCAACCCTACGCCTGCTGATTCTGTCGCAAAACGTTCCGACATCTTCATACTAGACTTAGAGGACATGCTCATGTTTTGGGATGAAATAATCATCCGAACACCTCCTTTTACAATTGTATTGAACTGAGATTGTAAAAAAGGTGCGCGCATTGATAAAATACAAAAAGCAACCTTTGAAAATCCCTTTTCAAAAGTTGCCTTCCTTGAACGTATATATCTAATATTTAATTACAATCCCGTACAAATTATTTATCGGAAGTCTCAGCTGTTTCTTTAGCTGCCTGTGGTAAATTCTTATAAATCATCTCAAATCCCACATAAGTTGCTGCCATAGATGAAAATAAAAGGAGACCAAATTCAATAGCTGACTTGCTGCCCTCTGGCATCACATATGATACAACAAAGCTTGATGCGTTAAATGTTATATGAATAATCATTCCCATAAGCAAGGAATCAGATTTCAAAACCAAATATCCAATTACAAGTCCGAGAACAAATGCATAAATAGACTGAATAGGATTCATATGCATAGCACCAAATAAAACAGCCTGAACAACATTCACAACCCATAATCTAAAAATTCTATTAGCATATCCAACAGTCAGTCCTCTGAAAATCAACTCCTCTGATATAGGTCCAAGAATAACTACATATAGAATCAGAAGTGGTGTAACTTCACCGTCCAGTCCCACATTTTCCATAAGCTGAACATAGAATTCCATCCAGCTTGGAACCAATGTTGCAAGTATATTCATCAGAAAATCACAAAGCACTTGCATACCAAGGGCCAACAGGATTACACCCGGAATATAAAACAATGGTTTAGTAGTGAGTTTTGCGCATTCTGCTTTCAGTTGAATCTTCTTTCCACTCTTCTTGATAAAGGCTATATAATACCAAATACCGAAGAGCAAAACTGCTGTCACTGAGTATATTGCAAATAATGCTCCCATTGTATTACCTGAAGTAATATCTGTTGCAACCTGCATAATATAATCAAATGGATTACCATCACTTGACTTGTAATCTCTTATTTTCATAATAACTGCAAAGAAAATCACTCCGTAGCTTACAAAAGTATTCAGAAACAACATTGCAATAGATGGCAACAATGTTAATAAAAAGTTGTTTGATTTGTTCTGTCTATTTTCCATTTAAGAAATCCTTCAATCTGTTAATATTTTGCGTAGCATCTTCCACTCCATTATCATAGAGTTTCATCATAACCGCAGGTTCCGTTGTATAAGTTCCAATCTCTATATCTGCCCTTGGATTAAAACAATACACCTGACCTTTGGCCCGTAAGCTTTCAACCATATCCATCTGAGCATTGTACTTCTCATGTCTATGATTCAAGTCCTTGACTATCTTGGGATATTTGCGTCTCAAGGCTGCAGTGTATGCAACTCTTCCACCTTGAGGTTTCATTCGAAATCCCTCTGGTTTGGAAAATATAATCACTATTCTATCACATCCATGGTGCAAAGCATGCATTATAGGAATGGAGTCTGACACCCCTCCATCATAATATATATGCCCCTCATACTCAATAGGTTTACATGCCACCGGCAAGGCGCAGGTAGCCATAATAGGCTGATACTCATTTCTGCGAATATCATTTTTGTTAAAATAATGAGGCTTACCGGTGAGTGCATCTGTTGCCGGCATATAGGTTTCCGTAGGATTATTAATATAGGCATCATAATCCAGTGGGTCAATCCCTCCCTCATTTGTCATATCACCATATATATATTGCAATCCAAATAGTGAACCGGTTCTCACCAAGCTTCTGACACTAATGTAATTAGGATCTTTCACATGCTTGGTATAAAACCTCATATTTCTCTCACGTTGACCAGCAAGAAAGGAGGCTGCATTAGCAGCCCCCGCAGAAACTCCAATACAATAATCGAAGTTTATATCATGGTCCAACAGTACATCTAACACGCCTGCGCTATATGCGCATTTCATACCCCCGCCCTCTACTATTAAACCTGTCTTCATTTCAAACCTCTATTTTCTTTACTATTTCACAGTAATCTTGTCCAGCTTCCAGATATCCTTCACATATTCCTCAATAGTTCTATCTGATGAGAATTTACCAACATTTGCCACATTAAGCATTGCCATCTTGGCCCATCTCTCCTCGTCCTGATATGCTTCCATAATCTTCTGCTGAGCCTGGGCATATGATCTAAAATCAGCTAATACAAAATATGTATCTGCCTTGGCAGTGCACTGAGTATTAAGCAGTGAATTATACAAATCTCTAAACAGTTCAGTATCCTGTGGACTGTAGAAGCCATTTACCATCTGCATCATAACACGGCGAATTTCCATGTCATTATTGTAGATATCCATAGGATTATAATCATTATTATTCTCATGAGCAATTACTTCATCAGCACTCATACCAAAGATAAATGCATTTTCCTCGCCCATCTCCTTCACCATTTCCACATTGGCTCCATCCATGGTACCGATGGTTACAGCACCATTTAACATGAATTTCATATTACCTGTACCGGAAGCCTCCTTGGAAGCGGTTGATATCTGCTCAGATACATCTGCTGCAGCAAAAATCCACTCAGCGTTAGAGACTCTGTAATCCTCAATAAATACCACCTTGATTTTATTATCAATAGCACCATCATTGTTAATTACATCTGCCACGCTATTAATCAGCTTAATTGTAAGCTTGGCATTTCTATAACCTGCTGCTGCCTTGGCTCCAAAAATAAATGTACGAGGTACAAATTCCATATCCGGATTTTCCTTCAATCTGTTGTACAGGTACATAACATGCATAATGTTGAGAAGCTGTCTCTTGTACTCATGCAGTCTCTTAACCTGTACATCAAAGATAGATGTAGGATCCACCTCAATACCGTTGTGTTCCTTGATATACTCAGCCAGGCGAACCTTGTTCTTGTATTTAATATTCATGAACTCAGCCTGAGCTTTCTTATCATCGGCATAAACCTCAAGCTTCTTCATCTTGGACAAATCTGTAATCCACTCATTGCCAATATGGTCTGTAACCCACTCAGTCAGCAATGGATTTCCATGTAGCAAGAATCTACGCTGTGTAATACCGTTGGTCTTATTATTGAACTTCTTTGGGAACATATCATAGAAGTCCTTCAGAGATTCCTTCTTCAAAATCTCTGTATGTAAAGCTGCAACACCATTTACAGAATGTCCTGCTGCAATAGCCATATGAGCCATCTTCACCTGACCATCTCTGATGATGCCCATTCTGGCAACCTTACCCTCATCTCCCGGGAACTGTTCTCTAATGGCAATTTCAAATCTACGGTTAATCTCCTCCACAATCTGATAGATTCTAGGAAGCAGACGGGAGAAAATCTCGATTGGCCATTTCTCCAAAGCTTCTGACATAATTGTATGATTAGTATATGCCACAGTCTTGGTAGTAATATTCCATGCCTCATCCCAATCTAAGCCTTCCTCATCAATGAGAATTCTCATAAGTTCAGGCACTGCCAAAGTAGGATGAGTATCATTCATCTGAATAGCAACCTTGGTATATAACTTCTTGATATCCTTGTGATTCTGCTTATAGTGATCGATAATTCTCTGCAAGCTGGCAGACACAAAGAAATATTGCTGCTTCAAACGAAGTTCCTTACCATAGATATGATTATCATTTGGATATAGAACTTCAACTAAGTTTCTAGCCAGGTTCTGTTCCTCTACAGCCTTCTCATACTCTCCCTTGTCAAAGGAAGCCAGACTGAACTCCTCCTTAGCTCTGGCATCCCATATCATAAGAGTATTAACCACATTGTTGTTGTATCCCAGAATCGGCATATCATATGGCACTGCCAAAATAGAATTGTAATTCTCATGAACAAATTCAGTCTTGCCATCTGCATTTACCACAGCTCTTACATAACCGCCAAATTTCACTTCATATGTATACTCAGGGCGAACCAGTTCAAATGGATAGCCGTTCTTTAACCAATCATCTGGCACTTCCTTCTGATATCCATCTTCAATCTTCTGTTTGAACATACCGTAGCGATAACGAATACCACAACCATATGCTGAATATCCCAAAGTAGACAGAGAATCCATAAAACATGCCGCAAGTCTTCCAAGACCACCATTTCCAAGTGCCGGATCTGGCTCCTGATCCTCGATGGCATTGATATTGAATCCCATCTCGTCCAAGCATTCCTTGATTTTGTCATAGTTGCACAGGTTAATCATATTATTTCCCAATGCACGACCAACCAGAAATTCCATGGACATGTAATATACAGTCTTGGGATCCTGCTCCTTCACGGCTTTCTGCGTATCAATCCAGTTCTCAATAACCATATCCTTTACAACAGAGGATACAGCCTGAAACACCTCCTGTTCAGAAGCCTCCGCAAAATCTTTACGATACATTTTGCGTACATTATCTTCTACTTCTCTTTTAAATGCCTTCTTGTCAAATTTCTTTGTCATAAACTCAATCTCCTTCTTAACTCTTTCCCTTAATAATCTCATAATACAACAAATCTATGGTCTGATAAATAATATTATACCAAACCATAGATTAAAATTGTTCTTATAATCTAGTTACACCAAGTGTAACCTGCTTACCATTAATGTTCCATTCCTTTACCAGGTCTCCCTGAGCCCCGGCAACAACTTCGTCAGCCAAAACTTCACTGCTAATGGTTTCCTTATTTCTGTCAAAGATTGCACTAACCTCTTCATTAGCATCATAAGATACCTGAATATGATCCATAACTTCGAATCCAGCATCTTTTCTCATAGTCTGAACCTTTGAGATAATCTCGCGAACGAATCCTTCCTCAAGAAGTTCAGGTGTCATATTAGTATCAAGTACTACTGTCACACCATGATCTGTATTTGAAACGAAGCCTTCTACCTCTGCTGCTTCAATAAGCAAATCTTCCTCTGTAAGAGCCTCAACAACTCCATCAACTGTAATTGTAAGAGTTCCCTCTGACTTCAATTCCTTCATTGCTGCCTGTCCATCCAAGTTAGCCAAAATTTCCTTTACAGCGTTAATGTTCTTACCGAAACGACGACCCAATGTCTTGAGCTGTGGTTTGAAGTTATATGAAGTGAGATCACTTACATCTGACTTGTATTCAATAGCCTTGACATTTAACTCATCACGGATGATATCAAGGTAGAACTGAGAAATCTCCTCCTCAGCCTTTACATACATCTGACCGATTGGCTGACGATTCTTGATGTTGGATGTATTTCTACAAGCACGTCCAAGAACTACTGCCTCAAGAACCACTTCCATCTTGGCCTCTAAGTCCTCATCGATCCACTCTGTCTTCACTTCTGGGAAGTCACACAGATGAATTGACTCTGGAGCTGTAGCATCAATTGAGCATACAAGGTTGCGATAGATTTCTTCTGTCATAAATGGAATCATAGGTGCTGCTGCCTTGGAAATCTCAACCAAAGCTGTGTACAGAGTCATATAAGCATTAATCTTATCCTGCTCCATACCCTTTGCCCAGAATCTCTCACGGCTACGGCGCACATACCAGTTAGACATATCATCTACGAATTTCTCAAGGCTTCTAGCTGCCTCAGGAATTCTATAATTTCCAAGATTTGTATCCACTTCCTTGATTGTAGTTGCAAGTCTAGATAACAACCATCTATCCATAACTGTAAGTGAATCATAATCCATTTCATACTTTGTAGCATCGAACTCATCAATATTGGCATAGAGAACGAAGAAAGCATATGTGTTCCACAAAGTACCCATGAACTTTCTCTGTCCTTCTAATACTGCATCACCATGGAATCTGTTTGGAAGCCATGGAGCTGAGTTGATATAGAAGTACCATCTGATTGCATCTGCACCATATTTCTCAAGTGCCTCAAATGGGTCTACTGCATTTCCCTTAGACTTAGACATCTTCTGTCCATTCTTGTCCTGTACATGACCTAATACGATTACATTCTCGTATGGAGCCTTGTTAAATAATAATGTAGACTCAGCCATAAGTGAATGGAACCATCCACGAGTCTGGTCAACAGCCTCTGAGATAAACTTAGCAGGGAACTGCTGCTCAAAGAGCTCCTTGTTCTCAAATGGATAATGATGCTGTGCAAATGGCATAGCACCTGAATCAAACCAGCAGTCAATAACTTCTGGTACTCTTCTCATAGTCTTGCCACAATCAGGACATGTAAATGTAACTGCATCAATATATGGGCGATGAAGCTCAACCTTGGCATCTTCCGGATTACCACTTCTCTCTGCAAGTTCTGCACGGCTGCCAATAGACTCTCTATGTCCGCAGTCTTCACACTCCCAGATATTAAGTGGAGTTCCCCAGTAACGGTTTCTTGAGATAGCCCAATCCTGAATATTCTCAAGCCAGTTACCGAAACGTCCCTTACCAATTGACTCAGGAATCCAGTTTACTGTGTTGTTATTTCTAATAAGATCATCTCTTACTGCTGTCTCCTTGATATACCATGACTCTCTAGCATAGTAGATAAGTGGTGTATCACATCTCCAGCAATGTGGATATTCATGTTCAAACTTAGGAGCATCAAAGAGAAGCTTACGAGCTGATAAATCCTTAATAACCTCAGGATCAGCAGAGATAGCACCTCTGTCGATTTCACTCTGTGTAGGCTTACAACGCATTCCTGCAAATGGAGTCTCCTCCAACATGCATCCCTTCTCATCAACCATCTTGACTACAGGTAAATCGTAGTTGCGTCCTACATTAGCATCATCCTCACCAAAGGCAGGAGCAATATGTACGATACCAGTACCATCTGTCATAGTTACATATGTATCACATACTACATAGAAGCCTTCCTTCTTCTGTCTGTCTGCATCAACCTTGGCGCAGTCATAAAGTGGCTCATATTTTTTGTGCTCTAAATCTGTACCCTTGTATGTCTCAAGTACTTCGTAAGCAGGGCCTTCAGCATCCTTTTCAAGAAGCTGTCCCAATACCTTATCAGCAAGAGCCTGTGCAATATAATATGTATATCCATCTACAGCCTTGACCTTGAGATATGTCTCATCAGGGTTTACACAAAGTGCCACATTGGATGGAAGAGTCCAAGGTGTTGTTGTCCAAGCCAAAATGTAAGCATCCTCATCTACAACCTTAAAACGAACGATTGCAGATCTCTCCTTTACAGTCTTGTATCCCTGAGACACCTCAGCAGATGAAAGTGGAGTTCCACAGCGAGGACAATAAGGTACAATCTTATAACCCTTGTACAGAAGTCCCTTGTTCCAAATCTGGTTAAGAGCCCACCACTCAGACTCAATGAAATTATCATCATAAGTTACATATGGATCATCCATATCAGCCCAGAAACCTACTGTACCTGAGAAATCTTCCCACATACCCTTGTATTTCCACACTGACTCTTTACATTTGTCAATGAATGGTTCAATACCATATTCTTCAATCTGTTCCTTACCATTTAATCCGAGAAGCTTCTCAACCTCAAGCTCTACTGGAAGACCATGTGTATCCCATCCAGCCTTACGAGGTACATACTTACCCTTCATTGTCTGGTAACGAGGAATCATATCCTTGATTACACGAGTAAGCACATGTCCAATATGTGGCTTACCATTTGCTGTAGGAGGTCCATCATAGAATGTATATGTCTCTCCTTCTTTTCTGTTTTCCATACTCTTACGGAAAATGTCATTGTCGCTCCAGAATTTCTCTGTTGCCTTTTCGCGTTCTACAAAATTTAGATCAGTTGATACTTTTTTGTACATCACTTTTCCCTTTCTTTTCTATTAGGCGATATGATAAATGTCACCAGGGGTATACGCCCGACATAAAACAAAAAGGCTTCCATCCCGCATAGGACGAAAGCCAAAAATTCGTTATACCACCTAATACGCTGTACTTAAGATTTTCTTGCATACATGTCCTCTGTAACGTGAGAAATACGTCTCCCCTACTTGGTTACCCTTTCAGTTTGCTGCTAAGAAGTGATTTTCCATAATCATTACTTGCATCGGCTTCCACCATACCCGACTCGCTAGGCGTTCATAAATTTATGTACTGTCTTCCTCAACGCATTTATCATTTTTCAATTATAATTTAGAAAAATATCCTTTGAAAAGTATACTTAGAGATAGGCTTTTTGTCAAGGAAAACTCTACTGGAAGTCATCCTCTAAATAGTATTCATACTCGTCTAAGTAATCTTCAAAGTCACCGTCTTCAATACTGCGCTCAACTGCATCATTGAATTCAGGATTGCTTGCCAAAATAGTATAGCAGCCTACAAATAAAATAATGGATAATACAGCTGTAATAATACCTGCAATGGCAAAGCCCTTCTTCTCATAAGCTACCAGCTGAATAATACCAAATATTACAGCCAATATAGCCAATGGAATATTGATGCATGCACAAAATGTGCACAGAGCTAAAATACCAAGTACCATAGAAGCAATTCCAAAACCTGTACCAATCTTCTTGCCAGTTGGTCCTACAGTAGGTCCATTATTTACATAAGGATTGCCATTGTTCTGATACTGGTTATTCTGATACTGGTTGTACTGATTACCATAGGCATTGTCGCCATATGGGTTGCTACCATTTTGATTGCCATAAGTGTTGTTGCCGTAAGTGTTGTTGGCATTATTGTTGGCATTATTATTGCCGTAGGCATTCTGCCAGTTATTGGCATTATGTGTATCGCTGGAATAATTGTTGTTGGAATTGCCATAAGCATTCTGCCAGCTATTTGGATTATTAGTTCCTGTATATTTCTTCTCATCCTCATCTACAAAAATATCATCATTGTAATCTTTTGTAGTCTCTTCCTCATTTGAGTTTTGGGTTGTATATTCGTCTTGTCTCTCTTCACTCATATACTATTCTCCTTCCCCTTATTTCGCAAAAAATTATATTATAAAGTGTAGCACATATTACTCATCAAAATCAATTCCACCGGTGCCCTTGCTAATGGCTCCCTCTCCAAATTTATTGATAATGCTTTCCATGGCTTCATCCACCTTCTTCTGTTTGTTTTTCTTCTCAAGCATATCCTGAAATTCAAAAAGGTTCATCTGTCTTGGTTCATCCGAATATGTAAGCTTGGTAGTTCGCACTCCCAGAAGTCTAATAGGTTCTCCATCCCACAATTCTTCAAACAGATTATATACTGTATCAATCATATCAGCATATTTATCTACACTATAATTCAATTGCTTCTGATGAGATACTGATTTAAAATCCGCATATTTTATCTCAACACAGATTGATGATGCCATGACGCCCTTCTTGTTCATGCGTCCTTCCACAGACTTGGTGAGTTTCTGCAGCACCTTCTTTGCCTGAGATAAATCTGTCAAATCAGTAGATAAAGTCACGGAATTTCCAACGCCCTTTACCTTCTCTCTAGAAGTATTAACTACGGAATCATCTATTCCATTGGCAAACTCCCAAATCAATTTACCATGGCTTTTCAACCATGACTCCACCAGTTTCTCATCACATTTGGCAAATTCACCGATTGTATTGATGCCCATACTCATAAGCTTATTGCTGGCACTCTTACCGCACATAAACAAATCAGATATAGGAAGTGGCCACATCTTCTCCTGAATCTCATTGTGATACAGGGTATGCACTTTGTCTGGCTTTTGCATATCAGAAGCCATCTTGGCCAGCACCTTTCTATCTGAAATTCCTACATTAACTGTAAATCCAAATTTCTCTCGAACAGAGTCCTTGATATAATATGCTGCCTCCATAGGGGAATCAAACTTGGTTGATATAGGACCATATGCCATATAGCATTCATCCACACTGACCTGTTCAATCACTGGACAAATATCTGACAGATAAGCCATAAGCTTACGGCTCTGGTCCACATAATATCTATGCTCCGGTGGAAACATCAACAGGTTCGGACATTTCTTCATTGCCTGAGCAACAGGCTCTGCTGTTTCAATACCATACTTCTTGGCTGGAATTGATTTCGCTACTACAATTCCATGCCTGCTCTCCTGATCTCCACCAATAATTGCCGGCACTTCTCTAATATCGGTCTCATATCCTTCCTGCAATAGCTTCAATGCAGTCCAACTCAAAAAAGCAGAATTCACATCAATATGAAATATAATTGAATCCATATACTATCTCCCCAAACCAATCATGCTATAGTACATGCCCATACTAACTGCTATCAATACAAAAAATATTATATACAGGCCACTACAAATAAGACCTGCAATAATCATTCTATCTCTGCCAAATCTGTGCCAGGTATATATTCCCAAAGCAATACTTACAACTGCCAGTACCATACCCACATACCAGTAGCATACAAATGGCAAAGCCAAAATACCACAAACCAAACAAAGAGCAGATAGCAATTTATTCAGTTGTTCCGGTGTCATTTTACCACTTCTCATAAATGTCTATCTGCTCTCCATTCTTATATTAAGGCAGATGTATACATATCCAGCCTTCTTTATCATCTCATTAAAAAAGCAAAATACATACTTATTCTGCCTTCCTAATTAAATCCCATGAACTTCTGTGATAATTTATAAGCCTTCACAGAAATCTTTCTTCCAGTCTTGCCTGGGAGATTCATAGCATTTCCCAAAGCACCCCATCGAATATGTCTGTAAGTCTTTGGATCCTTTAATTTAATATATCTCCACAGCTTCTTCACCTTGACAATATTTTCCGGATCGTTGGAAATATATGCAATAGAAGTAGAGACTACAGTGATTGTCTCAAGGTAAGACAACATATACTTTCTCAAATGCTCCGGCTCGATAGATGAGAAATCGAAGTCGTCAAACATTCTCTTATTTACATAGAGCTGCTGATCAATACGCTTAATCATATTGGTCTCACTGACAGACTGTCCATCTCTACCAATATAATATCTGTAGAAATCCACATTGAGATAGTACAGAGTCTTCACATGTGGCAGTGGCTCAAATACAAAGAGATTGTCCACATAGAAAGTATGCTTAGGCAATTGCAAATTGCATGCTCTCAACATCTCAGTTCTATAAGTTACAGAATGCATGAGAATAGAAAAGCCTCTGATATTTCTCTTCATATCATCCCATGTCATAATTCGATCAGTATCAAAGAGCAAGCTATATATCATACGTCTCTGATGCCCTGTTGAAACCTTCTCATATACATAATTAGTCAGAAGCATATCTACCAAAGTGTCATCTGCGATAAATCCACGCAAAGTAGACATAACCTGCTCATAAGCATCAGCATCTACCCAATCATCGCTATCAACTACCTTAAAATAAACTCCTGTAGCATTGGCCAACCCCGTATTTACAGCCTGACCATGTCCACCATTTTCCTGATGAACAACCTTGATAATATCAGGATACTTCTTTTCATACTCATCTGCCTTTTTGGCAGTGCCATCTGTGGAGCCATCGTCCACAATAATAATTTCAATATCCTCCCCACCTGGCAATAACGATTGGATACATTTATCCATGTAACCCTCTGAGTTATAGCAAGGAATTGCAAATGATATTGTCTTCATTTTCGTCGTCTCCTATTCACACATTACCTACTATTATACTCAGAAAGTTTCTTTTTTCAAATGTTATAGCAACTTCTCCCAAGATTCATTGAATATCAAGCCAGAATTAATCAAGCCGCATTCTGTGCACTTAGGGCATATAGAATAATTGCTGCATACATCTCCTCAGCACTCATTTCATAATCAATAACCCTGCCACTGTGTCGCACCCAGTTTCCTTGAGAGCCATTGATTTCATTCATATATTTAATCCCCATAAAGTTCTCCCCAGCATTTTCCCAGTCAAAGAGATTCTTTGAGAAATCATCAACCAAAATATTTAACCCATCAGATTTCACGAAATCACTCTTACAACTGCCACATGGCACAAATATCATATCTGTCATTCCCAGTCCATGTTGCTCAAGCCACATGCTCTTCTCCAAAACTGAGTGAGAATCTATAAATACTGCAGAGAGAATTGTCACATGAAAATCCTTGTCCTCCTGTAGAAGCTTAATCAAATCAATCATCTCATAATGTGGTGTTCTGGATAGGAAATACCCCGGCTTCATCATATCCTCCACAATCTCATCCTTATAATATACAGTTTGAACTCCATCCATATCGAAATAAATATTTATCATGGCGCACCTCCTATTCATTCAATCCCCGTAAAAAAATTTCTACTATTCCATATAGTCTCTATAATCATCCTCACTGGCGAATAACATATACTCTCCATCTACATATCCCATAAATCCTTCTGATACGCTGTAACCCTTCATAATACCTACCTCCTGTTCAAGTATTCATTTCCTTTACCTGTATACAGAATACCAGGAGGCGTGTCCCATTATATGTACTTCATCCTCGAAACCAAGAAATTTTTCAAGGATTTTTATTTCAAAATTCACCACGAAAAAAGAGCACAACTTTCGTCATGCTCTTTTTCCTATATAAAATGATATTTTTTTCAAATATTTTCTTCAATAAATATTATTTCACATACTTATCCATATAACTAATGTATTGCTCCCAGTCCTCATCCATCATCTTGTGTCCACCTTGATGTAAATAAATACCTTGGCTTTCGCTAACCCTTGCCTTATTTAACTCAAGATCAAAGTAATGGAAATCATCTAGAACTTCTTTTCCATAAATATTTTTCCAAACAGCTTTTGCATTTTGAAGTGCATCAACTGTAGAACTTGGGTCTGATGCCAAATCAACATTTCCCATACTTACAAACACACATCGATCAGCAATCATCGCGAATAACATATTAGAATCTACCGGAATTTCCGAATCCCTATCTGTATACTCAAAATACTTTGAAGTAAACCAATGATCCGATGTTCCATCCCTAACGATTCGTCCTGAAACATCACTTCTAATCATTCCACCACCACAACTTGAAATTGCAAGGTCAACTCTATCATCCTGAGCTGCAGTCCATAGAGAAACCCTAGCTAATCTAGAATGTCCAAATGTTGCAATTTTATCCTCATCAACCTGTGGTTGATCGCAGAGATAATCGATCATTCTCATGTATCCAAAACTCCATGCAGAAAATGCAGTTGCATTGCTCTCCGGGAATATTTCTAGTAGATTCTTCTGAAAATCTGCAGGAGTGTCTTCTGCCCAATCAAGATAATCCGTAGTTGCCACTCCATATCCACTATCTATAATCTGTTCTACTGGACAAGGATCTCCGCCGTATGTCAAGTTATCCTTGTCCTGCACATTTGAAGGCAATATTTTTTCATCATTTAAGATAGAAGTATTACCGCCAAAATTTTCGCCCACAAACATGCCATACTTTTCTTTGTTTGTAGGAGTATATACAAGCATAATAAAATCTTTACTACCCTTGTCTGTGGTGATTGTTATCTTCACCTGCTGCCTGTGAGCTTTACCATCTAAAGCCTCACCTTCTTCTAATATCTCCGTATCCATATCATATCCCTCACTAGGAGTCTCTCCATACATATACTCCTCATAGAGATCTAACATTTCTTCACGTCTTGCAGCATAACCTCTTTTATCGGTGACTTCTTTTCCTTCATTATTCACAAATATTTCTGGTAAATTTTCATACTCATGATCATTTCCAAGAACAAATTTTTGATACCATATTGGCATTTCTATACCACCGTATCCAACCATCGCCATTGTGCCACGCAAGCTGAGAGAATCCCCGGTAAATTTACGAATTGTAAATACACTGAACCCTATAAACACACAGAATATAATCAGTAACACCAATATTATTCTAAGTACAACCTGCCACCATTTTAGTTTTTTCTTCTCCTTCTTCACCTTCATAAAAACCCCCAATTCTTTATGAACCCAATTTACAATTACTTCTATTACATAAGTTTTCTTATATGCACCCTTCCTACACGTAATAGAATCATTCATACTATCTTACCTAAATCTAGTATCACACATTTATCTGTGTTATGATAGAAACAGAATGAAACAAATTGTTGGAGTCTTTATTTGAGGTGAAAATATGCCACAGAAAATTGGTGAAGAAAACGAAAGATACTCAAATGCAAATCATAAGATAATTGTGGCTTTTTTTAGCCTCCTTAAGAATAATTCTTTCGAAAGGATAACGACTTCTCAAATAATATTAGAAGCACATATTAATCGTTCTACATTCTACAGACATTTCAAAAATAAATATGAAATATTAGAATCGATTCAGTCTAGTTTCATTCCATATATCTTCAACAAGATTATAATGCAAAATGTTAACAGTCCTTCTGAATACATACGGCATATTTTTAGTATCATCAAAAATATGCCAGAGGAATATGTTGAACGTTTTTTAAGGTTAAGTCTCATAAAAACTTCCACCTTCGACATAAAAGAATGTATAACACAAAAAATGGCAAAGGATTATCAAACTCTTTGCACTGATGCTTCTACAATAGAGTCTCAAATCTTTGCCATTATTGCTTATGATACTATTTATCACAATTCAAAACATGATAATCACATTGACGAAAAACAATTACAAAAGTATTTAAAAAACATCGTCAAAAATATATAAATACATGAATAATTATATCATTTACACAACTGATAAAAAGCCACAGCGCTGGCAGCTGCCACATTAAGAGAATCCACTCCATGCTTCATAGGAATTCTCACTGTGTAGTCGCTGGCGTCTATGGTGGCGTCCATAAGTCCTTCACCTTCTGTTCCCATAATCACAGCCAGCTTATCTTCTTGCAATAATTTTTCATCATCAATGCCAACTGAATCATCGCGCAAGGCCATAGATACCGTCTTAAATCCCAATTGATTTAATTTCTCCATTCCATAATGCGGCCAATATGATTTTCTATTCATAAATCCATTAACACTTTCCCCCTGCGTATTATGATTATCAGAATCAGTATCTCCTATTGCCGCTAAAATATTCGACTTAGCATTCTCTACATATGCAGGCAGCACTGTCCATGGAATCTGAAAAATGGTTCCCATACTCACTCTGGCCGCCCTTCTATACAATGGATCCGCGCAACCGGAAGTCAGCACAACTGCATCCATTCCAAGAGCTGCAGCTGAACGGACAATAGCTCCCACATTGGTAGGATTAACCACTTCCTCAAGAACCACTATTCTCCTGGCATCAGCACATATTTCTTCTAATGAAGGATATGGCTTTCTTCTCATTGCACATAGCATCCCTCTTGTAAGATTGTAACCTACCATAGTTGAAATCTGCTCAACCGTCGCTACATAGATTGGCACATCGCCACATTTTTCAAGGACCTCTCCTCCAAAGCCAGACAGATATTTCTCCTCCGTCAAGACACTGATGGCCTCATAGCCTGCTTCCAGCGCTCGCTCAATAACCTGTGGCGTCTCTGCAATAAAGACTCCCAAATCTGGCTCATATATGTGAAACAACTGATTTTCCTTGTACCTGGTATATAAATCCAATCTGGAATCACTTAAATCTCTTACTTCTATTATATTCATCTGTTTCATCTCTCAATTCTCTCTATACAATCTTATCAATCTATTGATTATCTCATACTTGTTATTTACACATCTTAATAAAACATTTATCAAAATATTGGATTAACAATTCATACAGTCAAAAGCAATTATGATTCTACAACCAGCTCATATTTTTTGGCAACTGCATAATATAAAATTTTCCATAATCCCAGCAGCCTTTTTATGTGGAAAATGTCCTGCATTTTGAGATTGACAAAAATTTATCAATGTAATATAGTGAGATTATGACATGGCTCGAGGGGAAGCCGCACTTTTTTAGGAGGAAAATAAAATGGGTGATTTTAACAATTTAAAACTTGAAGTTGCAAATGAAGTTGCTGTACTTACAATCAGCCGTCCAGCAGCTCTCAATGCTCTCAATAGCGAAACTCTTGATGAGTTAAATGTTGCTTTGACAGAAATTGAGGCAAGAGATGATGTAAAGGTTGTAATTTTAACTGGTGGTCCAGATAAGAAGGACAATGCATTTAAATCATTTGTAGCTGGTGCTGATATTTCAGAGATGGTTAACTTCTCTGCTGCAGAAGCAAGAGCATTTGGAATGAGAGCTTCTGTTCCATTCTTCAAACTCATGAATATGCGTCAGGTTACAATCGCTGCTGTAAATGGTTTTGCACTTGGCGGCGGATGCGAAATTGCAATGGCTTGTGATATTAGAATCGCATCAGACAATGCAACATTTGGACAGCCTGAGACAGGTCTTGGAATCATTCCTGGATTCGGTGGTACACAGAGACTTGCAAGACTTGTTGGTATGGGAAGAGCCAAAGAGCTCATCTTCACATGCGATAGCATTGATGCGGCAGAAGCTTATAGAATCGGATTAGTAAATAAGGTTGTTGCACCAGAAGAACTTATGGAAACAGCTCAGAAGATGGCTGCTAAGATTGTAAGCAAGGGAAGCTATGCTGTATCTCTTGCCAAGGCTGCAATCAACAACGGTTACGATATGGATATCAAGAATGCTGTTGAGATGGAAGCAAACTTATTCGGTGTTGCTTGCTCAACTCATGATAAGACAGAAGGTATGACAGCTTTCCTTGAGAGAAGAGCTGCAGATCTTACAGATTTCTAATAAACTCTTTAGCCAAACATAAAATAATAGTCCTGTGATTTGTGATAATTAGATATCACATTTTCACAGGACTTTTTATTAGCTACATACATTTCTCAGATAATCTACTGCAGCCTTATATTCATCAATCTTTTTGGCCTTCAATATCTTCTTATATATTTTCTTAAAATCTGAAATGGAATCAAAGAGCACCTGCCAGTATACCCACAGTTCCTTCATCTTATAAAGAGTCGGTGTATCCCCTGACATAATCTCTATATAATTATTCAGGATTTCATTGTGAAATATCCAAAACATTTTCACTTCATTATCATTTAACAGAAACCTATCACTTACCGATTCTAAGTCATATGCCACAAATCCTCCATCCTCTGAATTCAGGGCATTTATAGCATTGTTGATTTGCGTATCAACATTATTGTCCGTCACATTTTTCATCTCACATTTTATTATGTCTCTGGCAATCATTGGCAAGGCCATAGCACCTCTTCCAATCATCACAGAAGTTACATTTTCCAAATCATTCTCACGAAGAACCTCCAACAGATTCTTAAAAGAATTAATGTCAACTATATCTCCATTGTAGCAAATGGGGATCTGTGTAGCCTGCAACTCTTTACAGGCGTAAATAAATTCATCTATGTGGGGAGTGCCCTTATAGAACTCCCGCTGAATACGAGGATGAATAATCAACTCCTCCATGGGATACTTTTTATAAATATCTACAATCTCCAGCCACTTACTCAAGTCATCCATTCCCAATCTGGTTTTGATGGATATATTCACAGGGCATCTGTCATATACTTCTGCAAGAAATTCATCAAGTTCATCCGGCACTGAAAGAAATCCTGAGCCTCTCTTCTTGCCTACAACAGTCTTGGAAGGACAGCCCAGATTCAGATTTACAGTCTCATATCCCCTCTTGGCAATACTTGCTGCAATATCAAGGAACTCCTCCACGTTGTTGGACATAATCTGTGGCACCAGATCAATGTCAGCATTATGAGCCACATCCACATCTTCCCGTTCACGATGGTTCATGGTGGCGCTTGTGATAAAAGGTGTGAAGTATCTATCAAAGCCACCATAGTGATGGGATATTGCATTTCTCAAAATGTATGAAGTTACGCCCTCAAGAGGCGCCAAGTATAGTTTCATAATCTGTTTCCTTATTAATTATCAAGTTAATAGTTATGGCTTGAAGGCTTATTTACTGATTTTGAGATAGGTGATGTTTCATTAATGCCGATACTTCTAGAAAGCTCCGTTATTCCTTAGTGATAAATCAATGTAGCCTCGCGAACTCGGTCTAATAAGCCAAGAGGACTGCAAGCAGCCTCTAAGCTTATTTAGACCTCAAACACCGCAACGGCCACTATTGATTTTAATCACACGGAATACCGGCCCTTTAAGAAGTAGCGGCTGATTATTAATTGAAACACCACCTTCTCAAAATCAGACTAACGCAAGCAATATAGTCTAACGCCTAAACTAATCTAAGCCAATTCCATTAATATGTGTCTCAGCTCATCCTCTACGCTGGTGCATCTTGGCACATCCAAATCCATCATAGTAGGATTACCATCAGCCATAAGATATGGATGACCTACAAACTGAAGCATTGTTCTATCATTTTCATTATCACCAAAAGCAGCCATATCCTCACGTGGTATACCAAGCTTCTCCTCAATGGCCTGAAGTGCATCTCCCTTGGATGTACCAAAAGGTGCAAAGTCTACCCACTCATTTCCAGACACAGCAATTATGCATTTGCCTTCCACTGCTTTGGAAAATTCTTCTGTCACCTCAGCACATTTATCTGCAGGAACGAAGTAAGAGATTTTGATAATATCCTCCTGAATATCCTCTGGAGAGTTCACAACTGTCACATCATTTTTGATACCATTTCTCAGGTGATCTTCATACTCAGGATTTCCAGGCATGATATAGCAGGTCCGCTCTCCCGAAATCAAAACCTCACAGTATGGATTATCAATTACCATATGACATATTGCCAGCGCCAAATCCCTGTCAAAGGAATTCTTCAGCACTACCTTGTCACCATACATTACAAGGGCGCCATTTTCACATATATACAGAAGTTCGCCATCCACATCAGCGAACATATTTCTCAAATTAAAATACTGTCTACCACTGGCAGGAACTACATATACACCCTTTGCCACCAGCTGACTCATAAGCCTGGTAGCTTCCTCGGAGCAATCTGGTCTGTATCCTCGGATAAGTGTTCCATCTAAATCTGTAGCTATTAATTTAATATTACTCATTTAAAAACCTTTCTCATGTGGCCACTACTTTGTGGCACATTTCTTACAATAACATTTCACATAATATATTTCTGACAATGATTGCAACCAATGCGCTATAAAAGCACTGCTATAACCGGAATTGTAATTACTGAAACAAGAGTTGTGAGAAATGTAATCTGAGCCATAAATTTCTCATCACCACCGTATTCTACACAAAGCATTGTTCCTACTGTTGCCACCGGAAGTCCTGCCATAATAACCGCCTCTCCAATAGCAAGAGGTTCTGTGACAAACTTAAAGTAGCACAAATATACAATTGCAGGAGTTACAATTACACACATTATGGTAAATAAATATGCCTTGATATCTCCAAACATTTCCTTCAATGGCATCTGAGCTAGGGCACATCCAATGATAATCAATGCTCCCGGAGTTGTGATTTTACCAATTATATCACATGTATCTGCAATGACTGCAGGAGTATGAACCCTGGTAAATGCAAGCACCAATGCAATAACTGAAGAAATCATAGCTGGTGTCGTGAACAATTTACATATTTTATTTACTCTTGATTTCAAAGGAAGTTCTTCAATAAACTCCTTCTCCTCCTCTGTGGCATCCCCCTGCTGCAACAGATATACACCTAGGGAATAACATAACACATTGAAAGGCAGGTTGAATATCATTGTGTAAAATGTACTTGCCTCACCGAAAACCGCATTAGTTACAGGGAATCCTACAAATCCTACATTTGCAAACATAATAGCAAACTCAGCTACCGCCTTCTTGCTTCCTGTAAGTCGAAGGACTTTAGAAGTTGCCTTGGCAATGACAAAATAAATAGCATACTCAATAGTCGCAACAAACAGAAGCTTAATAATCATTGAAGCCTCCGGCAACTCTTTAGCTGTCATTACGGAAGCTAAAATTGTACATGGCATGGTAATATTTAAAATAAGTTTGGTCAAAGCCACCTTCACGCCACCATCAATATATTTCACCTTATAAGCTCCATATCCAATTATAATTATGAGAAAGAGCTCTATCATTTTAACAAGTACTGATACAAAATCCATAATGTCTCCATTCCTTAATATATTTTCCCTTATACAAAAAAATACACATTGATTTTACATTATAAAACCAATGTGTACTAGGAATAATATTTACAATATTTATCTGTTTTTGCCCTGTTTATTTAGCAAGGGAGTATACTATCTGACCATTACATATAGTATATTCCACTCTTCCCTGCAGCTCATCTCCTATGAAAGGAGAATTAGATGCTTTGGAAGCGAAATGCTCCGGCACAATCCATTCTTTGTCTAAATCAAAAATAACCACATCTCCAGGTCCTCCTACAGACAGATATCCACCATCAACATTATATAATCTGGCAGGATTAACTGTAAGAGCACGAATAATTGTCTCCAATGGAATCAAACCTGTATGATAAGTATGAGTCAATACAAGGCCAAGAGCTGTCTCCAAGCCAATCATGCCACTTGGAGCCTCGCTTATATCTCTGGCTTTCTCCTCAGCGCTGTGTGGAGCATGGTCTGTTGCTATCATATCAATTGTACCATCTGCCACACCTGCAATGAGAGCCTGTCTGTCTGCTTCGGTTCTAAGAGGCGGGTTCACTCTGGCAAGACTACCTTTCTTACGAACCAAATCCTCTGTTGCGGCAAGATGCTGCGGAGTAACCTCTCCATATACTCTTATGCCATGTTTTTTGGCCTGACGCAAAAGCTCTACAGTTACAGCGCTGGAAATATGCTGTATATCAAGCTTGGCACCAATCTTGGCATTGAGCATTATATCTCTTGCAGTCAACACATATTCAGCTTCCTCAGGAGCACCGCCAAGTCCAAGTTCTCTGGACACTTCCCCATAATTCACTCCAGGAGAATACATCAATTCGGGGGCTTCCTCATGAAGAGAAATAGGTACATCCAATTCCTTACATTGCTTAAGTGCTTCCAGTAATAATTTCTCATCTGCAATAGGCACACCATCATCTGTAAATCCTACAGCTCCAGCATCCTTTAATGCAACCATATCTGTAAGTTTGGCACCTTGCATACCAATGGTAACATTTGCCGCCTGAAGCACATGAATAGGCAATTTCTGTTCTCTGGCATAGACCTCATTAAATACTTCGACACTATCGATAGAAGGCTTGGTATTAGCCATACAAACCACAATTGTGTACCCTCCTGCTGCCGCTGCCTGGGCGCCTGTTACAATATCTTCCTTGTATGTAAGTCCCGGATCTCTAAAATGTACATGAACATCAACAAAGCCGGGAGCTACCACATTACCGGTAGCATCAATAACCTCAGCATTTTCCACAGAATATTTGTGTTCTATCTCGCCACAGGCTTCAATTGCAGCGATTCTGCCATCATCACCTATAAGTACATCCTGCAATTCATCCAGGCCACTGGCCGGATCAATCACTCGCCCGTTTTTTATCAGTATCATTTTTCCACCTTCTTCTAAAAAATGCAGCCTCCGTATCAAATAGAGGCTGCATCAATATTACATTTCCTGAACAAGTTCAAGTGTATGTTCCTGATTCATCTTCTTGCATACTTCGATAAATGTATCAAGTGGTACATTCTGAATCTGCTTGTTAGAACCACGGACATTGATAGAAACTGTGCGTTCCCTAGCCTCATTATCTCCAAGAACCAGAATATATGGATCCTGATAAGGCTTAAACTTCTTGATCTTGCTTCTCATATTCTTGTCGCTTAAGTCAGCCTCCACTCTAATGTGGTTAGACTCAAGTGCTTCAATAACTTCCTCAGCATAAGCATTGTGATCTGTTGTAATAGGAACAACAGCCACCTGATATGGACTGAGCCAGAATGGGAATCTACCCTTGAAGTTCTCAATGATAATTCCGATAAATCTCTCCAATGAACCGTAGATAGCTCTATGGATAACTACTGGCATCTCAAGATTTCCCTCAGCATTAGTATATGTCAAGCCGAAGTTATGTGGCAACTGGAAGTCAAGCTGGATAGTACCACACTGCCATTCTCTTCCAAGAGCATCCTTGATCTGTAAGTCAATCTTTGGACCATAGAAAGCTCCGTCACCTTCGTTGATCTCATATCCGCCCTCGCCGTACTTCTCGTCAAGGATTTCCTTCAAACCAGCTTCAGCTCTGTTCCATACTTCGATATCGCCCATGTAATCATCTGGACGAGTAGAAAGCTCTGCTCTGTATGTAACACCAAATGTGCTATAAATCTCATCAGCAATTGCAATGATATCTGCAATTTCATCTTTGATCTGAGATTCCATTACGAATGTATGATCATCATCCTGTCTAAATTCCTGCACTCTGAAGAGTCCATTCATCTGACCAGACTTCTCCTTACGGTGAAGTACATCATACTCACTATATCTGATTGGCAAATCCTTGTACGAGTGAAGCTTACGCTTAAACATCATCATAGCATTTGGACAGTTCATTGGCTTAGCCGCCATTGTGTCAATGTTTTCTCTGTCATAAACAGGAGTACCAGCTTCCAATACTGCTGATGTTGTCTCATCCTCATCATCAAGTGCTGCCTGTAAATCCTCAATATTAGTATCAGCCTGTGTAAATCCATCGATACCTGGCACAATAAACATGTTGTTGAGATAATGTGCCCAGTGACCACTTACAAGCCATAACTTCTTGTTGTTAATAAGTGGTGCAGAAATCTCTGTATAACCATGAGCCTTCTGAATCTTTCTAGAATATGCCAGAAGTGTCTGGTACATCTGCCATCCTCTTGGCTCCCAATAAGGCATACCAGGTGCTGACTCGTTGAACATAAATAATTCCAACTGAGCACCAATCTTCTTGTGTTCTCTCTCACGAGCTTCCTCAATCATCTTGATATGCTCTTTCAACTGCTGCTTATCAGGGAATGCATAGAAATATACTCTCTGCATATGGTCTCTCTTAGCATCACCCTTCCAGTAAGCCATAGAGCATGAATGAACCTTGTAAGATACATTCATAAGTTCCTGTGAATTAGATACATGTGGTCCACGGCAGAGATCCACATAATCCTCGCCTGTATAATACAAAGTGATTGTCTCATCATCAGGGAGCTCATTAATAAGTTCCACCTTGAATCTGTTGTCCTTGAATACCTCAAGAGCTTCTTCCTTGGTCACAACCTTTCTGGTCCAATCCTCGCGACGCTTAATAATCTCGCGCATCTTGTCCTCAATAGTCTTGTAATCAGCTTCAGTAATTGACTTACCCTCTGGTAATACGAAGTCATAGTATGCTCCGTCATCAATCTGTGGTCCGATACCGTACAAAGTATCCTCACCATACAACTCGATTACAGCTTTGGCCATTACATGAGCCAGGGAATGTCTGTACAATCCTAAAAATTCTTCTTTATCCATTATTATTTACTCCTTATCTAACCTCAAGGTTTCTCCACTGGGTAGAACACCAATTGGCCAATATTTATATGAAATATAATTTCAAACAAAGTTATGTGAAATGTATCTACTCTTTACCATCCCAACAATAAGTACAGAGTTTACATTTCTCAATTCCTATAGCCTCTATCATATCGTCTAATCGATGATAGTGCAAGGTGGTAAATCCTAATTCTTTACGAATTTCTTCAAGCATGTTGGCATATTCCTGAGAATCAGGATCAGTATATTTATCCAAAATATCTCTGGAAGGATACATTGTGCCCTCCAATTTCTCTATCATACGGCGAGTGATAAGCTCTGCCTCAGAATTAGATCTGGAGAAATTGAGATATTTACATCCGAATACAAGTGGTGGACAGGCTGGTCTAATATGAACCTCTCCCACTCCATTTTCATAGAGATACTGAGTTGTCTCTCCAAGCTGTGTACCTCTTACAATAGAATCATCAATAAGCAACAATTTCTTATCACTTAACAATTCCTTTACCGGAACCAGCTTCATCTTAGCAATGAGATTTCTACGACTCTGAATTGTAGGCATAAATGATCTCGGCCAGGTAGGTGTATATTTAACAAACGGTCTCGAGTATGGAACTCCAGAATAATTAGCATATCCAACCGCATGAGCCACACCGGAATCAGGTACTCCGGCTACAGCATCAGGTTTTAAACCTCTTGCCATATTTCTCTCAGCCAGCTTCTTACCACATTTATAACGCACATCTTCTACATTCAAACCTTCATAGGTTGATGCAGGGAATCCATAGTATATCCACAGGAATGAACAAATCTTCATTTCCTCTCTTGGTGGAATCAGAGTCTTCACAGAGTCAGCCTCAATAAATGCCACCTCAGCAGGCCCTAATTCTCTCTCATACTGATATCCCAGATTCAAGAATGAGAAGCTCTCAAAGCAGACACAATGGCTGCCATCCTTTACACCTATAACCACAGGTGTTCTACCCATCTTATCTCTGGCTGCATATATTCCTTTGCTTGTCATAACAAGGAATGTCATGGAACCTTCAATGGTATCCTGTACATATCTGATACCGTCCACAATGCTTCCCTGCTGATTAATCAGCGTAGCAACTAATTCTGTAGGATTTATCTCTCCGCCACTCATCTCCAGGAAATGTGAATGGCCCTTGGCAAATAAATCATCAATAATCTCCTTGGTATTATTGATTTTGCCCACAGTTGTAATGGCATAATTACCATGATGAGATCTCACAATAAGTGGTTGTGGCTCAAAATCAGAGATACATCCAATTCCTAAAGTACCACTCATTTCCAAGATATCCTTGTCAAACTTTGGTCTGAAATTAGAGCTCTCTATATTATGAATAGATCTGTCGAACCCTTTCTCCTCATCATACACTGCCAAACCAGCTCTTCTGGTTCCCAGATGTGAATGATAATCTGTTCCGTAAAATAAATCAAAAACTACATCTTCATGAGATGCTACTCCAAAAAATCCGCCCACGATGTCATACCTCGCTATATATGCTATTGTCAAAAAGTCACCTCAAATATAATACCATAAAACAACCTACAAAATACATTTATATTTCATTTATCTTCAGAAAAACAGGAGATTTGCAAGGTCAGTAGTTTCAGATAATCATTTACCATATAAAAAGAAAAGACAACCATCCGATTCACATCGGATAATTGCCGCTTTCTCCATCATTTCTGATTCAAAGTATTTATATAATAAAAGGAATTCTATTAAAAGGATTGAGTTGTGGATCAATCCCAAATAGCATATTAATCAGCTTTGCAATGGCAAGAACATTTGCCACCGCCGCTTTCTGGGCACCCGATGCAGGTACCCTGTTTCTTTTTCTTGGCAATGTATCTCACATCACATACAATAATTGCCACAATTATAAGCAATATTATTATTGAAACAATAGTACCTTTCATATCGGCCACCTCCATTTATTAAAACCAAGGGAGTTTTTATCTATCTCCATTTACACTCTTATTTTGAAAGAGCATATTCTGCGTTAATATTCTTTCTAGTATTGTAAATCAAGAAGCATACAACTGCTACATTACATAATACAATTACAAGTCCTGGAATAAATCCTGCTCCAAGAGCACCTGTTGTAACAAGTGTACCAATCTGGTATACAAAGTAAGCAATTGTATAACCTGTTGCAAGCTGGAAGCAAATAGCTCCAAACAACCACTTCTTACTCTGCATCTCTGAGTTCATAGCACCAAGTGCTGCGAAGCAAGGTGGAGTAAAGAGGTTGAACATCAGGTAAGCTAAAGCTGCAACCTTTGTAATAGCCATTGCTGATGCAACAACATTTCCACTACCTACAAGCTCTAACTCTTCTGTATCGATAAATGCGCTAAGTCCATAGCATACTGCCAATGTACCAACAACATTTTCCTTAGCAATAAATCCTGTAACAGCTGCAGCAGCCAACTGCCAAGCAGCAACACCAACGATAGGAACAAGAATGTATGCAATTGGTGTAGCAATTGAAGCAAGGATTGAAGTATGCTCCATTCCCTCTTCTACAAGCTGAAGCTTCCATGTAAATGACTGCATAACCTGTACTATTGTATTACATACAAGGATGATTGTACCAGCCTTGATGATATAAGCTTTACCACGCTCAAGCATTGAGATGCATGCTCTCTTTAAGCTTGGAGCCTTGTACTCAGGAAGTTCCATTACAAAGAATGACTTTCTGAACTTAGAACCTGTGATTTCTCTTATAAGCAAAGCTCCAAGAAGAATAAGTCCAATTCCTACGAAATACATAACAGGTCCAATCCATGCTGAATTAGGGAAGAATGCTCCTGCGAAAAGAGCAATAACTGGAAGCTTAGCTCCACATGGCATAAATGTTGCAAGCATTGCTGTAGTTCTCTTCTCTCTCTCATTCTTGATTGTTCTACAAGCCATAATAGCAGGGATTCCACATCCAGTACCAATTACCATAGGGATAACTGACTTACCAGACAAACCTACTCTCTTAAAGATCGGATCCAATACTACTGTAGCTCTTGCCATATAACCGCAATCCTCAAGAAGAGCGATAAGGAAGTACATAACCATAACAAGTGGAAGGAATCCAACAACGGCTCCAACACCACCTACGATACCATCTACCAAAATGGCCTGAAGGAATGGATTTGCATCTGCTACCATTTTTCCTACCCAGCCCTGGAATGTCTCAATCCAACCAACTAACCAATCAGCAATCCATGTACCAACTGTAGTCTGTGAAATATAAAATACTAAGAACATAATAACTGCAAAGAGTGGAATACCAACAACTGGCATTGTGATTATCTCATCAAACTTATCCCAGCCAGTCTTTTCCTTGGTCAGAATCTTTCTTGTCTCAACATCGCCAACTACCTTGTTAACGAATTCGTATCTCTGACGGTCAGCTTCCTCAACTGCTTTCTTATCAGTCAAATCTATATTACCTTCTGAATAAGGAGCATCCTGTGATTTTCCTTTCAAAGCAACAGCTGCCTCAACAACCTTTGCCAAATCCTCGTGTGTATTTGAAATAGATGTTGTCTGAATAACAGGGCAGCCTAACTTGCTTGATAACTGCTCTACGTCAATCTTAGTTTCTTTCTTCTTATTGATATCACTCTTGTTCAAAGCAACAACAACAGGAATTCCAAGTTCAAGAAGCTGTGTTGTAAAGAACAAACTTCTACTTAAATTAGTTGCATCAACTATATTAATAATAGCCTCTGGGTTCTCATTTTTTACATAAGAGCTTGTGATACTTTCCTCTGATGTATATGGTGACATTGAATATGCACCTGGCAAATCAACTACCACTACTTCCTCTCCGCCAGTGAAATCCTTCTTCACTGCACTTTCTCTTCTGTCAACTGTAACACCCGCCCAGTTGCCAACTTTTTCATTTTTGCCTGTCAAAGCATTATACATGGTTGTCTTTCCACTATTTGGATTACCTGCTAATGCGATTCTCATGACTTTTCCTCCTATTATTATATATTTATTCCAATGTTGTGTTCTTTATCTGTCAGCATTTTTGATTATTAATACTGTGATATCATCTCATCAACAACACGAATCAATTTATTATGCCGCTTCCTGCACCTGTATAGCCTCAGCTAACTGTGAGTCAAAATTATATCTGGCATCTTTGATTGAAACCACGCAGCCACCTTTTAAATGAGAGATCACTGTAATGTGCTCTCCAGTGTAACATCCCAATGAGAAGAGAAATGCTTCCATCTCTTCATCTCCGGTTTCAATTCCTACTATTTTATATTCAACTTCTACTTTTGCGTCTGATAAATTCATAACCAGCACCGCCTTTCCTTTTATTAATTTCCTTTATACTTTCATGATAAAACTAACAACAAACCACAACAGTTAGCTTTATCTAACTTTGTATAGTTAGTTTATACTAACCGCTCTCCATTGTCAACACTTTTCATAAAAAACATTTACCACTCTCTGTAAAAATGCACAAAAAATAGGCGCAACCCCAGTAAAATCAAGGTTTACGCCTATATCATATTCTCATATGTTCATATAAGTAATACTATCATTTTTTCATCGGCACTGCCTTCCTGGCAAACCGAAAATTTATATTTCTGCTATGCCTCGTTAATAAATCGTAAGTTATATATTTCTACTATGCCTTCTTACCGATTCCGATAATTCTCACAATCACTGATGAAAGTACAATATTTACCGCCATCTCTATAAGGAAGTTGATTCCTATAAGTGTAAATATTATATAAGCTCCTGCAGATGCTGCTCCTGCCTCTGTCGCCCATGCTGTAATAGTGTCAAAGAAGAATAATCTACAACCTATTACAAAAATACCAGTATTTACAATAGGACATACTATAGCTGCTGCCAATACTGCAAGAAATGTATTCTTGCTCTCAATAAGCTTATATACACATCCAGCTACCAAACCGCAGCACACACCCTTTACCAATACTGTAGCAACTGTTCCCGGTATACTAATTGCCATGAATGCTGCAGAATCATTTAACAGAACTACACATCCAAATACCAATCCCAGCCAAGCTCCAGCCTTTGGTCCATAAAGTGCAGCTCCTACAACAATTGGAACCAATACCAAAGAAATACTAAAAAGTCCTGTTGGTCTAAGCACAACTGCAAGAACCTGTAACACTATTACAACTGCAGTAAGCATACCTATGCCTGTAATATTTTTCGTCTTGTCGTTCATAATACAACCTCTCCTATTTATATATAAATCTCAGCAATATATAAGCCGTAAGTGGCATTTCTGCCAACCTCCAGAATCTATATTGCGCACTGAATTAAATATATAAATACAGGTTTCTTTTGTCAACCGATTCAGGCATATATTTACATCATTTTTCCTATTATCTTTCATAATTCATGCATCCATGCAGTTATGACACATAGCCGAAATCTTTCTCCTTGTAGTTCCATAGAGCATGGCCTATGCCATATCTGTCAAACGCCTTGTCAATATCAGCAATCCAACGCTGTCTGTCATCATCAGCAGCTCTGTCAATTACTCCATACTCGCCGCAGTATAAGCACACGCCATCAGCCTTGGCCTTGGCAATTGCAGGGGCAAATATATCATCAAAGAAAGTCTCGCCAATCTCTCCGATTCCTTCCTTATATACAGCTCCTGCCAAATCAGCTGAGAGAGCATCTCCTGCATCTCTGTACTCCTTCAAAGTCTTAGGATATGATATTCTAAAATCAAGTGGCATACCCTCAACCCAATAAGCTCCTTGGTGTGTGAATACCATCGGTTCATAGCAGTGGAAGTTATATACTATATGCTCATCTACTGGCACATTTAACAGAGGTACGCTTAATACATTGTTGTAATGCACGCCACCTACAATAATGTAAGCATGTGGCACAATCTCGCGCATCATATGTATGTATCTGCCCAACAGCTCATTCCATGCATCAGACACATCCTCAAGAACCACTTCATTGAGAGGCTCGAAAGCCACCTGATTCTCATATACTGCAAATCTTGTAGCAATCTCTCTCCAGAGATTCATAAATCTCTCCTGCAAAGCTGCATCATAGAAGAACTTTCTTCTATCCATTCCCTTCTTCAATGGATCAAAAGAATATCCATAGCACTCATGTAAATCAATTAGCATATTCAACCCATGATTCTCACACCACTGACGACAATTCAACAGATAATCGAACCCACTATCAATCAAATTACCATCCTCGTCCTGCAGCACATTGTAATCCACTGGAACTCTCACATGATCAAATCCCATATCTGCAATTCGAGCTATATCTTCTTCTGTGATAAATGTATCAAAATGAACTATGTCATATTTATCAAACTGTGATATCCATCCTCCCAAATTAATTCCTTTTTTAAAACCTGCAAATTCTGCCATTTCCCTCTCCTCCAATAAATATTTCTCAACCAAATTTTTCAGGCTTATTTTTCTTATAAAACAAAAATAGCAGTCTACATATAAAATGTAGACTACTATTTAATTCTATTTATAATCTAACGAAAACACAATGCGAAAGCTCCGAAAGCAAAGCGAAATTTTGCATTAGTCATTGTCGCTGTTTTTTACAAAAACTCCACGGCTCTGATCACCAGCTGGGTTCTTACCAAACTCATAATCATTTCCTGGCAAAATTGCATTGAGAACAATACCAGCGATTGCTGCAATCGCAAGAGCTGTAAGTGTAATTGATGTACCAGCTACTGTAAATGTGATTCCATCAGAGAATCCCAAACCGCATACGAAGATTACACCAGCGATAATAAGATTTCTAGACTTTGTCAAATCAACCTTGTTCTCAACAACATTTCTCACACCGATAGCAGAAATCATACCGTAAAGCATGAATGATACACCACCAATAATTGCGCTTGGCATTGTAGCAATAATATCAGAGAACTTAGGAATAAATGAAAGCACGATTGCGAAGCAAGCTGCAAGACGAACTACTGCTGGATCGTATACCTTCGAAAGCTCAAGAACACCTGTATTCTCGCCGTATGTTGTATTAGCAGGGCCACCAAGCATACCAGCAAAAGCTGTTGCCAAACCATCACCGATAAGTGTGCGGTGAAGTCCTGGGCTCTCCAAGTAGTTCTCACCAACTGTTGCAGAGATAGCAGACATATCACCGATATGCTCCATCATTGTTGCAAGAGCGATAGGTGCCATAACAAGAATTGCTGTAATGTCAAACTTAGCAAGCTGGAAATGTGGAACACCAACAAATGCTGCTGTTGCTACAGATGAGAAATCAAGAATTGCAGAACCATCTGCATTTGTCATACCGCATGCATTGAAGATGATTGCACATACATAAGAGATTACAACACCCATCAATATTGGAATAATCTTGAACATTCCCTTGCCCCAGATGTTGAAAATGATAATTACTACAAGGGCAATAATTGCAAGCAACCAGTTAGTTGATGCATTGCTGATAGCTGAAGGTGCAAGTGATAAACCGATGCAGATAATGATTGGTCCTGTCACAACTGGTGGCAAGAACTTCATTACTCTATTGACACCAACAAGCTTAATAATAGCTGCAAGGATGAAATACAAGCAGCCTGCCACAACAATACCACCACAAGCATAAGCAGCCTTGGTATTAACATCCATATTGGCATACATACCAGAATTCAAATTTGCAATTGTACTAAATCCACCGAGATAAGCAAATGATGAGCCAAGAAAAGCTGGCACTTTAAATTTAGAACATAAATGGAAAATAAGTGTACCCACACCGGCACAGAATAATGTAACAGAAACAGTAAGACCTCTTGTAATCGGCTCCCCACAGGCATCACTGAAATATCCCATTACTAAAATTGGAACCAAAATAGTCGCTCCAAACATAGCGAACATATGCTGCAGTCCCAAAATAAACATTTTGCCTCGTCCAAGGCTCTTGGCATCGCGAATGCCGTCTTTGTTTTTTTCGTTCATTTCATCCTCCTCTTTAAAAAAAACATTCTGTTCCTATTATACACATTTCACACCTTTTAGCCACATATAATTTACAATTTCAAGGAATTGTTTTTCTGATTTTATTCTTAAATATAAAGAAGGCTACCAAATCTCCTTTTTTCTTTGATTTGGTAGCCACATTACTTCTTTCACTTATTAATCTATATTAATTGGGCTACCCAAATGCCATCTATAGCCCGATTTGGTAGCCCAATTATGGTAGCCTTACTGTTCTACCGGGTACCAACTGTCGTAAGCCGCATCCCCTCTGTGATCCGGCAAATCGTAATTCTCCTCCAAATACTGCTCCAGATAAGGCATAACCTTAAGCATACCCGTGTCATTAATATGATCACCCTCATCAGCTGTATCCACAGTCCAGTCAATTCCAATCTCATCATTTCTGGTATTCAAATCCAGATATGAGATATTCTGCTGTTCAAACTCCTGCTGCAATGCTGTAAGCTTTGAATAGTTAAAGTTTCTAGCACTAGGCATTGTAACAACCAGAAGTTCACTTCCATTTTCCTCACACAATTTCTTGATTTGAGAAATGTAGTACTTACGAATCGCCGGAATCTCATAAACCTCCGGATGCAAATCCGGCGACATATAATCAGAATTAACCCCAGGAATAATATTATTTCTGCTAATCCAACCCTTATCAGATTTTCGCCAAGGAATACTGTTGCCCGCCAGATATCCCCATACATTATGAGTTCTAAAAATTGGCAAATAATATTCAGTGATATTTCTAATTGAAGTATAATACTCACTCTTTCTAAAAGGCTCTGTCAGAAGGTTCGACTCCAGTATAATAAGCTTCGGACTCTGATCCCGATATAAATATTTCAAAGTATAATAACATTCTGCTACAGCCTGCCCAGCGCCACCTGCAATATAAGCAGTGCTACCTGTATCAGCATAAAACTGTCTAGGCTGTATCATACTGAGAGTCTCGCTGTCCCCCACAATCATTATATCCACCGTATCAGACGGTTCATTCAAAGAAAGCCAAAGACCTGTATCAACCTCTGAGACATACTCAGGATTCTGACTTCTCAGTACATCAAAGATAGCAGACAAAATTACAAGTACAATCAAAAAGGTGCACAGGAATAATGCTAGGCGTATTATTTTCTTTTTCAAAGTATCTTCTCTCATATTAAAATCCTGCATAAATAAAATCTATTTTTCTGTAACCTGGGCCATACTGTCCCAATATAATCACAAGAACCATAAGTCCAATTACCACAGCCCAGCGGACTGGAAGCTTGGCATTCATAATCTTGGTTCTCACATCTATTCCTCGCTCTTTCATAGCGCCAACAATTGTCACCAAAATAATTCCAAGAACTATAGCCTTGTAATCTCCTGCTCCAATTCCAATTTCCAGGAAGCCGCCATCCCAGATACTGCTCAATCTGAAATCCACGAAGAGTCTGCCAAGCATTGCAAATCCCTCTGCCAGCGTATCTGCTCTAAATAGCATCTCTCCCACAAAAATCACAATCCATGTCTTGGCAATCTGGAGAAATACTACAACTTTCGCATCATCATCCAGATGCATCACGCTTCTAACCTTGGCCCACATAGGTTCCAAAGCCAGTTCAATCATTATAATTATGAAATAGTAAATTCCATAGAAAATATATGTCCACTTCGGTCCATGCCAGATACCATTGCATAACCATACAGGAAGCAAAGCTATGGCCATAGCCCCTAATCTTGTACCGTATGGATTTAATTTCTTCTTGCCGAACTTGTTCCATTTCTTAGTAAGCTTAGATAATGAAACCGGATAGAATAAATATGTTTTAAAAAATGTTCCCAACGTAATATGCCATCTGCGCCAGAACTCGGAAGCATTTCTCGAAACAAAAGGCTGTCGGAAGTTTTCCGGCAATACAATGCCAAATATTTCTGCACTACCTATAGCAATATCAACGCATCCCGAAAAGTCCATATATTCTTGAATTGTGAAAAATATTGCTGCTGCCGCTATGTACATACCAGTTTTTGGTGCTGACACATCATACAGAGAATTAACAGCCACAGATATTCTATCTGCCACCACAATCTTTTTAAATGCACCCCATATAATTCTAATGTATCCGCGCTCAATATTTTCCAACTTAAGAGACTCTCCAGCAAATAAAGTTCCCTGCATATCTCTCATTAATGCAATCGGTCCCTGCACCAATGTAGGGAAAAAAGTGAGATACATCAAAATCTTGAAGGGATTGCGCTGTACATCCACCTTATCCCAGTACACATCGACCATATATGCCACTGACTGCAACACGAAGTATGACAATCCCACTGCAGTCATAACCTGAATTCCAGGCATTGGCATAGGCTTGCCCTTGAGATACATAAGCAGATTAATATTGTCCGCCACAAAGGTATAGTACTTGCTCATAAACAAAGTGCCCAAAACTGATAGCACTCCAAGAGTTACCACTACCTTCTGTACCAATAAATCTCTGGCCTTTTTCTTCTTCTTTTCTTCTTTTGATAATCCATCTGTAGGCTTTTTAGCTTGAAGCTGCTTGATAACTCCCATAATCAATCCATCAAACCAAGCCAGTCCTGTAACCAATAGAACTATTCCAATATTTCTCACTTCATAAGATGCAAAATGAAGTATGCTCATGAGAAGGAATACAACCCATCTGTATTTCTTCGGAGTCAACTGGTATAGCACCATAGTCAAAAGCAGGAAACATACAATATATGCCGCGCCTGTATAACCCATAACTAATCCTCTTCTATTTCTTTTTTTATTTATTTTATTTTTTCTGTTTATTTTATTCTATTTCTACTATTTTATACTTACCTGTTGTATTTCATTTATACCTGCAAGTCGTGTTTAATCTATACTGTCCCGTCGTATTTAATCTATACAGTCTAGCCGTTTTTTCTATTCTCAATTATCTATTCTCAATCCATCTGGCGTTTTGCCTTGGATTCCCCATCCAAAAATATTGAAAGCATTACGCACACAAACAGCAGATATGGATAATACAAATATTTCATAATTGATACACTGCTGATACCTGACAGACTCGCCGCAATCAAAACCTGGGCTCCATATGGAATGATTCCCTGAGCCACGCAGGAACATGTATCCAGCAGCGATGCTGTTTTCTCCGGTTTGATTCCATACTCTTCTGACACTGTCTTGGCAATAGGTGCTGCAACCACAATCGCAACTGTGTTATTGGCAGTGGCTATATCCATAAAAGCTGTCAGGATTCCAATTCCAAGCATTCCGCCCTTTCGGCCATGGAAATGATTTCTGATAAATAATAGAATCGCAGCAAATCCTCCATGAACTTCCATAAGGGCACTTATTGCAGAAACCAAAATAGTAACTATCATCGTCTCAAACATGCCTGTGGTACCTGTCCCCATAGATGTAAATGCTTCTGCAAATGTAAGATGGCCTGTTAGTATTCCATTTATGAAAAACATTCCCATTCCAGCTCCAAGTACAGCAAATACATTTAACCCAAACAAGGCCATAATAAATACTGCAAAATATGGCAGAGCCAGCCAGAAATTATAATCGTAATGTCCCAGCTCATTAGTGCCACCATTTATGGCATTTATCACAAGTATAACAAGTGTAACTGCAGCTGCAGGCAAAGCAATTTTCAGATTTGCTCTGAACTTGTCCTTCATTTGCACACCCTGTGTCTTGGTAGCAGCAATGGTAGTATCTGAGATAAATGACAGATTATCTCCAAACATAGCTCCGCCTACTACAGTTCCCACGCACAATGGCAAACTGAAATCTCCTGTTTTGGCAACTGATACTGCAATAGGAACCAGCACTGTAATTGTACCTACGGATGTTCCCATAGACATGGAAATCAGGCATGCCACCAGAAACATTCCAGGAATTGCAAATCTGCCAGGAATAATATTTAGCAGTAAGTTAGCAGTACTTTCCACTGCTCCTGCCTCCTTGGCAATACCGCTAAAAGCTCCTGCCATAAGAAAAATAAACATCATAATTGTAATGTTGTCATCCCCTATGCCCTGAGCACATATATGAATTTTCTCATCAAACTTGAGACTTCTGTTTTGCAGAAATGCTACTATAAGAGCAAAGCCAAATGCTACAACAGTGGACATAACATAGAATCCCATCTGTCCCTCAACCGGCTTCACATATGTAAAATATATTCCAAATCCTAAATAAAGCACCAGAAAAACCACTATTGGAAGCAGCGCTATACCATGTGGTGCGTAATCCTCTTGCTTATTATCCAACTCCAATTTACCTCTCTATATCAATACTCATAATCTCTATATCAGTATTTATAATCCCTATATATTTTTCAGGCAAATATTTATGCCCGTGAATTTAAAAATACCAATTAAAAAAGCTGTCGCCATTAAGACGACAGCCTATATTATATCATATGGTCAATATTTCTACTATTTAATTATGTAATTATAAAATAGCCGATTATTTCTTGATATTCTCTATCATAGGTGGGAACTGTTCCAGAATATTAGACAGATCCTCGAAGATAAATCCCTTTCGGGTAATATCACGAGTCATCTTGTCAATATTATTTTCCACTTCCTCATAATAAACCTGTGACTGGTCAATTGTATCTGAAATAGATTGTAAGTTATCTCTGCACTGAGAAATAACATCATCCATCTCATTGTTGCCTTCACCAATCTCTCCTGCTACCGCGCGGATATTATTTACAACCTCCTCCGTCTCATTTACATGTTCCATAGACTCGCTCATAGCTCCACGAGTATGATCAATAGAATCCATGAGGCGGTTGTTGTTGGTATCCAACTGATCCATTGAATCACCAATTGATGCAACCAGGCTCTTGATATCTGTAGAGAGTTCATTTACCTGCTCAGCAACAACGGCAAAACCTTTACCAACTTCACCAGCTCTTGCAGCCTCGATGCTGGCATTTAATGCCAACAGATTAGTCTGGTTAGCAATACCATTTATCTGATTAACCTTCTCAGAAATATCTATAAAGCTCTTCTGGAACTCCTTGAACACTTCCTCCAAAGCACCAATGGTTTTCTCCACCGTCTGAGATGAAGTACGGACATTTTCAATGCTGGTATGTGTTTCCTCTGCAGTATCATTCATCTTCTCAATAATCTGCTCAAATCTGCCTGTAATATCTTCAACCTCTCTAAACTGCTCTCTGAACACATTCATGGATTCAGATATTTCCTGAGATTGCTCTCTTACAGTTTCAAATGACGAATGAATTGTATTAAGGGCTGCAGTTGTCTCCAACTCTTCCTGCTGTAATCTGTTCTTCTGCTCTAAAATATATTCTCCTGAAACCAATACCGGCTCTAATTTCTTTTCAAGAGATTTTGTTTCTTTTTCCATTACATTTGAAGTAGTTTCTACCGGCAATACTTCTTTCTTCTTTCTTCCAAACATCGGTATACCTCCTACTCAAATATTGCGCAAACCATAGTCTGATTTACATGCTGATGTTTATACTGCTCGCCGCCACCAATATAACCTAAATATGGTCCACACTGTGACATACCCTTCAAGAAATCTGATAGATAATTCTCATTCTGGAACAACAAATATCTATAGATACAGTTTACAGAGAAGATAAGGGATGGATTTCCACACATATCTCTCATCTGCTCAATTGAAGCCTTGTTGATTTCTCTATAATCCAAAAGCTTCAAAGTGTATATCTGATCATTTTCATTGATTCTCTTGTAGCAAATCAACGAACCACTTGGAGTAACCTCATACATCGATGAAATAAATACTTCGTCATCAACAACACGACCAAGTGGCGCCTGCAACACATTATCTACAATCTTATCTCTAGTCAATCCTGTCTCATCAGCATAAACATCTGCTGCCGGTCTGTTATCAAGTTCAATCAATTCCTTCTTGGCCAGGTTAACCTTGGTTGCAGTATGTGCCTTGCCATCAGCTCTATCATAAATATTTTCTCTAAATACATGTACCTTACCTGAATCATTTTTGATAATCATGTATGCACAGGCATCATCATAGAGCTTTCCATTTACAGATACATATGACACCTTACCTGCAGGAGTTCCAAATACCGTACCTCCAACAAGGGGAATATCATGTTTCTCAAGAACAATATTCATTGTAGAAACCAGACGCTCCTCATCATTGGTGCACAATTCAAGACATACAGTCTTGTCGTGCTCAGCCCTTACCTTCTTAATACTGTCTGATAAATGATATAAGTCAGACAATGGGCTTGACGCCAATCTCTTGATAACACCAACATCCAAAGTAGCGCCACCTGTAATAGCGCATACAATCAAAATGTTAGAATCTGAAATAGTCTCCTTAAAGTAAGTTGTACCTGCAGTTCCCATTGTAGGTACTCCCGGATACTTATCATTTAATAATCTAGTAACATCGTCTAGCTGGTCATAGTCGCAGAAAAACATAATTCCAATAGGTGATTGAATATTTGCAGTAGCTTCAATCACTGATTCTTCGGCTTTTGCTTTTCTACTAATTCCATATATTGTTTTCATAAAAGCCTCCTCGCATGCAAAATTATTCTCATAAATTGCACATTATTTTTCAAAATATTACTATTAAAATTATAACATCTGCACATAAGGAGTTCAATCTCATTTATTTCCAGTCAAATCCTGACCTCTTATAGTACGGTTTAAAATATCAATATAATCAAGTGTAAGTGCTGAAGGTCTTATGGCTTTGGGCAAAATATAGCCTATGTCCATGTAATCCTCCACTTCCAGAGGTTTCGCTATAATATTGGGACCATTTAATTCTTCACTGATAATACCGCTACATATGGTATATCCATTCATTCCAATAAGCATGTTAAATAAAGTTGCTCTGTCCCGGACAATTATTTCCCTGTCAGAATCCACAGTACTCAGTATTTCCTCTGAAAAATAAAATGAATTATGTGAACCCTGCTCATATGAAAGTCGGGGATATTCCTTCAAATCCTCCAGAGATATGGATTTCTTGCCAGCAAGGGGCGACTTTCTTCCTATAAAAACATGAGGCTTGACTTTGAGAAGTGAGGTAAATGACAGATTGTTATCCCGCAGTGTTTTATTGATTACTGTCTCATTAAATTCATTAATATATAGAATCCCTATCTCGCTTCTGAGATTGGCCACATCTCTGATAATGTCATAAGTCTCGGTTTCTCTCATATGAAATTCATATTTATCCCCGCCGACCTTCTTTAGAAGTTCAACAAAAGACTCAACCACAAAAGAATAATGCTGTGAGGACACAGAGAAACGATGTTTACCTGTATTGCCACTGCTGTATCTCTCCTCGATGAGATTAGTCTGCTCCAGTACCTGTCTCGCATATCCCAAGAACTCTTCTCCATCAGGTGTAATCTCGATTCCTCTCTTGGATCTATGAAAAATAGTTATGTCATACTCCTTCTCCAGTTCCTGAATAGAGGCAGTCAGACTGGGCTGGGCAATGAATAGCTTTTTGGCTGCCTCAGTAATGTTGCCGGTTTCTGCTACAACAGTAATATATCTAAGCTGTTTAAGTGTCATATGTTACGCTTCCTTTCTCTAATTCCCAATTCAGTTCTGTGATAAGATTCTTTACTATAAGCATTTCTGATAACCGACTATAACCATAGTTTATTATCGCGCATTCTAATTATATCATAGATTTTATCTATGGATAAGACCTTGTTTTTTATATTTTACCTGAGCTGCCTCTCAGCCTTATACTTCTAAATCATATTGAAGTATAAAAAAGAAAAAGGAGTCAGATTATGAAAACATCAGTTATTGGTTACCCAAGAATAGGGAAAAACAGAGAATTGAAATTCGCCTCTGAGAAGTTCTTCAGATCAGAAATTACAGAAGTCGAATTATTACAAACTGCTGCAGAAATCAGAAAGGAAAATCTCTTAAATCAGAAAAGTGCAGGCATCGATTATATATCGTCAAATGATTTCTCACTTTATGACAATGTATTGGACGTAGCATATCTATTCAATATCATCCCACCCAGATACAAGGAGCTTGAGCTTTCCGATATAGAGACATTCTATGCCATGGCCAGAGGATATCAGGGTGATAAGGGAAATGTCAAAGCTCTTGCCATGAAGAAATGGTTCAATACCAATTACCATTATATTGTTCCAGAAATAGATGATAATACTGAGATTAAGTTAAATGGAAACAAGCCAGTCAATGAATTTACAGAAGCTAAATCTTTGGGAGTTGATACCAAGGTTGATATTGTCGGCCCATTTACTCTCCTGAAGCTGGCCAGATATACCGGCCACAAGACCTACAAGGATTTTGTGCAACCATTAATCAGTTCATATGCCGAGCTTTTTGACAAATTATCATCTGCAGGAGCACAGTGGATTCAAATTGATGAACCTGCCCTTGTCAAGGATTTGACCAAAGAGGACTTAGAACTTTTCAACCAGATATATGATTACCTGTTAAATAATAAGCAGGGATTAAAAGTTCTGCTTCAGACATACTTCGGAGATGTAAGAGATATTTATTCAAAGCTTATAAGTCTGGATTTCGACGGAATCGGCCTGGACTTTATCGAAGGCAGAAAGACTCTCGAGCTTGTAAGAGAAAATGGTTTCCCTCAAGATAAAATCCTCTTTGCAGGACTTATAAACGGCAAAAATATCTGGAGAAATAATTATTCCAAGACTCTTGAAATATTAGATGAACTCCATGCACTTAATATAGAAACCGTTCTTACAACATCATGTTCTCTATTGCATGTTCCATACACTCTGGAAAATGAAGTTGCATTGTCCCAGGATTATCGCAAGCATCTGGCATTTGCAGCGGAGAAGCTTCAGGAGTTACATGAGCTGGCAAAACTTTGGGATTTATCCCAGACAGGAGATATTAGTGAGAGCGCTGAATTTACCGCTAATAAGCAGCTGTTTTGCGGTCGTATAAATAGTACAGATGAAGCAGTACAGAAAAGGGTTGCAAATATTTCAGATTCGGATTATACAAGACTTCCTGAATTCCACGAAAGAGAAATAATCCAAAAGGAGAAGTTGGGGCTTCCACTATTTCCAACAACAACCATTGGATCATTTCCACAGACCAGAGATGTGAGACTCAACCGACAGAATTTCCGTAAAGGACTGATTTCCGCAGAAGAATATGAATCATTTAACAAGCAAAAGATTGCTGATTGCATCAAATTACAGGAAGAAATCGGATTGGATGTATTAGTCCACGGAGAATATGAAAGAAATGACATGGTTGAGTACTTCGGAGAGAATCTCTCAGGCTACATATTTACAGAAAAGGCATGGGTTCAATCCTATGGCACCAGATGCGTCAAGCCACCAATTATATGGGGAGATGTATCACAAAAAGAATCAATAACTGTATCATGGTCGAAATATGCCAAGAGCTGTACCACAAAACCAGTAAAGGGAATGTTGACAGGTCCTGTGACCATCCTGAACTGGTCCTTCCCTAGAGAGGATATCTCCATCAAGGAAAGCACTCTTCAGATAGCTCTGGCAATTAGAGATGAGGTGCTTGATTTGGAAGCCAATGGAATCAATATAATTCAAATTGATGAAGCAGCTCTCAGAGAGAAGCTTCCACTGCGCAAATCTGATTGGTACAGCGAATATCTCGACTGGGCTATTCCTGCATTCAGACTTGTCCATAGCCAGGTAAAACCGGAAACACAGATTCATACTCATATGTGCTACAGCGAGTTTACTGATATAATTCCAGCAATCGACGCAATGGATGCTGATGTTATTACATTTGAAGCTTCACGCTCTGATTTGCAGATTCTTGATTCGTTGAAGGAAAATAATTTCCAAACAGAGGTAGGTCCTGGAGTGTATGATATTCACAGCCCTCGCATTCCTTCTGTTGATGAAATAGTAAGCGCTCTTAATGCCATGAGAAATCGCATAGATGATAATAAGCTGTGGGTAAATCCTGATTGTGGACTGAAAACAAGAGGAGAAACAGAAACTAAAGCCAGCCTTATAAATCTGGTAAAAGCTGCTGAAATCATAAGAAGCAATTAATATATATTAGTTATTGTAATAATTATTGCCACATATGTTCCTATGGGCAATAATTATTACAATTCAATCCTTTACTTCAGTATATAGATTACTGAACTCTTTCCGGTCAGTATATATAAGTACACAAGAAGCAATAACTGCCACCATTGTCATTCCAATAGAAAATGCCCAAGCATATTTAGGACCATATTCATCAAAAAGTCTTCCGCTCCCCCACTCTACTGTTCCGCTCATAAAAGCAGATGCAAAATTTGTCACCCCATAGATTCTTCCACGGAAGTTTGCAGGAACTCTTTCTGAAAGATATGCCCCAATAACTATTGTTGTTAATATCTCGCCCACAGTAAAAAGAGTTATAGAAACATAATATCCGGCTATAACCCCAAAAGAAAGCAAAAAAGCCACAAAACTCAGAGCCTGAAAAATTATTCCCAGTGTATATTTCTTGGTCATGGTAACCTTTTCCATTGCCATTGTTATAATAGGTGTAAACAGCACAACAATAATACAGTTAACACTGGTTATGGTTCCATAAATAATTGAACCATTCTCAGGATATGCCTTGGTAATATCAAGTGGCATAAGATAACTGAACTGAGAATATGCTCCCTGATAAAAACTTAATGCAATTATGAACAGTATCAATGTTGTACTGTTTCTTATTATTTTCCAGATATTTATGCCTTCTGAACCATCCTGCTCAACATCTTGCTCATTTGTATCCGAAACTCCAATGTCTTTTACAAATACTCCAATCAAAATTGTAGATATAGAAATAGAAATTCCGCTTATTACGAAGCAAAGCCAGAGATAATTATTGAACAATAGTCCCGCCACTATCGGTGATATAATCAATCCTATGTTTCCACCCAAATACAAAAGTGAAAAAGCTTTCTCCCTCTTATCCTGGGGTGTGATGTCTGCAACCATTGCCTGATATGCAGGCCCTTCTAATGTCTGAAAAAATGCTCCAGCGAGAAGGACGCACATAGAGAATAGTGAAAGTGGAATAAACCCACTTGTCACAAACAGAATTATAGATATGATGTCGCAACATATTATTACCTTTTTCTTATTGAACTTGTCGGCAATTCTTCCACCTAACAAATTAGCCGGCAGAAAGAATATTCCACTCATTATACTAAACATGGCTGTATCTGTAGCATTCAGCCCCAACTTCTTATTTAGTATCATCGTCATCAATGGCCAGATCATTGCGCCAAGATTTGTAACGATTCTTCCAAAGAATAATATATAATTTTCTCTTTTCAGTCCCTTATATTGTGCAAATAACTTCATCTTCCAATAATTCTCATTAATAATACATGTTAACGCTTTATGTTCTCTAACAAAAACATATATACATACTATATCCTTTTAACGTAGTAAAGTGAAGTATTTTTTACGCACCTCTTCTGATTTCCAACTGAACTTTACTTTTATTGGGTACAACATTATTTCTACATAATAAAACTGCAGGCAACCACAAGGATTACCTGCAACTTATTAACATAATCTGTACCGGATGAACGGGATAACACAAATGCAGCGTAGCATAATTATGCTACGCTGTAAACAGAGTTTTATTTCATATCTGTCATTGAAGAATCATCTTGTTTTTCTTGCGTTTCGTCTTTATCATCTTTTTTTGCCCCGATTCCATGGCTCAAATACAAAAAACTCTGATTTTCAAACAATAAAGTCTAAAAATCATATACATTTTACGCAAGTTTAAATTTGAAGAAATCAATATAACCTTTTCCTTCATATTCAAAATACAAGGAACTTCGCTTACCTGATACTTTAATAGGCGCAGAGAAATCCTGCCAATCTTTTTTATCACGCATATCTATAGCAATGGAAGCCAACAGATTCTTCTTATCCTCTGAATCGTACACCTTCAGAGAACCTTTTGCCTTACCACGCACCTGCACACTAATACTAACAGGCAGGAAATTATCAAAATCAAAATATCTAAATCCGGCTACTGCACCATCACGCATATTCTGCACATACTGATTCGGATTATCTTCCCTGTCAGGGCCATCCTGCATAAATGCCGGATGCTTCTTGTTCTGTATCATAGGATGAGCAGACCATGTTGGTCCCATAGCAGAATACAAATGACATGCTATTCTGGCTTCATATTCTCCAATTCCATCAAGCGGACCTCCATTCAATCCACAACTGGTAAGTTCAGCATATTCAAATTTTCCATCATGGAACTGTATCTCCTCAGCATAACCCTGACGTGAGAACATACTACGAGAGGTCTGTCTATGACCGAATACATAATATTTATCACCAATATGCACCACGCTACCATGATTATTTCCGATGTAATTTTTGGCCTCTTTTCCCAAAGCGGAAGTAAATCCCATCTGCTTTGTGAAACCATTTGCTCCCACATCACCATTGGATGTCAGTATACCGCCATATACAAATCCGCCATCCGGTCTGTCAGATACTGCCCATGCCAGTTCGTGACTCTGTACGGTAGAATATATGAAATAATATTTGCCATCAAACTTTCTGATAGAATTAGCCTCAAAGAATTCATGGCCCTCGAAGCCTGTTCCCTCTGAATCTAACATGTTCGGCAACAATCGGCGTGGCTCTTCTTTCATGGTGAGCATATCAGCCTCAAGTTCAACAAAATATGCACTGTCTCTAAAACGCCTATCATACTCTTTTTGAGCAAGCTTCGGCATCATAGGGCCCTGACCTGCATAGAGATATACTCTGCCTTCATCCACAATAATACCCGGATCAAAAGGCATGAAATCCTGAGGTCTGCGCCCCCATGCATTTCCATCCTTATCATGTACGCACCCTACGAACTCATACTGACCTGCCGGAGTATCACATACTGCAACACCGATCTTGTTATCATTTTCCAAACCATAATACAGATAATATCTGCCATCAAGCCCCTGGGCCACATCAGGTGCATACATTGGTTTCTTACCATCGGCATTGTCTACATCCTGAATCTTCTTGTATATTACGCCCTCATATCTCCAATCAGCCAGGTTATCAATAGGTGCTGACCATGCCACGTAATCATTAATACAGAATTTCTTTCCACCAAATCTGTCATGAGACCCAAACACATACAATCTGTCGCCAAATACGTGAGGTTCTCCGTCCGGCACGTATTCATAGCTTGGTAAATACGGATTAAACACTTGCATATTTACTTTTCCTCCCTAATACATACATAGTAAATCTTAAGTCTACTATATCCGTAACCTCTCTTATTTCTCAACACAATTCTTTACTATTGTATATCACTTTCTTGATTATTTTCAGTTCTTGATGCCTCATATGCTTTGCCTTTTTGTAAAAGTTGGTTTGCCTTAGGACAACACCCGTCACTCAAGCTCTATACCGACTACTATATATTGAGTCTATAAAATCTAATTTTCAGCATATATGGTATATCTTTTCTAATTATTCCATGTCGTCCACAACTTTTTTGAGGTTTTGGTAGACATTTTATAGACATAAATTCTCTACTTTTAATCTTTCTTAAGTAGTTTGTCTAGTAGTGTTTCAAGTTTATCAAACTTGGAACTTCTCTTTACAAGATTATGATTTTTGTCTGGATGATTCACAACCATATCGTATACCTTGTTGGCACGATTCTCAATTGTGTCAATATGATTTCTGCACCACTTTATCTGCTTTTGCATAAGTCGCTTTTTAGCTGCAAGATCAGGTTTATCATTGCTTAGAACTGCAAGATTCACCTTCTTAATATAACGCTCATCGACTGGAATCATATTGTTGATATTGAGAACTCCAATTAGCTTGAACTGGCCATTTTCATCTCTTCGCTCTTCATCAAATACTTTGATAAAATCCACTTGGCTCTTCTTATTCCTAAATTTATCCTTTGGTGATGTGAGCGGAATACAATATTTGCGTCCATTCATAAGTACTACAACGCCCACAAACGGACGATTTTGCTTTCCTCTCTGTGGTGAAATAGACATCACATTATCATCAGTATGTGACAAATCTCTTATGTATTTTAAATCAATATAATATAAATCTAGCTTCTTCATAATAATCCTTAATCGAGTAGGAGGGAGTGATTAGCTCCCGTCCTCTCACAGCACCGTACGTACCATTCGGTATACGGCGCTTTCAATAGTTGACGTGCACAGACTGATAGGCCGTGGCTAAATCATAAAAGCCACTGTTTATCAGTCTTTCTTTTGTCATAGCCATATTGACTGCGACTGTATGCGTGGTAAACCAATAACCGCGCCGACTGTTACCAGCCATGTACGCCAAGTCCTTGGGCACGCCCATCTTAATCAGATTTCGCACCTTTGTCTTGGGCTTCTTCCATTGTTTCCATATACACATACGTATTCTGTGATAGAGCCATCCATTGATTTCGTCTATGTTGTTCTTCATGCTTGCTATACCGTAGTAGTTAAGCCATCCTCTCGCATATAC
>JAGBNK010000022.1 GCA_017634455.1 Lachnospiraceae bacterium
AGAGCACCATTACTTGATGCTCTATTTGTCATGCAATTTTCAATGTACTGATTGCGATGATATAGTCACCGCCGCTATATTCAAAACATTTCTGTTTTAAAACATTTTTATTGACTTTCTTTAATAGTTAGTCTTTTGATAAATAATATATTTACCAAAATATAATAAAAAAGCGGTTATGCTTTTTGGGGCAAATGTTTTCATTTTTGTAGTTTTGTTTAAATATTTTTCACCAATGTAGACAAATTCTTCTGTAAAATATGCCTAAAACAGTATAAAATAATTGCAGATAATCTTATTTTATGTTTAATAAAAATAGTGTATAATTCTACGGTTGAGAAAGAATAGAGATTAGAGAAGAGGAGAGAATCATATGGGTGATTATAGAAGAAAAACCAAGATTGTATGTACACTTGGACCAGCCAGTGAAGGTGAAGAGGTAATGCGTAAGCTTATGCTTGCAGGAATGAATGTTGCTAGATTTAACTTCTCACATGGTGAGCATGATGAGCAGAGAAATAAGTTTAATACATTGAAGAAGCTGAGAGAAGAGTTAAATCTTCCAGTTGCAGCTCTTCTTGATACAAAGGGACCTGAAATCCGTCTTAGAACTTTTGAAAATGAATCTGTAGTTTTGGAGGAAGGTCAGACATTTACACTTACAACAGATCAGGATGTAATTGGCGATGAGACCAAAGTTGCTGTCAGCTATGAGGATTTGACAGAGGATGTACACGCAGGTACACATATCCTTATTGATGACGGTTTGATTGAGATGATTGTCACTGATGTTCATGGCAAGGATATCGTATGTAAGGTGTTAAATGGTGGTAAGATTTCCAATAAGAAGGGTGTAAATGTGCCAAATGCCAACCTTTCAATGGAATTTATCAGCCCTAAGGATAAGAAGGATTTGATCTTCGCAGTTCAGGAAGGATTCGATTTCGTTGCTGCATCATTTACAAGAACAGCTGACGATATTATGGCAATTCGTGATGTGTTAAATGAGTACGGCGGAGAGAAAATCAAGATTATTGCCAAGATTGAGAACAATCAGGGTATTGAAAATATTGATGATATTATTGCAGTATCTGATGGTGTAATGGTTGCTCGTGGTGACATGGGCGTTGAAGTTCCAATGGAGGAAGTTCCAGTTATTCAGAAGATGCTCATTAAGAAGGTATACCAGGCAGGCAAGATTGTAATTACTGCAACTCAGATGCTTGATTCTATGATGAGCCATCCAAGACCAACAAGAGCTGAGGTTGCTGATGTGGCAAATGCTATTTATGACGGTACTTCTGCAATCATGCTTTCAGGTGAGTCTGCTGCTGGTAAGTATCCTGTTGATGCAGTAAAGACAATGGATAGAATTGCCAAGAGAATTGAGCAGGACATTAACTATACACACAGATTACAGCAGAGAGAGGATGTTAAGCCAAATATTACAGATGCGGTTTCACATTCAACATGTCTTCTTGCTGCTGACTTAAATGCTACAGCAATCGTAACTGTAACAAAGTCTGGTAGAACAGCACAGATGATTAATAAATATCGTCCGGCTTCACCTATTATTGCTGGATGTATTGATGAGCAGGTATGGCGCCAGATGGGAATGTGCTGGGGCGTTACACCGATTCTTGTAGAAGAGCAGGATGACGCTGAGAAATTATTTGACCATGCATTGGAGAGATCCAAGGCCGCTCATCTTGTAAAAGAGGGTGATGTGGCAGTGCTTACAGCTGGAGTTCCTGTTGGAATTTCCGGTACAACAAACCTTATCAAGGCTGTTGAAGTTTAATATTAGAATAAATATGTAATTTGAAATGGATGCTTTCAGTTGATGGATGCATCCATTTTTTGTATGTAAGAAAAGTAGAAAAGGCTTATATAACTCAAAGGATTAAATTACACCGCGAGGAACTATTTTACAATAATAATCCTTCTTTGGATGATATTTATAATATATAGTATTTTAAGAAGGAGGCTATTATGGGAAAAAAGAAAGAGCTTGGTGTCGACAGAGATGGCATACAGAAAGTATTAGGGGGATTTGATTATTTTGCAGATATGTTAGGCCAATTTGGTTTGGCATTAATTGGCAATTTAGTAGGTCAGTTAACATATTTCTACACAGATAAGGTTGGACTGGCTGTAGGCGGAGTTGGTATAGCAATGGGAATCGCTAAGGTCATTGATGCCATTACCGATATATGGTTTGGAAATGTGGTTGAACAGTCCAAAGGTGGCAATGAGAAATTCTACAAATGGATGAAACGTATGATGGTACCGGCTGCTATTACAATTATTCTCTTATTTACGGTGCCAAAGGATATTAATCAGGTTGCTGCATTTGCGTATGTTACTATTACTAATATTTTATTGACTGCAGTTTTTTATACACTTATATCTACGCCTTTTGCAGCAACTATGGTTATCCGAACTCAGAGCCAGCAAGAGAGATCTAGTATGGGAATTTTTCGAGCAATTGGTTCATATATTGCAGGAATAATAATGTCAATTGCCATTATTCCAATTACTAATCTGTTGGGTGGTAATCAAAATGCATGGATTAAGTTTGGCGTTATTGTTGCATTGGTTGTTCTGTTGGCATTGATGATATGCAGTATTAATGGTAATAGAGCTGTTATGAATATGGCAAATATTGAAAAAAGTACAGAAGACGAAGAAGAGAAAGTGCCTTTTAAGGATGCTGTGAAAATGCTTTTTGCCAGTAAATATTGGGTAATAGTATTATTGTTTAATGTTATTACCAGCGTTACAAATGCAATATCAGCTGCAGCTAATACATACTATTGCAAGTGGATATTTGGAAATGATAATTTGGTGGCCATAGTGGGTGGCTTCGGACTGATGGGAACGGTAATTGGCTTTGCAATTTCTAAGCCTATTATTGAAAAGCTTGGTGTAAAGGGAGCTATAGATTTAGGATTACTAGGAACTATTGGTGCGATGATTATTCGATGTTTTGCACCTGCAAATATTGTAATGTATGTGATTACAGGGGTGATTTCAAGCACTATGATGATGCCACTTATGTGCTTATATGGAGTTCTTCTTGGAATGGCTGTAGATTATAATGAATATAAGTATGATAAAAAGCTACTTGCAATATCATCGGGAGCTGTAGGATTTGGATCCAAAGTTGGTTCAGGAATAGGTTCAGTTATCTTATCAATTTTTTTAGTGCTTGGTGCCTATGACGCCTCTCTTGAAGTTGCTACAGCTTCTATGCGATATTCTATATATGGATTTGCAAATGTATTTCCGATATTTATAAATTTATTGATGTATATCATATTTAGAGGCTTTGACCTGGAAGAAAAACTACCTCAAATGAAAGCTGAAATAGAAAAGAGAAGAGCAAGCTGAAACAAATAGAAAATAACACAGAAGTAAGAGCATTACTTCTGTGTTTTTTTTCTATAAGATAAAGGAGTTTCACCGGTGACTTTTTTGAAAACATTTTGAAAATAAGATTGGCTTGAAAAGCATAGATGATGACTTATTTCACTTAATGATTTATCAGTAAATGCAAGTAGACTTTTGGCTTCCTGTATTTTGGCATGAATAATATATTCACCGAGGTTAAATCCGAGTTCTTCTTTGAAATGAGATAGAGTGTAGGAACGACTTCTGTAAATATAGTTACTAACATCAGTTACAGAGATATTCTCGTTCACATGACCGTTCACATACTGTATACAAGAATATATTTCTTTGCTTAAACCGGAAGGGACTATTTTCTCTGAGATTCGTTTGGTGAAGTCAATTAACATATTGTATTGCAGAGCAGTAATATCTGCAATGTTTTGAAGCCTTTCACATTCGAGGGAATATTGATCAATAAGTTGATATGTTAATTCTATATCAAGTCCGGCTGGTATGGCCGCAAACTTTCCGATGGTTGCAACCTGCCCCAGAAAAATGTTTTTAGCTTGACGAAGAGGTGTATCTCCGACTAAACCTTCTGATAATGGCTGGTTTTTAACAGTTTCTAATAAGAATTTTTCCAACTGTGCCACATTCCCGCTTTTTACATAGTTTAATATCTGCTGCTCTAAAATGTATGTTCCATGAATGTTTTGCTCTTCCCGCGCTGCATAGTAAGATTCAGATACTTTTTTTGCCATTTGTGTTTTTATGGTTGAATCATTTATGGAGTATAAATCTTCAAGTTCTGGCTTTTTCTTATATATAGCGAAAAAAGCTAAGGCCAATATATTGGAAAACTGATAATAGCTATAATGTGATAAATGATTAATATATTCCACTACATTTTCTTTGTATTCCAGAGAAATACTGTGTACATGCATAAAATTACGAATGTTTTTTTCTGATAGATTAGTAGAAAAAACGGGTCCTATTAAAATGGAAGAAGGGTATTTGGTATTAAGCTGAATCAAGCCGTAATATCCATCATCAGTAAATAAGGAAGAAACTATATTTTGACCCGAGGATGCTAATTCTTCATAAAAACCAGGATTAGGAGCAAGGTAGGATGGATATCCATAGCAGACTTCGCACTTGTTGTTTTTGTAATATGCAACAGGAATATTCTGGGCTGCAAATAATATTTGACAATAATCCTTGTAATTCATGGTAGAGCACCTCCTCAAAAGAATAAATTACAATTCTAAAGAAAATATTACATTACTGATTAAGATGAATCAAGTACTTTATAAACATAGAATCTACACTTTGGTTGGATGAATTTGATGTGAAATAATAGTCTATATAGAAGGAGTGAACCATGTTGAATGTATTTAATGAAAATTTCTTGTGGGGCGCAGCTTCTGCCGCACCGCAGATAGAGGGAGCCTGGAATGAGGATGGAAGAACGCCAAGTATTTGGGATGTGGCGCCATCCAAAAGAATAAAAAATGGAGATGATTGCCATACTTCCTGCGACCATTATCATCATTGGAAAGAAGATGTGGCATTGATGAAGGAAATCGGTTTGAAGTCCTATCGATTTTCTCTAAGCTGGTCTCGTATTATTCCGAAACCAGGAACTGTAAATGAGAAAGGGATTGCATTTTACAATCAGTTAATAGATGAGCTGATTGCAAATGATATTGAACCTTTGATTACAATCTTTCACTGGGATTTGCCGGTATGGATGCAGGAAATGGGTGGCTGGTACACTAATAAGATTGTAGATTATTTTAGAGAATATACAGAAGTGGTGGTAAAGGCTTTTTCTGACAGGGTGACATATTGGATTACCATAAACGAGCCACAGTGTTTTATTATGAATGGTCACCTGCAGGGGGCTCACGCTCCATTTCATAAGAGGGCACTTTCTCTTGCCAAATTATCTGAAAACTGTATGCGCTGTCATGGAGTTGCTGTAAAAACCATTAGAGCAAATGCTGTAAAAAAGCCAAAAGTTGGAATTGCCATGGCAACATCAGCCTATGTTCCAGAGAATGATTCTGTGGAGGCAATAGAAGAAGCCAGAAGACTGTCTTTTGAATCTACGATTGGTATTATGAGCAATAAATGGTGGTTTGATCCGATTCTGAAGGGTGAAAAAGTAAATGCTTTTGGAATCTTTCGTACCAAAATGAAACATATGGATGAAATCCATCAGCCTTTAGATTTTCTGGGGCTGAATGTATATGCACCTTCCAATGATCAGGATTGGACAAAGGAAAAACATGAATCGAAGCCTGGAATTCCTAGAACTCAATTGGGATGGGTTATTGATGAAAGGGTTTTATATTGGGCAATTCGATTTATGTCAGAACGATACGGTCTTCCAATTATGATTACGGAAAACGGCATGGCAAATTTGGACTTTGAGCAATTGGACGGGAAGGTACATGACCCGCAAAGAGTGGATTTTATTCATCGCTATTTAGGTGAGTTAAAGCGAGCAGTTAGTGAAGGATATGAGGTTATTGGGTATCAGCATTGGTCCATTATTGATAATTTCGAGTGGGCAGAAGGCTACGATTCAAGATTTGGTTTAATATACGTTGATTTTCGCACCCAAAAACGAATACTCAAAGATTCAGCTTATGAGTATAAAAAGATTATTGAATCAAATGGAGAGGTTATAGAGTAGACAGAATTGTAAATAATATTGATGGATTTTGATAAGGATTTGCTATGAAAGGAAAACAGATGGAAACGATTAGAATTAATAGAAATGCAGAAACTATGCCTACGGATTATTCCTGGCAGATGGGATTAGGTAACGACCATGCATATCAGTTGCATAGAACGGACGTATGCGAACATATAAAGCTGGCCCATGATGAATTGGGAATCAAATATATCAGATGTCACGGAGTATTTGATGACGATATGTTGACCATTCAAAGAATGAGTGATTATAGAGCATTTCGCAGTGTGCCGGGATCAAAAAAAATAAAAGAACTTAATTTCCGCCAGGTTGGCCATATTTATGACAATTTGTTGAAGTGCGGTGTTAAGCCCTTTGTTGAACTTTCTTTTATGCCTTCAGCATTGGCAAGCGGAATGAAGCTTGGACTTCGATATGATCCAAACATTACCATGCCAAAGTCTTTGCAGGAATGGGAGGAATATATTCAGGCTTTTATTAACTTCCTATTGAATCGTTATGGAGCGGAAGAAGTAGAATCCTGGTATTTTGAGGTTTGGAACGAACCAGATCTTTCCTGCTTTTTTGCTGGCTCAAAGGAAGACTATTTCAAATTATATGCTTCAACGGCCAGAGCAATCAAAAAGGTGAATCCCAATCTGAAAGTAGGAGGTCCCTCTACAAGTGCATGTCTGTGGCTGACGGAGTTTGTGGATTTTATAAAAAAAGAACAGGTGCCATGCGATTTTATTTCCACCCATCACTATCCTGGAGATGCTTTTGGAAACTTTATTAATGGGAATAATGTGAAGCATATGTTAAAGGCGTCAATAAATGCCGTAAAAACGGGAGAATGCCTTTCAGATACAATGCGGGATATGTTCTTCTTGCCGGAGGATTTTATCCGGTGGGATAAAGGAACATTGACTAGGTTAGATGATGAGGCAAAACAAAAGATAGGAAATCTCCCGCTATTTATTACCGAGTGGAATTCTATGGCAGTATTTGGCTCCCCTGTTCATGATGAAAAATATTCCGCAGCCTTTTTGGTAAAGACTTGTATGGATTTGAATGGAGCGGCAGCAGCATACATGTTCTGGTGCTGTAGTGATTTGTTTGAAGAACAGTTTATGCTACCAAAACCATTTGTAGGAAGTTATGGAATTGTATCTAACGATGGTATTCCTAAGCCGAATTTTTGGGGATTTAAACTATTGTCGCAGCTTTACAAAAACAGGGTGAAAACACCTTTTCGAACAAATACAGATGTGGAATATGCAGTGTTTGTTGATGGTGATAAAACACAGATTTTGGTATATACCCAAAATCAGGATTATTTTAAACGGGATTCTTACGAAATTGAGTTTGCAGTTAATACAGCAGCTTCCAATGTGACAGCTCAAATTATTGACGATACCCACTGTAATCCGAAAAAAGAGTGGGAAAAACTGGGAAGTCCGGATAATTTAACGCTGGCACAAGTGGAAGAAATAAAGAAAACGACAGCGTTAAAAGAAGAGAAAATTGATTTTGAAGTTAAAGGTAATGAGACAATCATTCCGATTCGGATGCAGGTAAATGATGTAATATTAATCACTGTTTCCTGACATAAAAGGATGCATTATGAATAAAAAATGGGAAGATATCACATTTATAAAAGAGAATAAAGAAGATGGTCATGTCCTGTCTTTTCCAAAGGAAGTTCATCCAGCAGATTTGGGTGAGAATGAGAATCAGACATCTCTAAACGGGAAATGGAAGTTTATGTATATTCAAGGGTCTGATGTGAAAAGAGAGTATACATGTGAAACTTATGATGACAGTGACTGGGATGAGATTGTTGTGCCAAGAGTCTGGCAGTTGCAAGGATATGGATCGCCATATTATTTTGCATCTTCTTATCCCCAGGCAATCGATACGCAAAAAGGGAATATTCCTCATATAAGTGAAAACCTTCAGGAGATTGGAGTATATCGTAGAAGTTTTGTCTATGATGAGGCTTGGAAAGATAAAAATGTTTATTTGCATTTTGGCGCAGTAAAATCAGCTTTGGAAGTCTATGTAAATGGTAAATATGTAGGATATTCCCAAGGGTCTATGACACCTCATGAGTTTCAAATAACGGAGTGTTTGAAGCCAGGGGATAATCAGGTGACAGCTGTTGTTTATCGATACAGTGATGGAACATATCTGGAAGATCAGGATATGTGGTTTTTCAGTGGCATATACAGGGCTGTTTTTGTTTATTGGGAACCAAAGGTGACGGTGCGTGACTATTTTATGCATGCTTCTTTTAACCAAAAGTGGCCGAAAGATTTGATGTGGGATACAGAGGTACCGTGTCATTTTCAGATAGAATTGTATTTTGATTCTGATTTGGATAATCAGGTCACTGAAGTAGAGGTAGAGATTCCGGAATTGGAGTTTCGACAAAAAGAATCTGTGATATTAAAAACTGGAAAAACAGTTTTGAAAATGGATGGTGAGGTGTCTCCACTGTTATGGAGCCATGAATCCCCAAAGCTATATGATGTACAAATACGATGGAATGTCGGGGAAAAGATTTATTTCAAAGAGGAAAAGTTTGGATTCCGAGAAATCAAAATTGTAGGTAATGTACTGTATTTAAATGGAAAAAGACTGATTATAAAAGGTGTCAACAGACATGATTTTGATCCTGGCACCGGTTGGACCATTAGTGAAGAGCGCTATAGGGAGGATATTCGAATCTTAAAAGAATTGAATATCAACGCAGTCCGTACCAGCCACTATCCCAATGATCCGCTTTTTTATCGTCTTTGCGACCAATATGGAATTTTGGTTATGGATGAAACTGATTTGGAGTCTCACGGAGTTCGGAGAATCCTTCCTATGTCAAAAAAAGAGTGGGAAGTCCCTTGTGTGGATCGGATTGAAAGAATGATTTTACGGGATCGTAATCATCCCTGCGTCATTATTTGGAGTCTTGGAAATGAAGCCGGTATGGGAGAGGTGTTTAAAAAAATGCGTGCCAGAGGCAGGGCGTTAGACGGAACAAGACCATTTCATTATGAAGGGATGCATGATAAGGAATGCACGGATTTTTTAAGCCGCATGTATCCAACAGAAGAAACCTTAGATCAGCTGTGTCATAAAGAAGCAATTGTTGGGTTAATGGATGGTGTAATGAATTCACTGGCGGCGGACAACAAAGATATTACCTGTGATTTGTATGAGGAAATGCCGGTGGTGCTTTGCGAATATGCCCATGCCATGGGAAATAGTCTGGGTAATTTTTCTGAATACACAGAGGCCTTTGAAAAATATCCTCACATGTGTGGCGGTTTTATATGGGATTTTGTGGATCAGGCTATCTGTGTAAAGAAAGATGGAGAAAACCGCTATTTATATGGGACTGATTTTGAAGAAACATACTCCGAGGATGGTTTCAAGAAAAAGAAGGATAAAAAGAGTGATGGAGCTTTTTGTGGAAATGGAATATTGTTTGCAGACAGAAGTTTTCATCCAGATGCCTATGAGGTAAAAAAATGTTATCAGTGGCTGGATGTTAGAAGCACTCATCCTAAAAGTGGAATTTTTCATATTTATAATCATCAAATGTTTTATCCTGTTTTACCGTTCTATGATTTGATTTGGGAACTGTGTTGCAATGGAGTACCGTTTTTGAAGAAAAAAATAGAGGATGAGAAGTTACAGGGAATACTGCCTGGAGAACAGCGGACTATTATTCTGGAAGAAATAAGAAGACAGGATTTCCCTGAAGATGGAGAAATTATTCTCAACTTTTATTTTGTTCCCAAAAACAGTAATGAACTAAAAAAAGAGGCTGTAGCTGTGTCACAGTTTGTGATTCGCCCGTTCCATATCATAAAACCGGACATAGAGAATGGAATACATGAGGTTACTTTGACAAATAAGGATTTGGGCTTTCAAATAGCAAATAGTTTTATGAATCTAGAATTGTCTAGAGTTGCAACTGACAATAATATTGATATTGGGCATTTTGTTCCCCAGTTGGAAAATACTGTTCTAGTAAGGCAGTGGGATACTGCAAATGAAAGACTATGTATTACAAATCAGGAAATAAAAAATGAAGATGGAAAATATTTCATTCATACTGTTTATGGACATCCTTTTTGTAACGAGCTGGAAACAGAGATTACAGATTATAAAAATGGATATTATGAAGTTCTGTTAAAAGTAAAAACCAAAAGAAAAGATGTAGTTGCAACGGGAGTTTCATTTTCTTTTAATGAGGAATTTGATCATTGCCAATGGTATGGTCGTGGACCTCATGAAAACTATATGGATCGTAAAGAAAGTGCACTCTTAGGGGTGTATAAAAAAGAGATATCAGATATGAGCCACATGTATTTGCGACCTCAGGAAAATGGAAATCATTGTGATGTACGTTTTTTCTCTTTGGTTGGAAAACAACATGATATTTATGTATGGAATCTGTCCGAAGAAGGAATGGAGTTTTCTACTTGGGATTATTCAAAAAAAGATTTGGAGAGTGCAAAGCATATTTATGAACTTCAAAGAGGCGGGCAAACAACTTTAAATATTTATGGGAAAATGAGTGGTGTTGGCGGCGACTTGCCGGGGATGGAATCTTTTTATGATAAGTATCGCTTAAAACCAAATAAATTATATATAACTCATTTTTTAATAAAAATGGTATCGAAGGAATAAAGCATGAAAAGTGAAGTGAAAAATATTATTGGAATATCATTAATGTCTATGACTAAGATTGTAGGAGAAGTTCTTATATCATCGTTTTTGACATTTTATCTGACAGATTACCTTCCGGTTGAAGGAGCCTTGGGAAGTGTTTTTATTGCGGCGACACTTCTTCCACTTTTACACCTTATGGATGCAGTTACAAATCCGATACAGGGTTGGATAATTGATTGGGTGGTATCCAGAGGGAAAAAACAATACGGATTTTTTTATGCTCTTGGGGTGGTGATGGTATCGTTTTCTTCTCTAATGATTTTTCATATTCCTAGAACTTTATGTAGTAATTCGAGGGTTTTAATAACTTATATCGTGTGTTTTTACTTTATATATGATTTTGGTTCTTCATTTTTGATGAACGGAGCGCTGATACAGACCATGACAATGGACTATCATCGCAGAATCTCTTATATTATGTGGCCGAGGCTGGTGGGATTTGTGGCAATTGTCCCATTTGTGTTTATGCTTCGATTTGTGGAGAACAATAAGGGGCATTTTCAAAATCAAAGTGAAGGGATTGGAGCATTTATTATGGTAATAATTCTTGTTTCCATGTGTCTTTCTTTGATAGGAGTACAACTTGTAAAGGAGAATAAGGTATTAAAACAGACCAGAAATCATGTGAGCTTTCACGCGTTGGATATTCTTCGCATGGTAAAAAAGAATAAACCCTTTTTAGTACATCAGATGGGAAATATCTTTGTGGGACTTATATATGTGATAATTACTTTAATTGCCATGTATTATGTGAAATGGAATTATTGCTATGAGTTTGAAACAGGATATCTGGATGTTGGGAAGTTTTCGTATTTATCTATGATACTAGGAATTGTGGAGTTTATCCCTTTTGTTTTTGGTACATTGGTATCTGGAACAATGTGCAAAAAAGAGAAAGATTCTATTAAAGGAATGAAAGTATCCATTGTAATCACTGTATTTATGGGAGTGGTTATGGAGATATTGCAAATATATGGACAATTCTTATTTAATTCAAACTTGTATTTTGCCATGTTGGCTTTTTTATTGTTTGGATGTGGAATGGCGTTTGTGCCGGGAAATCTTTTGGTTGTGGAGACCATGGATTATGCATTGTGGAAGACTGGCAAGCCAGCGAATGCTACCATAGAAGCTTTTACAAGATTTTTATCAGAATTACAAAAATCCGGAGGGTTGGCATTCATCGGAGTGCTATGGATTATTTTCGGATATGAAACAAGAGTTGAAGCAGACAAGTATTTGGGAAGTGTAGATTCTTTGCGAGGAATGATACAGTGCTTTGGATATTTGACGGCAGTGATTCCAATAATTTGTGGAGCCTTTGCTTATTTGATTTATATGAAGTACCCGTTAACTGATTGTGATAGAGAAAGAATGATTCGTGATTTGGAAAGGAGAAAAGAAAATGTCAATATGTAATCCTTACTTGCCTATGGATGAATATGTTCCGGATGCTGAGCCTCATGTGTTTGGAGATCGTGTGTATATATATGGCTCTCACGATAGAGAAAATGGGGATAGATTTTGCATGGATGATTATGTAGTGTATTCTGCACCGGTGGATGATTTAACCAATTGGACTTGCCATGGTATAAGCTATAAAAAATCTCAGGATCCCAGATCTACTAGGGAGAAGCTAGTGGATTTTTATGCGCCTGATTGCGTAAGAGGAAATGATGGGAAGTATTATCTTTACTATTTTTCTGCCGGCCCTAATACAAAAGCTTTCGGACCTATGTCTGTGGCAGTAAGTAACAAACCAGAGGGACCTTTTGAGTATTTGGGGGACATACGCTATCCCAATGGAGAACCGGTTTTGGATTTTTTGACAAATGATCCGGCTGTACTAAATGACGAGGGAAAAATATGGTTGTATTATGGCTGGGGCTTAGGAAGAGATTTTCGAAATCCTCTGATGAAACCTATTTACAATAAGGTGCTTGAAAAAATAGGAAATCGAAGTGCAGAAGATATTAAAAATACAGAACCAAGTATTTTGTCTTGTGCAGTGGTACAACTAGAGGATGATATGATGACAGTGAAAAGCAAGCCTAAGGCGGTATTGGATAGCAAAACTACTGCACCAAAAGGTTCCTTGCTTTACCATCATGCTTTTTATGAGGCGGCATCTATTCGAAAAATTAATGATTTGTATTATCTGGTATACTCATCCGGAGAGAATAACGAACTTTGTTATGCCATCAGTAAATATCCTGATAGGGGATTTGAATATCGTGGTGTAATTATTTCAAACAGCGATTTGGGTTATCAAGGGAATGTGCAAAGAAAGGCACCAGCCGGAACTATTCATGGTGGAATAGAGTGTATCAATGGAAATTACTATGTCTTTTATCATAGATGTACAAATAATACTGATTTTTCCAGACAGGCTTGTGCTGAACCTATTGAAATACTGGAAGACGGCACAATTCCGCAAGTTGGAATTTCCTCCCAGGGATTAAATGGAAAACCGCTAGAGGCTTCCGGAACTTATCCTGCAGCGATTTGTTGTTATTTATATAATGATAATACAAGAAATGTTCAAGGGGTGGGGCATGAGAAAGAGCAACCCACGGTGACTGCAGAAAATGGAGTGACCTATGTCACTGCTGTTACTAATCATACCAAGATTGGATATTGTAATTTCATCAATATGGGCAACAGAAAATTGCAATTAAAAATCAGGGGAGACGGGGGAACTGTCAAGGTATATTCAAAAGAGAATGGAGCAACAAAAGGAGAACTTGTTTTTCAACCATCCGCCGACTGGCAGGTGATAGAAGTCACCCATAGTCTGCCGGTAGAAGAAAGTATGCTTTTGCTGGAATATGTTGGTATTGGTAGTATCGATATATTGGAATTAGCTTGGATATAACAGACAATCCGAAAAAGATATAATAATTGCGGTTAATGTAAATGGATGCGTCCAACTTGATGGATGCATCCATTTTTTGCTGTGATATTAATTAGAATTGGAATTAGTAAAACTATGATATTGAGAAAAGTAGTAAAGACTAGTAAAAGAATTTAAAACCAGTAAAAACTAGTAAAGACTAGTAAAGACTAGTAAAAGAATTTGAAACCAGTAAAAACTAGTAAAGACCAGTAAAGACTAGTAAAAGAATTTAAAACCAGTAAAAACTAGTAAAGACTAGTAAAAACTAGTAAAAGATTAATGTTCTCTAAAAAGATTACTTGAACTGATTTACTTCTGCTTTATATTTATAATCAATTTCAGCTAAATCTTTGATGAGTTGTTCCTTGTCGATGCCTTCGCTTTCACACAGTTCATCCAAACTGCTATATTTATCCCTCAAAGCTGTATTGATTACGCTGAGTAGCATTACTTTATCTTTTGGTAAATTCATGGTTATATCTCCTTAGATTACTTAGATTTTGTGATACATAAAATAGGTATAATAGTGTTATGTATATTAGAATGATGATTATTCCCATTACACAAATATTATACAAGAAGAATTACTTAAAGCAAAAACATGGAAAACGCCAGCTTCCACATTGTTCTACAATAAATACTTTGAAAAACAATGTCAAGGTGTTAGAATTGAAAACGGAAAATATACTTTATTTATAAAGGAGTAAAATTTATGTTTGGTTTTGGACAATTAATTGACATCCTCAAGAAGGACCCTAAGAAAATCGTATTTACAGAGGGTACAGATCCTCGTATCCTTGAAGCTTCATCTAGACTTTTGGCTGGAACATTTCTTAAGCCAATTCTTATTGGAAATGTAGATGAAGTAAAGAAAGCAGCTGAGGAAGCTGGTTTCAATATCAACGGTGCTACAATTATCGATCCACTTACCTATGACAAGATGGATGAGATGGTAGAGATGTTCTGTGAACTTCGTAAGAGCAAAGGCGTAACACCAGAGCAGGCTAGAGAGACATTGAAGGCTGCTAACTATTTTGGAACAATGCTTGTAAAGATGGGAGAGGCAGATTCACTTCTTGGTGGAGCTACATATTCTACAGCTGATACAGTTCGTCCAGCTTTACAGCTTATTAAGACAAAGCCAGGAAACAAGATTGTATCTTCATGCTTTATCATGGTTCGTCCTGGTGCTACAGGTGAGAACGAAGTTCTTGCAATGGCTGACTGTGCTATCAACATCAAGCCATCTGAGGATGATCTTGTTGAAATCGCATCTGAGACAGCTGATTGTGCTAAGATCTTCGGTGTTGATCCAAAGATTGCATTCCTTAGCTACTCAACATTTGGTTCTGGAAAGGGCGAGGATGTTGATAAGATGAGAAATGCATGTGAGAAGGCTAAAGCTGCTAGACCTGACCTTGCAATCGAAGGTGAGTTACAGTTTGATGCAGCAGTTTCTCCAAGAGTTGCTCGTACTAAGTGTCCAAACTCTGAAGTTGCAGGTTATGCTAACACATTTATCTTCCCTGACATCAATGCAGGAAATATTGGATACAAGATTGCACAGAGACTTGGTAATTTTGAAGCTTACGGTCCTATCTTACTTGGACTTAATGCTCCAGTTAATGACCTTTCTCGTGGATGTAACGCTGGTGAAGTTTACTCAATGGCTATCATTACAGCAGCACTTGCATAAGACAAAACATTTTATATAATAAAGGAATATCTATAGGAAATAGAAAACTCAGAGTCCGTTGTGGATTCTGAGTTTTTTCGATATAGAAAATAATCCTGTAAATATGTTTTGCGCTATGACCATCTTTTTTCCTTATAATTCGACTTGAATTCTGATGGAGTTACACCTGTAACAGCTTTGAAGGTTCTTCCAAAATGTGTACATGATGCAAATCCACATTCAGCAGCTATTTCAGTGAAATTGAGGTTATTGTCCATTATTTTCTGCTGGGCATATAGAATTCTGGTTGTATTAATATACTGATTGATAGTTCGGTTGGTATATTTTTTGAATTCGTGACATAGGTAGTATTTGCTTATATAGAAATAATCTGCCAGATCATCTAGTTTAATATCATTCATGTAATTCCTATCAATGTAGTCAATGACCTTTCCAACTAAGGTTTGGGATTCCGGCTTATTCTCCTGAATACCAGATTTGAGCAGAGAAATTACAATAATATTTAACAGAGCCTTCATAGAAGCATTGCGTAAATCGTCTTGATTGTCCTGTTCCATTAGTAGCATGCCCAACATACTATGTATATATTGTCCGACTTTCTTATCTAAATGGTATAAGCCGCTTTGGGACTTTAGCTTTTTCAGGACAATGGGATCTTCAATTGATTCAGGGGTAAAATATAATGCAATCCTTTTGAAGTCTGTATTGAGTTTTTTGGAGTAGGAGTGATGCATGATAAATGGAGCAAATAGCATTATGTCCCCAGGGTCAGTTTGATATATATCATTTTCCAACATATGAAGTCTCGTTCCTTCTTCCAGGTAATACAATTCAAAATGTGGATGGTAGTGTGACTGGTACATGTTGCTATTGTCATATACTCTTTCTGCTGCAATTGCTGCTCCTTGTTGCATTAGCATATTTGCCTTATCAACCATTAGATTACCCCCTCTATGAATCTATTTGTGAAATGTAAAATAATATTTCTCAAGATATAATCAGAGTATACCACAAGATTTGTTGGAAAACGTATTATTTTACGCAAAATATGTAAAGTATTGCTGTGGATGATTGGCTAATATTATAGGTGTTGGAAAATGAAATACAATAAGTCACTTTGGGGGGGACGGAAAATGAAGATAGCAAGAAAGATTGAAAGAATTGAAAACTTAAACAATGTGGTATCAATTCATACCAATGCTGTTGAGATTAGAATTTACGGATTGACAGATAATATTCTTAGAATAAGAGCTGGATTTGATGGCGATTTTGCTGAGGAGTCATATGACTTGACTATGACTGCATGGGAGGACCGAATGGATGAATATATGAAAGACTACAGAACCCGTGTTGAACTTAAGGATATAGAAGTTGTAGAATTAAATGATAATTTGACAGAAATCAGAACAGGTAATTTTAGAATAGAAGCGACTCATGAACCTTTTATGTTCAAAATTTATGATGTAGATGGAAGATTGCTACATGAGGATATTCCTGAGAGAGGCTGGTTAAATGATTCTAATAATAGAAGGATTCATACATGCGTCTTGGATGCCAATGATCACTTCTATGGATTTGGAGAGAGAACCGGAGAACTTGATAAGAGAAATAAATTCATGTCAATGGCTCCGGGAGATACCATGGGCTATAACCCGGTTGAGACAGATCCGCTTTATAAGCATATTCCATTTTATATCAAGGTAAATGATAAGACACATCAGGCTGTTGGATATTTCTATCACAATACATATGAATGTGATTTTAATATGGGACGAAGCCATAGTAATTATGTGAAACATCACAGCACATATAGAACAGACGGCGGAGATATAGATTTGTTCCTGATTGCCGGACCGCAGGTTAGAGATGTTGTTAAGCGTTATACTGATTTGACAGGTAAGAGCGCCATGCTTCCAAAAGCAGCTTTGGGATATCTGGGAAGTTCGATGTATTATGCAGAACTTCCTGTAGATGCTGATGAAGCAATTTTGGATTTCATTGATACAGCCAGAGAAGAGGATATTCCTATTGATGGTTTTCAGTTATCAAGTGGTTATTGCAATATAGAGACTTCAGAAGGACTTAAGAGATGTACATTTACATGGAATAATAAGAGATTTAAGGATCCGGCTGATTTCTATAATAGAATGACTCAAAAAGGAATTACAGTTTCTTCAAATGTTAAACCTGGAATGTTGCTTTCACATCCGCTCAAGGATGAGATGATAGCCAAGAATTTCTTTGTTAAATCTTCTGAATCAGATGAGCCTGCTGTTGGATTATGGTGGGGTGGAAATGGTCATTATGTTGATTACACAAGCCAAACCAATAGAGACCAGTGGAAGAAATATTTGCGTGAAAATGTACTTGATTATGGAACAACCTCTGTATGGAATGATAATTGTGAGTATGACGGACTTACAGACAAAGATGCCAGAGTTTCCTTTGAAGGAAAGGGTGGAACCATCGGACAGATTAAATCGGAAATGGCCAATATAATGTGTCACATAGCAAGTGAAGCCGTACAGGAGTCACATCCGAATATGAGACCTTTTTTGGTTTGCAGAAGCGGTCATGCAGGTATTCAGAGATATGCTCAGACATGGGCTGGTGACAATTATACCAGTTGGGAGACACTGAAATATAATATCGCTACAATCCTGGGTATGGGACTCAGCGGCGTGGCAAATCAGGGTTGTGATATAGGTGGTTTCTATGGTCCGGCTCCAGAGGAGGAATTGCTTCTCAGATGGATACAAAATGGAATATTCCAGCCTAGATTTTCCATCCATTCAACCAATACTGATAATACAGTTACGGAACCATGGATGTATGAAAATACCAAGTCAGATGTAGCTGAGGCAATTAAGTTCAGATACAGATTAAGCCCGTATTTATATTCTCTTATGAGAAGGGCTGCAGTAACAGGTCTCCCAATTATGGAACCTCTTGTAAGTGCTTTTCAGGATGATGCCAATGTATATAAGGAGAGCATCAATTTCATGGAGGGAGATTCTCTTTTCGTGGCAAATGTTGTGGATAAAGGTGCAACGACCAAGAAGATATATTTCCCAGAAGGTTATAGCTTCTATGATTACTATACAAGAGAGGAATATGTTGGAGGACGTGAGTATGAGATACCTGTTACATTGAAGTCTATTCCAATGTATGTCAAAGAAAGCGGAATTATAGTTGAGGCTTCTAATCAATTATATAACCTGACTGATGAAGTTGTGACTGGTTTGAATATCCTCTGTGCTCCATCACGAAACAGTGGTGAGGAAAATGTATTTGAGTTATATGAGGATGACGGCAAAACTCTCGATTATAAAAAGGGTGAGTATAGCCTGACCAAGATAACTATGAAATCAGGAGAACAGGTTGAACTTGATTTTAAGACAGAGGGGGATTACAAAACAGCTGTGGAAAATATGAGTATCGACATGATTCATAGAGCATCAAGCCCATATTGGGTGACTGTTGATGGCAAGGAGATACCTCATATTTTACATAAAGCCAAATATGATAAAGCGTCAATTGGCTGGTATTACGATCAGACACTCAAAAGTGTGCAGATAAAGTATCCAAACATCGAACAAGATTATAAGGTTGTTGTAAGCTTTGAACAGCTTGACTTATTAGGAATGTAAGCATATTTTCTTCATTTTAAATATTGCCAATATATGCTAGAATGTTTCTAGACATGTGGGGAGAAAATAATGAAGGAGGTTTTTTTAGATTATGAGAGAGGAAGGGAAGTTTAAATACGCCAGCGAAAGAGAGCGTGTTAGACGAATTAACAGAGCACTTTTTATTGGCTTTGCAATGATTTATTTCTGTATTGTTGTTGCGGCAGCGACACAGCTTTTTGCACATGAGGTTAGTGCAATAGCGGGTGGTACTATAATTGTTTTGTCAATTGTATTTTTGGCGATAGTAGGTTTACTGCTGAAAATGAATCCTATGGGAACTGCTGCTAGAAATGTGTCAGCTATATTGATGGCTATTATGGTCATTTTGGGTTCAATGTTTCTGAATTCTAACTATGTAATGGTATTTGCTTGTTTCCCACCAATTGGATATATTGCTTACAATGATTTCAAATTTCAGACAAGAGCTTTTTTCATACTTGGAATAGTAGATTCGCTACAGTTCTTTATTCGTTGGTTGATTTTGAAATCGCTCACAGAGCCATTGGCAGATGCACAGACTGTTTTCGCAGTTTTGCTTGTACTTCTTGCAGCACTGTTTATGGGCAAGATTAACTCAGATTTCCTATATGATATTACAGGCAAGTTAAAAGAAGAGCAGAATCAGGTTCAGTCCATGATGAAGGATGTACTTCATGTGGCAGGCAGGGTTCGTCAGGGAACTACCGATGCAATGAGCGTGGTTAATAAGCTTTCTGATTCAACAGGTACAGTTACAGGAGCAGTTCGTGATATTACAGAATCTACTCAGAATACAGCGGAAAATATTCAGAATCAGACAGTTATGACTCAAAATATTCAACAGTCAATCGATGATATTTTACTTCGTGCTGAGCAGATGGTTTCCATTGCCAAGGATTCTGAGCAGGTAAATGTGAATGGTATGAAGATCATGGATAATCTGAAAGAGCAGGCAAAGATTATTTCAGAGACCAATGCTGATGTATCCATGACTATGGCGCATCTTCAGGAGAAGGCTGAGGAAGTAAAGAGTGTTGTTGGAACTATTTTCGAGATTTCAAGCCAGACAAATCTCCTGGCTTTAAATGCATCAATTGAGTCTGCCCGCGCTGGTGAGGCAGGAAGAGGCTTCGCAGTAGTAGCAGATGAAATTCGTCAGCTTGCTGAGAAGACCAAGGAAGAGACAGAGAATATTGAGCGTGTGTTAGATGAGTTGTCTCAGAATGCTCAGGCTGCAGCCGATGCAGTTTCATCTTCTGTTGATGCTACAAATACAGAGGATGCTCTGATAAATGATGCATCTGACAGCTTCTCAAATATCAGTGAGGATGTTAATAGCTTAACTGGCATGATTGATGAAGTTGATAATATGTTAAATGAATTAGCTCAAGCTAATAATCAGATTGTTGATGCAATCACACAGCTTTCTGCAACTACAGAGGAAGTGACAGCATCATCATCTCAGGCAGAGTCTCTGTCAAATGAGAACTTAGAGAATGCAGGCAATGCTCGTACATTCCTCAATGATGTTATGGAAGTATCTGCTGAACTTGATAAATATACAGCAAATGCTTCAGACATGGTTGATGAAGATGATGAGACTGTTGAGTAATATGATTCCAATTATTGTAAAGAGAATTAAAAATGCGGGATTGACAATTGTCCAAACACTCGGGTGAAAATCGTCCAAATACTCGATTAAAAACCGCCCAAATACTCGGACATTATACGATGTTGTTCCGATTTCGTGTTTAAAAAGATTAATAAAAAACTCTAATCTTTTGGGAGTGAAAGCATCCCGAGAGATTAGAGTTTTTGTTTTGTGGGTGTATATTCAATAATGTCATTTATAGAGCAATGTTTATTTTTTTATTTAGTCTTTGACAATCCAAGGATATAGTCTGAAGAGGTGTTATATAATTTGCAGAGCGTGACAAGATGTCGAATCGGAAGTTCATTTGCTCCGCGTTCATATCTAGCATACATCGTTTGGGATGTACCTAAAACAGAGGCGACATATTCTTGCGTAAAATCCGAATCTTCACGCAAATCGCGTATTCTTTTTGTATAATCCACACCTGTCGCCTCCTTTCTACTGCAATATTTATAATTATAATTAGTAAAGTTTTTTACTATTGATTTTAGTAAAAATCTTTACTAAAATTATATTTGTGAGTGTCGGTGTAAGGAGAGCAAGTATTTTGGATAAAGGATTATATATGGATTTAAAGGGCTTAAAGGAGATTGAAGCCCTTGCAGCAGCAGAGAGAAAAGAATACTTTGAAGAGACGCGTCGTTTCTGTGAAAACAGGAGAGCGAAATGGCAGACAAATCCTTTTATTCTTTGGGGTATCGCTAAACTGGCGCCTCTATTTCGCGGATTTGAAATAGAGTATGAAGGCTTGGAAAATGTATCCGGGGATGAGACGTTTATTTTTCTATGCAATCACTCCAATTCTCACGATTTCTTCATTATTAGAGAGACTTTTGAAAAAATAAATAAAAATGTGACTCCACTTGGTGCGTGGGATGGCCTGAATCCCATTACTAGATTATGGTTTCGTCTAAGCAATGTCACATTGATAAAACGAGATTCAAAACAGTCAAAAGAACGAGGCATTTTGGATTACTGCAGTCGGATTTTGCATGGAGATAATGGATTTGTGTTTGGTGAAGCAACTTGGAATTTACACTCTATCAAACCCATGCAAAATGTGAAAGCCGGTGTTACAGAGATAGCTCTTATTACCGGAAAGAGAATCGTCCCGACTATTTTTGAATATGTAGAAGTGGATGGACTGTGTAAGAAAGAGAGCAAGCTATACAAAAAATGTATTGTGCGCTTTGGGAAACCTGTAGCTATATCTACGGAACGTTCAATTTTTGGGCAAACGAGGGAACTCCAGAACATTATGGAAAAAATGCGTCGAGAAATCTGGTTCCGTGAAGGCATTGTGAGGGACAAACTCTCAGATATAGATATCGACAGGTATATTAACCACACATATCTGAAAAAGTATAAAGCATTTGGATTTCAATATGATACCTCTCTGGAATCGCAGTTTTTACTGAAAGGCGAAAGCGGTGTAGAGAATGAATACTGTTTAGATGAGCAGAGAGACTTTGTACCGGGATTTTTAAAGAAATAATAGAGGAGAGATTACAACATGACTGAGGAGAGAATGGAAAAGGAATTAACAGGTTATCCATCCATAGATAAGCCGTGGCTGAAATACTATGATAAATGGCCAGAAGATATTGTGTATCTGAAAAAGACACTGTATCAGTTTGTGTGGGATAACAATAAAGACTATTTGGATGACATTGTATTTTTGTATTTTGATAAGAAGATAAACTACCGAACATTTTTTGAAAATGTTGATAAAGTGGCGAAGGCTCTTGTGGCATCGGGGGTTAAAGCCGGAGATATAGTGACTATTATGTCTATGCATACACCAGAGACAATCTATACCATATATGGATTGAATTATATCGGTGCAGTTGCAAACCTGGTTTATCCATCTTTATCTGCAAAGGAATTGTCACAAACAATAGAAAAAACGTCTTCTAGGATGCTGTTTATATTGGATGGAGTTTTGCAGAAGAATCCTAATGTACTAGAACAAGTAAAAGTTCCGGTAATCATACTTCCGGTGGATGGCTCTATGCCGGGTTTATTGCGATTGAGATATGGATTAAAGAATAAAACCAATAAAGTGGAAGGTTCATATTCATTTAAAGATTTTCTTGCGAGAGGAAAGGCTATTGGAAAAGTGGATGTGACAAGTGATTCTGAGGCTATGGCAGTTATTGTGTATACCAGTGGAACCACAGGCGAGCCAAAGGGGGTATGTTTGTCAAATGACAATCTGAATGCTTTGGCAACGCAGGATTATAACGGTGTTATGGAATTTGAACGACAAAAGAACTGTTTGTTCATCTTGCCTCCATTCATAGGATTTGGTATTACTCAGCTTCATATTTTGGCTAGTGCAGGAATATGTTTAATACTGCAAATAGCTTTGGAATCGGATTTAATAATTGAAAAATTATTTGAATATCAACCGTATGTTTTTATGACGGGACCTGCCCTTACATCATCTTTTGTAGCTCATGAAGCCAAAGATTTAAGTGCGTTGAAGTATTTTATTGGCGGGGGAGGCTCTATTAGTAATGAACAGCAGGATGCAATTGATAAAAAATTAATAGAGTGTAACTCGAAAGCGTGCTATTCAAATGGTTATGGTATGACTGAAGCGGCGTCTTTACTATGTGCAAGTGCCAATACAATAAGTAAAAAGGGAAGCGTTGGGATTCCATTTATTGGTACGAATATAAAAGTTATACATCAAGAAACAGGCTGTGAACAAAGAATAGGCGAGGTTGGAGAATTATGGTTTTCAACGCCTAACCTTATGCAAAGATATTTGAACTGTGAGTTTGATACCGATGAGGTAATTAAAAAGGATGACTCAGGAACAAGGTGGCTTCGCACAGGTGACCTTGGTTATGTAGATGAGGATGGGTTTGTCTTTATCAAAGGAAGGCTAAAACGAATTTTCATTACTAAGGGCAAGGATGATATGGTCTACAAACTCTTTCCGCAACATATAGAAGAAACTCTATTGAAAATGCAAGAGGTTTTAGAATGTGGAGTGATCGTGCGAGAGGATGCTGTCCGCATGAATATTGCAATCGCATATGTAACTTTAAAAGGCAATGAAGCTATAGATAAAAGTAAAGAAACGGAGAAAATCATGAGTTTTGCTAAAGCAGAATTAGCGGACCATATGGTTCCGGTTGCTATTCATATTATAGAAAAAATGCCCACAACTCCAAGTGGAAAAATTGATTATAGGGCGTTGGAAGAATTACAGGAGAAGGAATAAATGAGTGAATTAACAGGCTATCCATCCATAGATAAGCCGTGGCTGAAATACTACAGTGAGGAAGAATTAAATATAGAAATACCATCATGCTCTATATATGAAAATATGTATAGGCATGCAAATGGTAACAGCAAAGAAATTGCAATTGAATATATGGGTCGAAAAATAACCTACAAAGAGCTGTTTTTTAATATTGATAAAGTTGCTAGAGCATTGAAAGCGGTTGGCGTTTGTAAAGGAGATGTTGTTTCGGTATGCCTACCTAATATACCAGAAGCATTGTATCTATTCTATGCCATTAATCGAATTGGCGCAGTAGCCAATATGCTTGACGTAAGGTGTGGAGGCCCTACATTAAAAAAGGCAATTGTGGATGCAGAGTCTAAAGTTTTATTTTATTTGGATTCAATTGTAGATAAGCTCGTTGATATAAAAAAGAATACATTAGTAGAAATAGTTGTTGCGGTATCTCCAATAGACAGTTTTCCACGACTGGCTCAGTTTATTATTCGGCGTAAAAGAAAGGAATTGAGACAGAATATACCAAAAGAAGTTATTTCATGGACAAGATTTATAGAAAAAAGCCATGGCTACTCAGAAAATGTGGATGCGGAAGTGGATGAAAATGTTCCGGCAGTTATTGCATATACAGGTGGAACAACAGGAGAACCAAAGGGTGTAATTGGAACCAATAAAAACGTGAATGCAGTTGCAGAGATGGAGTTTAGAGTTGGCTTTAATCAAAGAGAACACGATAGTATTTTATGTATGGCGCCGCCATGGACTTATTATGGGTTGTGCAATTCTGTACATGTTCCGCTTTGCATGGGGCTAAAGGTAATACTTCTTCCTAAATTTGAGGCGGATGAATTGGCAGATCTTGTATTGAAATTACAACCCAATCATGTCGTGACGGTTCCATCAGCCTTAAATGCTTTTTTTCAGTCTAAATATGATAAATCGGATTTTAGTTGTTTACATTCGCTTATAGTCGGCGCGGATAAACTAGATGAATCGCTAGAAAAAGATATGAATGATTTTCTTTATAACCATTCATGTGAGATTAAGGTATCTAAAGGTTATGGAATGACGGAAGTTATGGCAGCCGCAGCATATTCCAGATTGAATGCAAATGAAATTGGAAGTGTAGGAATTCCATATCCTCTTAATACTATTACTGCATTTAGAGAGACTGATGAAGGTTTTGAGGAATGCAAAATTGGGGAACAGGGAGAGATAGCTATACTTGGTCCGACAGTGATGAAGTCATATTTTGGTAAGTTTAAACAAGAAAATACTGAAATTTTAAAGGTGCATGATGATGGAACTACATGGGCTCATACTGGAGATATCGGATATATAGGTGAAGATGGGAGAGTATATATAGTTGGACGTTTAAAACGAATGTTTGTAAGAAATGGGTTTAAAGTTTTTCCGGCAACTATAGAGCATCGTATATTAGAAAATGAGGATGTTCAAATGGCAGCAGTTGTTCCAATAAAAGAGATTGCGCATGGATATGGTATAAAAGCTTACATTGTACGGAAGAACCCAAATGCTGATTCAGAAAAAATCAAAAAAGAGATTATAAATAAAATATCTGAGGAACTGTATGAATACGAATTACCAGATGTGTATGAGTTTGTAGATGAGTTACCTTTGACGGGAATGGGCAAGGTAGATTATAGAGCGTTGGAAGAATTATAGGAGAAAGAATAAATGAGTGAATTAACAGGCTATCCATCCATAGATAAGCCATGGCTGAAATTCTTTGAAAAAGAGTTATTGGAAAAAACATTACCCAAACGTACAGTTTTTCAAACGATTTATGAGAATAACAAAGACTACTTAAGAGACACAGCACTTATTTATTTTGGGGCGAAGATAAGTTATGACAAGTTGTTTAATAATATTGAAATGGTGACAAAAGCTTTAATAGGTGTAGGAGTTCAACAAGGGGAGGTTGTAAACCTTTGTACAGCCGCCACACCGGAGGCAATATATCTTATGCTTGCCTGCAATCGCATTGGAGCGATTGCGAATTTTATAAATCCTCTCTTTTCAAAAGAACAGATGACGGACAGGCTTCGAGAAACCGGTAGTCAACGTGTTTTTGTGTTAGATGCGTTGTATCAAAAAGTGGAAGATTCCCTAAAGGACGCAAATATTACAGAGATAATTATTATTTCTGTTGCTGGGTCAATGCCATTTTTTGTGCGGACTGTGTCGGGGGTAGGTAAGACTACAAGAGAAATATTGAAAAGACCTTTCTCAGAAAATACTCGGATTATATCTTGGAACGATTTTCTACAAAGGGGCAAGGAGGAGTATTTAGAAGATGCTTTATATAAAGAGGAAACTTCAGCGATAATGGTTTATTCTTCCGGTTCAACCGGAGCTTCAAAGGGAATAGTTCTGACGAATGATGGAATCAATGCAACGATAGCAAACTATGAAAGGGATTCTTTTTATGGAAAACGCACAGATACTTTTCTTGCGATGATTCCAGTGTGGTTCTCAACAGGAATAGTATTGTCTATTTTAATGCCAATAGCGCATGGAGTGACCGTTATACTTGAGCCGGTGTTTAGTAAGGAAACTTTTGCTAAAGACCTTAAAAAGTACAGGCCAACTATGACGCTAACCGCAACAAGTTTATGGCTTTACGTAGCCACTGCAAAAGAAACACAGAATATAGACTTGTCTCGGATGAATTATCCAAGCACAGGTGGAGAAAAAATAAGTGAGCAGGACGAGAAAATTTTGGATAACTTCTTGTTAAGTCATCATGCAAAATCAAAACTGTTAAAAGGTTATGGAATGTGTGAACTCGGAAGCGAAGTTTGTGGAACTACCGTAGCAAAGGGTTATTCGTCGAAACCTCTTGGTGTAGGTTATCCTGTGCTGGGGGCGACTGTCAGCGCATTTGACCCCATTACGAATAGAGAACTGAAATATGGTGAGCACGGTGAAATTCGTGTTTGCTCTCCTGCAAAAATGAAAGGTTATTTTAAAAATCCGGAAGCTACAAGCGAATATTTCTGGACAGATGAAAACGGGATGACATGGGGATGTACTGGAGATATCGGTTATGTGGATGAAGATGGAGAAGTATTTATCTTAGGAAGAAAAACGGACTCTGCCACACTAGAAAACGGAGACCATGTTTATTTGTTTGATATTGAAGATGTTATCTTGCGGGATCTGAATTTATCCGGATGTAAGGTGATCGCTGTAGAAGATGAAGGAAAAACGGTGCTTGTTGCGCATATTACACTTCGACAGGCTACAGAGGATGCTACAAAATTAATTCGTCAGATTGATAAGTTATGTCATCAGAGCCTTCCGGATGCGCATTGTCCTGTGAGATACAAAATACGAGATTCGTTCCCGGTTCATCCAAACGGAAAAAGGGATGTGGGAGCACTGAAACAGGAAAAAGATGGATTTATTTTGGTAGGGAAGATGAAAAATGAGTGAGAAAAGTAGATTGACAGGCTATCCATCTATAGATAAGCCGTGGCTGAAATACTATAGCGAAGAAGCGGTAAATGCACCGCTTCCGGAATGCAGTGTTTATGAATATATGTATGAAAACAATAAGGACTATCCGTCAGATATAGCAATTAGCTATATGGGGCGGAAGATTACTTATGGGGAATTATTTGAAAGTATTGATAAGACCGCGGCGGCATTCATTAAGGCAGGGGTAAAGGAAAAAGAGATAGTGACAGTGGCTCTGCCAAGCATACCAGAGGCTCTTTATTGTGTATATGCGCTTAATAAGATTGGTGCAGTGGCAAATATGATTCATCCGCTTGCCGGCAAAGAAGAGACACTTAATTATTTTAATGAAGTACAGAGTAGAATAGCGGTTATTTTTGATGTAGCATATACAACTATCGCAGATGCAATAGACAAGACATCCGTTGAACAGGTCATAGTGGCATCACCGGCAGATTCGTTACCCATGCATCTTAGAGTTCTATATGGGCTAAAGGTAAAAAAGCCAAATCTGAACGGAAAAGTATTTCAAAGTTGGAAGTCATTTATTCAGGATGGCAAGGAAACTGCAATACCGGATGTTAAGAAAGATTGTCATGAAATGGCAATTATATCGCATACGGGTGGGACTACTGGAGCGCCGAAAGGTGTGATGTGCTCAGACAATAATGTTAATGCACTGATTTATCAAATCATTTGTAATTTTGAATATCATAGGCAAGAAACATGTTTAGTAGTATTACCACCATTTGTTAATTACAGTCTTGTTGAATCAATGATGGCAACTCTTTGCATAGGGTTCAAAGTGGCGTTAATCCCTAAGTATGAACCTTTGAAGCTAGGTGAGTATATTGCAAAGTATAAGCCCTATGTTATCTTCTCTATTCCTGCTTATTGGGAGGCGGTTCAAAGAATCAAAAATATTGATTCAATTGATATGTCATGTTTACGATATAGTATTTACGGAGGTGAATCAATGGTTCCGGAAACGGAAATAGTGATTAATAATCTCCTGAAAAAGTGTGGAGCGAGAGGACAACTTCTTAAAGGGGTAGGCTCTACGGAATTGATAGCTGCTGCGACATCTACATATGAAGGCTGTAATGAGATTGGAAGTGCGGGTGTTCCTTTGTCTCGTATGAACTGTAAGATTGTTGATAAGGAAACAGATGAGGAGGTCTCTTATAATCACAAAGGTGAAATCTGTTTTACGGGACCGACGTTGATGCTTGGATATTACAATAATAAGCAGGCTACTGATGAAATTGTTAAGGTTCATTCTGACGGAAAGCGTTGGCTTCATACCGGAGATATTGGTTATATGACGGAGGATGGAATTCTTTATGTTACAGGAAGAATAAAACGTATATCTATGACGAAAGGACGAGATGGTCAGATAACTAAACTCTTCCCAGATAGAGTAGAAAGAGCGATATCATCGAGTGACTTAGTCGAGTTATGTTGTGTTATTTGTGCTCCTGATGAATTACGGATTCATTATCCTAAAGCGTTTGTTACTTTAAAAGAAAATATTGATAAGGATCAGGCAAAAGAAGAAATCCTGAATCTTTGCAAGGAAAAACTACCCGAGTATATGGTGCCGGAAGAGATTAAGTTTGTAGATAGTTTGCCACGAACATCGAGGGGAAAGATCAATTATAGAGCGTTGGAGTAGTTTATGATTGAAAAAGCCGAAAATGAAAAAATAGTAATAATTAATCAATGCGAAATAAATATTGATGTGTTAAAAGACTTAATACAATTAACGGACAATGAAATAAACAGGCAATTGATTAGAAAGGAACAAATTGAAACACGTTCTGGTTTTTTAGTTGCATTGTGGGGAATTACGCTGGGCGTGACAATTGACTTGTTTATGGGATGTGAAGGTTGTTCATATAATGAGAATCTCATTTTTATTATATTTTTAGGCATTACATGTATTTTTTCTTTAATCTCTTTAATGTGGTGTATAAAAGGAACAACTATATATAGATACAAATTTCGTGATATGAGAAATCATATAATATGTAATGGTGAATATAAGACATACGAGGAGTATTTGCTTGACAAATACGAACAATTGACAGATGCATGGGATAAAAATGAGTTAGTAGTAAGTAGGAAATATAAATCTTTAACATGGGGAATTATATTACTAAGTGTCTATATACTAACGTTATTGTTGATGACTGTCTTGTTATTAGGAGGTGGTTGAATCTTATGAAGTCAAAAGTGGTAGGAAAATACATCATTAAAGGAAAATATATACATACAAAGGTGATTACTAATTTTAAGACAGCAGTTAAAATTGCTAATTATTATAAAAGTCTAGGCTTTTTAGATGTAGAGATAGAACCAGATGATGGAGATGGATCATCACCGAATAAAACCGTTTTAATAAAAAAAGAAGGGTTTGCTGCTAAGACGAAAATAAACATAATTTCATCAATGGATTGTGATAATGGAGAGAGCCGAGCTGTAAAGAAAAAGGTTAATGGAAAGCTTCAAAAAAAGAGTAGTGTTTTGCACGAGAATAATAGTGGAGAAATAGATAAATGATGTTGAAGAAATATTCTACCTAGAAGAGGTGAGGAGTTAAAACGAGAAATCATTCAGCACAGTAAGAAAGAACTGCCTGACTATATGGTTCCGATAGAGATTGAGTATATATCCGAAACGCCTCGCACCAGCCGAGGAAAGGTGGATTATAGAGCGTTGGAAGAATTATAGGAGAAAGAATAAATGAGTGAATTAACAGGATATCCATCAGTAGATAAGCCGTGGTTGAAATACTATAGCGAAGAAGCGATAAATGCAAAGATTCCGGAAGAATCGGTTTATGAAGTTTTAAAGGAAGCAAATAGAGATAATCTATCATCAACAGCAATTATTTATTATGGTCGCAAGATAACTTTTGGAGAGCTGTTTGAAAATATTGATAAAACAGCGAAAGCATTATTGACTATGGGCGTGAAAGAAAAGGAAATAGTGACGGTAGCACTTCCAAGTATTCCGGAGGCTCTGTATCTCGTATATGCACTCAATAAAATCGGTGCAGTGGCAAACGTGATACATCCACTTCCTAGTAAGAATGAAATGGTATTTTATCTCAATGAAGTAAAGAGCAGATATGCTTTCATTTTTGATGGAGCTGTTGACTTGCTACAAGATGATTTGACACGGACAGCCGTTGAAAAATGTATTGTGGTTTCGTCAAGTTGTTCGTTGCCTTCAGTTATGAGGTTTTTCTATCAATTGAAAAATCGAATCGATATTCCTGATGAAAAAATGAAATCCTGGGATTGTTTTATTTCAAAAGGTACAGATGCAGAGCTTCCATTGATAAAGAAAGACCCTTTTGAGGTGGCGGTAATCTCTCACACCGGTGGTACAACAGGTGACCCTAAAGGGTGCATGTTATCAGATTATAACATCAATTCTGTAATGACTATGGTTGGAAGCATTTTGAATCATGAGGATGGTGAATGTGCATTAGCCGTATTACCACCATTTGTGATGTATAGCTTAGTTAATAGTATGATGCAGATACTACAGCTACGGATGGCTATTGTGCTTATTCCGGCCTATAAAGCCGAGGATTTTGGGAAGTACATAAAGAAATATCATCCAAATCATGTTAGTTCCATACCCGCATATTGGGAAGCAATATTGGGAGATGATAAGAAAAGAGATTGGTCTTGCCTAAAAAATGTCTATTACGGTGGAGAGGGCATGAGCGCAGATACAGAAAAGGCTGTTAATGAGCTTCTTTTGACGAATGATTGCAAAAGCGTATTGCATAAAGGAATTGGCTCTACTGAAATGGTTAGTGCAGCAACTATGAGTTACGATAGTTGCAATCCACTGGGCTCTGTTGGGGTTCCTCTTACAAAGGTAAACTGCAAGATTGTAGTGCCGGACTCCACAAGTGAATTAGGATTTAATGAACGTGGCGAGATATGTTTTACGGGTCCTAACCTTATGCTGGGTTACTATAATAATCTGGATGCAACTGCTGAGGTTATTCGAAAGCATGAGGATGGTCTGATATGGCTACATACTGGAGATATAGGTTACATGGATGAAGACGGAGTGCTGTTTGTTACCGGTCGCATCAAGCGAATCATTATGACAAAGGGCGAGGATGGCCAGGTGACAAAGATGTTCCCTGATCGTATTGAAAAAGCAATCAATAAGCATCCCTCTGTTTTCTTAAGTTGCGTAGTAGGAATCAAAGATGCCGACAGGATACATTATCCCAAGGCTTTTGTAGAATTAAAGCCAGAGTGTGAAGCAACAGAGGAACTAAAGACCGAAATCATTCAGCAATGCAAGGAAGAACTGCCTGACTATATGGTTCCGGTAGAGATTGAGTATATATCCGAAATGCCACGCACCAGCCGAGGTAAGGTGGATTATAGGGCGTTGGAAGAGAGATATATTAATCAAGATTGGCAAGGAAAAGAAATATGATTATTGAAGATCTTATTAAAGAAGAAAGTAAGAGTGTTGTATTAAATTTAATCAATAAAAACTCAGATATTGATCAGTTTATTAAACAGACAATTATTGAAAAAGGTGAATTGGATGATTCAGATTGGGAAAAAATTGCATATCTAACAGCAATTGGAGATATAAGGCGTAAGGCAAAGAATATTTATAAGACAAAATTTAAAGCAGAGAAGATTATTGAAGAAAATAAAATAGACATTAGAAATAAACCGGACAGTGATTTATTAAATTATTATGAAGATTTAGTTTCAAATGTTTCTAATGAGGATATGCAAGAAATATGGGCTCGTATTTTGGTTAAAGAGCATATGGAACATGGTAGCGTAACAAAAGCGATGCTTAGCGCATTATCGCTTTTAGACAGGAAGACAGCGTTAGCTTTTCAAAAACTATGTATGTATACATTTGGCTTAACAGTTGGGGACAAAATTGAAAGATTTATTCCATTTGTACTATATGATGATCTCTGTAGTCAATTGATAGATTATGCAGAAGATGACTCTATCAGAGAAAGTATAGTATCGTTTTCAAATGATATGCCTTCTCAAGAGGAACTTATTTTTCTTGATGAAATTGGGTTGATTAAACTAAGTGATTATAATGACGAAAGTTATGTCTTTACAAGGGAATGCGAAGAATATGTTTATCAAGTGGGAAATCAAGTCTGGAATGAAATACCTGTATTTGATGAAGGACAGAATAATTATTTCATGGGGACAGGTCAAGCTTTTTTTACTCATAGTGGATTAGTGTTATTTAAGGCTTTGAATATTCAGTGTTGCCCAGAAATTGCAAACATTATAAGAACATATCATAAATATGGAAAGGAGTGTTGGTAAAGTGGATGAAAATGATTACGAAGAGTTTTTAGAAGCGGTTGATAGTGCGGTATCAAAAGAAGAGTTAAGGGAAACATTAATAGATTGGAGAGACTATCTATCAGAAAAATATGGAGATAATAGCGAGGATGAAGATGGCGGAGTGCAATATACTTTGCGATAGATGGTTTAAAGTGTGTTTTTGGTATTGAATTCTTAGTAATGTGTGTAGGAATATCCAAAGTCAGATCTGATTCATAAGCTAGGATGTGCAAGGAGAAGAATAAATGAGTGAATTAACAGGTTACCCATCCATAGATAAGCCGTGGGAACAGTTTTATGCGGGAATCGAAAAGACGAACCGCTTTTTAAAAACAACACCATACATAGGGCTAATTGAAAATAACAAAGATTATCTAGAGGATATCGCTATTGAGTATTTTGGAGCAAAGATTAAATATGGGGTTTTATTTCAGAAAATCGATGAGGTTTCAAAAGCATTAGCAGAGTATGGCGTGAAAAGTGGAGATTTTGTAACCATATGTTCCACGACCACGCCGGAGGTTATTTACGCGTTTTATGCCATTAGTAAGCTTGGGGCAGTAGCTAACGTTATGGCACCATTTTATACACCGGAAGAATTACTATCTCGAATCAATGAGTGCAATAGTAACTTGGTTATTGTAGCGGATATGTTTATTTCAAAATTTCGAAAAGCATTGCATGATAACGATAATACAGTTGTTGTTCTACCATTGATGAATTCGTCTGTATTAAGATTTGTTTCAAAAAAGAATCCAGCCAAAGGTAGTGAAATAAGTTGGAAAAAGTTCATTCTGGATGGAATGAATCATGAAAAAGTTAAGACTCAGGAGTATAAACCTTGTAGTCCAATGGCAATGGTATATTCTAGTGGAACAACCGGAGCATCTAAAGGAATCTTGCTTTCAGTTGATAGCTTTCAGAAACTCATCAATGCATATGGTAATTCGGGGTTTGATACTTCAAGGGGACAGACTGTTTTTCAGAATATTCCACCATGGCATTCGACAGGACTAAGCCTTGGTATTAACTTTCCGCTGTCTTATGGAGTAAAGGTTTGTACAGATCCGAGATTTGACCATAATGTATTTATAAAAAGTGTTTTGAAGTATAAGCCGGAGTATATTTTGACTAACACATCTATGTATCAGGGGTTCACATTTGAAAAGAGTTTAAGGCGATTAAAAGGAAAATCTTTATCATTTTTGAAATATCCCGTAGAGGGTGGGGAACCGTTGACGGAAAAAGATATAAATGCTATCGAAACTGTTTTTAGGAACCATGGCTCTTCAGCCAGATTATTGAATGGGTATGGAGAATGTGAATGTGGAGCAACCGTTACGACCGATATAACTAGTCACAAGTTTTCTAATGAAGCATCAGGAATACCATTGCCGTCTATAACTACAATCGCTGTTTTCGATGATGATAACAACGAATTGAAATACAAACAAAAAGGCAACATTTACGTAAATACAGAAATTGGTATGCTGGAATATTACAATAACAAGGAAGCTACAAAAGATTTCTTTTATGTAGATTCCAATGGGAATAAATGGGGTAAAACGGGTGATGTTGGTTTTATAAATGAAGATGGAAGTCTGGTTGTTCTTGGGAGAAAAAGCGACTATTCCGTTATCAATGGAAGAAAAATTTTCAACTTTGATGTTGAACGTGCAATTTTAAAATCTGACAAGGTAAAGTTATGTGAAATCCAAACGCATCCGGAAGATGATAATAGATTGGTGGCACATATTGTATGGGAAAACAATATGAGTGAAATTTTGCAGACACAACCTGAACGACAAAACGAGTTACTTCACGAATTGCAGGCTGTAATAGCTGATAATATGGGTATTGAGGAAGCTATACCTACAAGCTTTTGTATTTGGAATTCTTTTCCCAGTGCATTTTCTGGGAAAAGGGATATCAGTTTTATAAAAGATACGATAAAAAATATGATTGTGCTTGAAAGAGAATAAAGCCAAAATTATTCGGTACTGTAAGAAGGAACTACCTGACTATATGGTTCCAGTTGAAATGGAGTTTATTATTGAAATACCTCGTACTAGCCGTGGAAAGGTGGATTATAGAGTGTTGGAAGAATTATAAATTACTGAAACAACTATTTATTAGTTAAAGTAGTGTAATTTATAGATGCTGTAATACAGCTCTATATGAATAAATCAGTATATATCCTCGCTATTGTTTTTTTTATTAGAAGATGATATATTACCTAAAGACTTAGTCCGAGGAACAGCAATTGTGTCCTCAACTTCTAATTTTTATTTTAGGCTGACTGAGTCTTTTTTTAATTCTGGCTTTCCAATGCCATACACATAGTCTTTATCATCCTTAGCTAATCTCACAATTAAAGTTGAACCATACAAAGAATATGTTCCGTCTGCATTTTTGACGTAAAACTCTATTTTATAATGGACAAGACCTCTTGTTGCATCAGCTACTATTTTCTATTTTTTACTTGAACGATAGGGCAGAAATGGTGCATCGTTTAACAATAGAATGTTCTTCTATGTCTTTTTTCTCCTGAGCACTTGCAATATTCGCAGGAGATGGTATATTTAGGTTGGAAAAACTCTTATCCATGTACGCTTTGGGCGTTGTGAGTTTGGATGATTCTTCATCATTACCTCGCATGGTGCGAGTTTTATTTTTTGCTCATACATTGTCTGCAAATAGATATAATGTCTGTCACTTGAAACATATTCAATGACAGTCTTTTTACCATCTTTATTCTTTTTCAAATTTCACTTGAACGATAGGGCGGAAATGGTGCATCGTTCAACTGAATGATACAGATGATGCATACAGACTAATATGAATATATGCTGTTGATATTGATGAAGGCGATTCGACTTATACAAGTAATATTTTAAGGGAGATTGAACGATATGAAGAAGAAGGAAGAACAGTTACAAGAGGCTTTTCACAAGCTTGTTTGGCTTACTGCGGAGATGATAGACCAAGGGATTATATCAGATACTACGATTTCGAGAATAAGCACAGGAACATTGAATTTCACAGAGGGGAAAAGAACAATGTTCTATCAACAACTATACGAACTATTAGAAACAGAAAAAACGGAAGCAGAAATTTTGCACAAAGGGATAGCTATACGAGATTCTCTATCGCAGTAGACTCAGACTTGAATGATAGGGCAGAAATGGTGCATCGTTCAACAAAAGAGAAAATGGTAGAACAGTTTTAAATCTAATTTTAATCACAAAACCACAAGGATGGTTTTTTCTGTGATTTTTGAGTACAAATTTACACTGCCATATGAAAAAAAGCATATTGACGAAAAGATAGCAGGGATGTATGATTTAAATATAAAGAGGTGCTACCGTAGTTCACGGTTGACCCTAGATATGTGTTATAGAAATAACCGCATTCCTTGGTCAGGGGCGGTTATTTCTTTTTTCTTTTGTCGTTTCCGACGAAATATCCCAACTGGAAAATCGCAACTGTATAAGACAGTATTGAGATTAAGTCAAGTATTGTCATTGGCATCCCTCCTTCCATAAAGTCGGAGGGTAAAAAAGAGCCCTCCGCTGGAGGGGACAACCGCTCACCGTGTGGTAACACCTCGCAGGATTACCCTGCATATATAGTATAGCAATGGCAGTATGCACAGTCAAGAACAAATGTTCGATTAGCAAAATGCAGCATTTTTGAACTATAGAAAACGTCTGTGTCAGGTGGCTAGGGGAAGCATATTTATGGTAAAATCTAATGAGTACTTCAGCACTGTGATATGAGGAGAATTTAATCATGAAGAAGAAACTATTATTTTACCTATTGGTTGGTTGTATGTGTTTGTCTATGGCAGCATGTGGGAAGAAAGTTGAAAAAGATAATTCTGCTACAGTGTCTACAGAGGAATCATCAAGCGATGATAGCACGGTGACAAAAGATGAAGCCGTAAATGATGATAGTGCAGCCACTGCAGAAGAATCATCAAGCAATAACACTGCAGTGATGAGAGATGAATATAGTTTGAAATATGATGCTTGCGTGGCACAAACTGAAGAAATTGAGTATTCTTTGGAAAATGATGATTTAACTCAGACTGAAATAAACACTAAGTCAATGGAGTTATATGAGCTTTTGGATGGACATTTAAATTATTTATGGGGAGTGTTGAAAGCGTCTCTGACCGAAGATGAGTTTTCAAAACTTGCTACAGAAGAAAAACAGTGGGTTCAGAACAAAGAAGCTGCAATGAATGAGGCAGCAGCAGACTATGAAGGTGGCTCTATCCAGTCTTATATTTATAATTCTAAGGGCACTGAGCTGACCAAGAAGCGCGTAGAAGAGCTACAGGTATATTTGAAATAAGAGGATTGTTTTATTTCTATGCTGCATTTTGAAAAGAGGTTATTATGAGCACATATGTTATAGGTGATATCCACGGATGTATGGATGAGTTTAAGCAAATGCTTGATAATATCCATTTTTCTGATGATGATATTTTGATTCTTACTGGTGATTATATTGATCGAGGAAAACAGAATAAGGAAATGCTTGATTGGCTGCTGAATAAGCCGGAGAATGTTATTGCAATCAAAGGAAATCATGATATTACGTATTGTGCTTATGTAAATATTATGCAAATTGCTGGGGATAAAAGAAATCTTAACAAAAGATATGATAGTCAGTTGGAAACTATGGTACGTTATTCTTGTGCGATTTCATATTTAACCGAAGAGCGGCCGTGGGATTCAATATACTTTGATTATTATAAAACACTGGATATGCTAATTGATGATGAAGGTGTTACTTTTGCGGAGATGCTTGAGTGGAAGGATATGATAGATGCTTATCCTTATTACGTTAAATTGCAAGTAAATGGTAGGGATTATGTTGTTGTTCATGCAAGTTATCGTGAGGATTCAACGAATACGCAGCCTTTTGATTCGATTGAGGAATACTATGTCTATGCAAGAGATGAAGCTTTGGATTGCGGCGTTAAGGGAAAGACGATTGTTGCAGGACATTCTCCTACGATATTTAAGGATTTACCATTTTATAATGATGGAAAAATTTTCAAATATCATAAGAAGGAAGATAATATGTCTTTTTATAACGTGGATTGCGGATGCGTATATCGTGAAAAATATAGGAATGCTAGATTAGCATGCATTAGACTTGAAGATGAAAAAGAGTTTTATGTGTGAAGTTTAATGATTTAGCTAACGAATATTTATTGCAACTTTCATAAGAAAAAAAGTCAGAATAAGGGAATATGTGTAATGCTTGGGCTGAAATGTATGAGGCAGCAGCAGAGTATGAAGGAGGCTCTATCCAGTCTTATATATAATTCCAATGGTGCTGAGCTGACTAAGAAGCGAAAAACTACGAGCCAGCTACCAAAAGCGTCGAAAAAGAATAGAATGGTAGCCAGGATGGGAAATAAAGGAAGCAAAAAACTACATGCCGGCTACCAAAAGAGTGAAAAAGGAATAGAATGGTAGCCGGAATGGAAAATAAAGGAAGCAAAAAGCTACATGCCGGCTACCAAGAGAGTGGAATTAGGATAAAATGGTAGCCGGGATGAGGAATAATGGAAGCAAAAAGCTACGAGCTGGCTACCAAAAGAGTCGAAATAGAATGAAATGGTAGCCGGGATGAGGAATGATGGAAGTAAAAAGCAGTATGCTGGCTACCAAAAGAATCGAAGTAGAATAAAATGGTAGCCGGGGAGCAGAATAAAGAATGCGGAATAAATGGAAGCAAAACAAAGGGAGCAAATAGATGGCAAAATGGTTTGTATATAACAAGTCTGCAGACTTTAAGAGGATAGGTGAGAAATATAATATTGATCAGGTAGTTGCCAGGGTGCTTATCAATAGAGATGTGGCGGAAAATGACATGGCAGAATATCTAAATCCTGCGCCAGAGCACTTGCATGACGGAAGTCAGATGCAGGATATGTTTCGTGGAGTTTCGCTCATCAAGGACTCTATCGAGAATAACCATAAAATTCGCATAATAGGTGATTATGATGTGGATGGTATCCAGTCTACTTACATCCTCCATCAGGGCTTGCTTCGCTTAGGCGCTGATGTGGATTATGCTATTCCTGACAGAGTGGAGGACGGTTATGGAATTAATACATCCATGGTGGACAAGGCTCATAGCGAAGGGGTGGAGACCATTATCACCTGTGACAATGGTATAGCTGCCATGGATGCCATTGAACTTGCCAAGGAATACAACATGACAGTGGTTATTACAGACCATCATGAGATTCCTTATGAGGATACAGCTGAAGGGCGCAAGTTTATACTGCCTCCGGCAGATGCTGTGATTAATCCTCACAGACAGGATTGTAATTATCCTTTTGAGAAGCTGTGCGGAGCGGCTGTTGCATGGAAATTCATAGAGCAATTGTATATAGCATGTGGACTATCCAAGGATGAGGCTTATGTCTTTGTGGAAAATGCTGCCTTTGCCACAGTGTGCGATGTGATGGAACTTGTTGGTGAGAACCGCACTATAGTTAAGCTTGGGTTGGAGCGACTTAATAACACTCAGAACCTGGGAATGGATACTTTGATTAAGCGCTGCAAGCTGGACAATACTAATCTGTCAGCATATCATCTGGGATTTGTATTGGGACCATGCCTTAATGCCAGTGGCAGACTTGATTCTGCCACAGTGGCGATTGAACTATTGGAATCAACCTCTCCAATAGAGGCAGCCAGACTTGCAGAGAAGCTCCAGAGCCTCAATGAAGAGCGTAAGAATATGACAGAGATGGGAATCAGAATTGCTGAGGAGACCATCTTAAATGAAGGTATGAAAAATGATGTGGTTCTGGTGGTATATCTGCCTGATGTTCATGAGAGCGTGGCCGGTATTATTGCCGGTAGAATCAGAGAGCGGTTTGAGCGCCCGGTATTTATTCTGGTTGACGCTGCAGATGAGGATGGTGTCAAAGGTTCCGGCAGATCCCTTGATGGCTATTCAATGTATGACAAGATGTGCGAATGCAGAGACTTACTGGATAAATTTGGTGGTCATCCCAAGGCGGCAGGATTATCTCTCAAGAGGGAAAATGTTGACATACTCAGACAGCGACTCAATGAACAGGCTGGAGTTACATTGGAGGATTTAGAACCACGAATTCATATTGATGTGCCTATGCCATTTGGATACATTTCAACAAAGCTTATAAAAGATTTAGATTTGTTAGAACCTTTCGGTAATGGTAATTCCAAGCCCATTTTTGCTCAGAAAAATGTGAAAATCCTAAGCCACAAATCCATAGGCAAAACAGGTCAGTACAAGAAACTTGTATTACAGGATCAGCAGGGAAATAATATAGATGCTCTGTATTTCGGAGACGCTGATAGATTTGATGAAGTATATGCTGCCAAGGGCGGCTTGATGGATGTGCTATATTATCCTCAAATAAATGAATTCAGAGGTGTCACAAGCCTGCAAATTGTAGTTACTGATATTGCATAATAGGCTTAAAAACATTAAAATAATAGACATCGGAGGATTGTCATATGTTTGGTAATAAAAGCATAAAAGAACAACTTCAAAAAGCCCAGGAAATGGGAAATCAATCCAGGGAAATGTTGGATCAGGTTTCGGTAGATTCTTCTGATATTCAGGTGGAGATTGACCAGCTGAATATGAGCGCTAATCGATTGGACCACAGTCTCACCAAGGTGGTGGATTGTACCAAGGAAGCCAGAGATTGTCATGAGGATATCTCAGATAAGCTCGCAGAGATGCAGGATATCACTGAGATTTTAGAGGGTCAGGGCAAGCTTGTGACTGATGCTTATACAAGTCAGGTGGAATTTGTATCAAAGCAGAAGGAGCAGCTCACAGGACTTATTGAGGATGGCAAGAATTACACAAGTCTGTCCAAGTCAGTATCTCAGCTTTCCAAGAATCAGGAAGAAAGCCTCATTGCTCTTATGGCAGAGATAACAGGTATTAGAACTGTGGTAAATAATATTGGAGCTATGGCTCTTGATGCTGCTATTGAAGCTGGTCGCATGGGTGAGACGGGAATTAATTTCGTCAAGGCAGCAGAAAATATTCGCCAGGCCACCAACGATTTTGGCGAGAAGACAGAAGCTCTACAGATGGAATTGCAGAAGCTGCAGAATGTACATCAGGAGAGCGAGCAGGAGATGAATAAATTCATATCTCTTGTAAAGGACAATAACAAGACTGCATCGACTCTGTTAAATGCAGCAGAGAAAAACGAAAAACAAGATAGACCTGATGCCAAAGGTTTGTCAGATTATCTGAATCAGTTAATGGAATTGCAAAATGACATTATTGATATAAATACCAATAGCAAGAAGAAACAGGAAACCATTTTGGATGAAATGGAAAGTATTGGCGCTTGTTATATGGAGCAACAGGATAGTACGGCTAGAATTGAAACATCAATCAACCACATGAAACAAGTGCTATCTGACACAGAAAACACAGATCAGGGGGAATAATTAAAAATGGCAACAAAAGAGGAGTATAGTTTTCAGTCGGCAAATGGAGTTACAACCATTCATGGTGTTAAATGGACACCAGATGTAGAACCTATCGCTGTAATTCAGTTGGTTCATGGAATGGTAGAATATATCGAGAGATATACAGCCTTTGCTGAGTTTCTTGCAAGTAAGGGATTTGTTGTAGTTGGACATGATCATATTGGACATGGACATTCTATGAAGAGTCTGGATGAAGCTGGTTACATGTACGCCAAGCATCCAAGCGACATAATGGTAGAAGACATTTATACTAATTATAAGATGACACAGCCACAGTATGATGGACTTCCATATTTTATCCTTGGACATTCAATGGGTTCATATATGCTTCGTAAGTTTTTATGTGTCCATGGCAATGATGTGGACAAGTTATCAGGGGCTATTGTAATGGGAACAGGTACTGAGGCTGATGGTGCTATTAAGGCCGGTCTTACAGTTATTAATCTTATCGCTAAGTTCAAAGGTGAGAATTACAGAAGCACATTTGTCAGAGATATGACATATGGCGGACCATATAAGCAGTATGATTGCACTGGTGCAGATCCTGAGAACAGCTGGTTGTCTAAGAATGTGGAAAATGTTAAGGCTTATTACAAGGATCCTTATTGTACATTCGTATTTCCACTTCAGGCTTACAGAGGTCTGGTTGAGTCAACTGGTTATGACAACAAGATGGAGAATATCCAGAAGATGAGAAAGTCACTTCCAATTTTCTTTGTATCAGGTGCCTGTGATCCGGTTGGAAATATGGGTAAGGGTGTTCAGGAAGCTCATGACAAATTCATTGAAGCTGGAATGGAAGATGTAGAAATTAAGCTTTATCCAAATGACAGACATGAGATTTTGAACGAATTAGACAGAGAAACAGTATACAACGACATTTATCAGTGGATGTTATCTAAGATGGTTTAAGAATTATATAATGCCATAAGAAATACTATTAAATAAAATGATAGCCTGTGGGATAGGATAAATAATATTTATCAAATCTCACAGGCTTTTTGCTATACCTTCTGGCTTAGAAATGCCATTAACTTACGAAGTGGTTTGAAGTCGTCTTGTATCTCTTCCACCTTCAAGCGATTCTCTTCGCTAAAACCTACTAATATCTCATGGTTGGCTTCAGCCAGGTAATCCATAATACCATCAATATCCGACTTTACGTTCTTAGGACATTTGATGTAATGCTTATTGGCAGCAGTAATATGCAGCGTATAAGATATACTGAAATGATGCCATAAGAATTTATGTAAGGTTGAATATTTATAAATCCATATAATCTGATCAATTGGCACAATGGCAATTCCAAAATTGGAAGTCTCAATGAAGTAGTGCTCTGTAATAAACATATCCTCTGTGGCCAGCTGTGGCAATGTGGCTAATTCTTCCTCGGCTTGTTTAAGTATCTGAGTTGGATTGCCATAAGCTCGAAGTCGCTGCACTGGCAGAGAGTACTTCGGAAATGCAATATATATGCCATAGACTATGATGCTTATCATGGCAAATATTCCTGTAAACCAGTATACAAACAGGAATAATTTGGTTCTGAAATCTGTAGCTGCAGGTTCAGATAGCATATAGTCTGAAACTGTAGAGTGAATACCCTGAGTGCTCCAATTTAAATCCACTGCCATGGCATTTAAGAGCTGGTCCTGGGATTTCGAATTGTGAAGTATTTTCACAGGAAGGGAAATGGCATCAATCTGTGGAATTCCCTGCTGACAGGTCTTAGGTGAGAGTAGTACGATTACACATTTATCATTTATCATAGTGTAATAATAGTAGCCCTCTGTGCCATATAACCATTCCTTGGTATATCCTGTGAAATACAGTTCTGCTAAATCAGCCTTCACATACTTGGTTCTATCTCTATACATTGACTCGAGAGATGTGTCATTTGCCGAAGTGTTGACATGCTTTGGAGCTGCCATCTGCGGAATAGGCAATATCAAGGTCAATATTATCAGTAATAACAGATATATAATAGGCGATATGATTCTTCGTTTATAGAAACTTTGAATGTTTTTACTTATATAATGTTCTAAGTTTTCAATCATTATTTTAGTATAAGATTTAGAACAAGAATAATCAAGGTGAAAACCCGGTGTCAGTTTGCATTTGCCTAGAAATGTGGTAGTATAGCAAAAGGGAAAAATGTCTATTGGAGGATGAGATGGCATCATACGAAAGCTTCGCAGAAGTATATGATATGTATATGGATAATGTGGATTATGATAAATGGTGTCATAATTTGGTAGACATACTTGCCAGGTATGATATCACAGAAGGGCTGGTGGCTGATCTGGGATGTGGTACAGGCAAGATGACTCGCGCTCTTAGAGACGCAGGCTTTGACATGATAGGAATTGATAATTCTTATGACATGTTGGGCATTGCTATGGGACAGGATATGGATGGAATTCTATATCTGTGCCAGGACATGAGAGAGTTTGAATTATATGGCACAGTAGCTGCCATTGTCAGCGTGTGCGATTCTATGAATTACATTACTGATACTGAGGATTTGAAACAGGTCTTCGCTCTGGCCAATAATTATCTGGATCCAAGAGGTATATTTGTATGTGATATGAATACCATGTATAAATATGAGAATCTCTTAGGCGATAATACATTTGCAGAGAACAGAGATGAGGGAAGTTTCATTTGGGAAAATGATTACGACAATGAGACTCATTTAAATGAGTATGATTTGACTCTGTATATTGCTGAGGAGAATGAAAATGGTGATGAAGTATATAACCGTTTTGAGGAACAGCATATACAAAGAGCATATAGTATAGAAGAAATACGAGAAGCTGTGGCAGCTGGTGGTATGGAACTTATAGACATTATAGACGTAGATACAATGGATAAGCCTGTGCCGGAGACTGAGAGAATATATGTCATAGCTAGAGAGGTAGGCAAGGAGAGATAATGTCAGATTATATTGTAAGAGCAACAGCAGCTGATGATGCTATTAGAGCATTTGCTATAAATTCCAAGGATATTGTGCAGACAGCCAGAGATAATCATAATACAAGCCCTATTGCTACTGCAGCATTAGGTAGAATGCTATCAGCAGGAGCTATGATGGGCGTTATGATGAAGGGTGAAGATGATTTGCTCACTCTGCAGGTGTTAGGAAGTGGTCCTATTCATGGTGTTACTGTAACTGCTAATGCCAGAGGTGAGGTAAAAGGTTTCGCCAACGAGACACAGATTGATTTGCCACCAAATGCACAGGGTAAGCTTAATGTAGGCGGCGCAGTTGGAGTTGGAATCTTGCGTGTAATAAAGGATATGGGCCTGAAGGAGCCTTATGTGGGAACAGTTCCTATTCAGACTGGTGAGATAGCAGAGGATTTGACTTACTATTTCGCATCCAGTGAACAGGTGCCTTCTTCTGTAGGACTTGGAGTCTTGGTAGACGTTGATGGCTCAGTATTACAGGCTGGTGGATTTATCATTCAACTAATGCCCTTCGCTTCAGATGAGGTGGTTGAGAAGCTGGAAAATAATATCAAGGAGTTGGATTCTGTTACTAATATGTTGTCCGCTGGTATGACTCCGGAAAATATTTTAGAGACTGTATTGGCAGGACTTGATGTGAAATTCCTTGAGACAACTGATGCGAAGTTTGTATGTGACTGCTCAGCTGAGCGTGTGGAGAGAAGTCTTATTGCCTTGGGTGACGAGGATGTGGCTGATATTATTGCAGATGGCAAGCCTATTGAGATTAAATGTCAGTTCTGCAATAAGGCATATGAATATACAGTGGAAGAGCTTATTGAATTAAGAAATAAGGCCCGGGGCGGAAAGCGCAAATAGCATTATTTACACTGAATATAGTGTTGTTAGTTAGATGGAGAAAATGGGAATAGTTTTAGAGGGATTATTATGAGAGATGGATTTATTAAGGTGGCAGCAGTTACACCAGAAATCTGTGTGGCTGATGTATATGGCAATGTAAATCGAATAAAAGAGAATATGGCTTTGGCCAACACTGAGAATGTGAAGCTCATGGTATTTCCAGAGTTGTGTATAACAGGATACAGCTGTGGAGATTTGTTCTATCAGAGAACTCTTCTGGAAAATGCCATGTCAGGTTTGCAGTCTATTGCAGATGAGAGCACCAAGTACGATGCAGTTTTCGTGGTGGGATTACCATTTTCACATGAAGGAAAGCTGTATAATGTGGCAGCAGTTGTATCTCATGGTTCGGTTTTGGGACTTGTGCCAAAGACATATCTGCCAAATTATAATGAGTTCTATGAAGCTCGTAGATTCACACCAGCTCCAAAGGACAAGGTATTGATTGATTCCTCTTTAAATGAACATGATATGTGCGTATTTGGCACAGATATTATATTTACCTGTGATTCTATTCCGGAATTTTCTTTTGCAGTAGAAATCTGCGAGGACTTATGGACACCTTGCCCACCTAGTGTGAGACATTGTATAAACGGTGCCAATATAATTGTAAATCTGTCTGCCAGCAATGAGCTTGTTGGAAAGAACAGCTATAGAAGAGAGTTGGTAACTACTCAGTCAGCCAGATTATATTGTGGATATATCTATGCAAGTGCTGGAGAGGGTGAATCAACACAGGATGTGGTTTATTCCGGCCACAATATGATTGCAGAAAACGGAATTATGTTAAATGAATCTGCTCTGTACAGACCAGGTTATATTGTATCAGAGATAGATGTGCAGGCTATTGAAGCTAAGCGTAGAAATATGACAACTTATGATGTGCCTGACATGCAAAGCAAATATATACATCAGACTTTCAACTTAGAAATGTCAGATACAGAGATTACTCGATTTGTGGACAAGGCACCTTTTGTTCCATCTAATCAGTCAATACTTCGCAGACGCTGCGAGGAGATTTTAGATATTCAATCAGTGGGATTGAAGAAGAGACTTTCTCATACACATTGCAAGACTGCAGTTGTGGGCATCTCTGGTGGATTGGATTCCACTTTGGCACTTTTAGTTACAACAAGAGCATTTGACATGCTTGGTTTGGACAGAAGCGGCATTATTGCTGTGACAATGCCTGGTTTTGGAACTACTGACAGAACATACAACAATGCAATTGATATGATTGACAGACTTGGAGCATCTCTTCGGGAGGTTTCCATCAAGGATGCGGTGCTTCAACATTTTGCAGACATAGGACAGGATCCTGAGGTTCATGATGTGACTTATGAAAATGGTCAGGCTCGTGAGAGAACTCAGATTCTCATGGATATTGCCAACAAGGAAAATGGTATGGTAATTGGAACAGGAGATATGTCAGAATTAGCTCTAGGCTGGGCTACTTACAATGGAGATCATATGTCTATGTACGGAGTTAACTGTTCTGTGCCAAAGACATTGGTTAGATATCTGGTAAGCTACTATGCGAATTTCCAGGCAGATGAGAGACTTAGAGAAGTACTTCTTGATGTGCTTGACACTCCAGTATCTCCAGAGTTGCTGCCACCAAAGGACGGGGAGATTGCTCAGAAGACAGAGGATTTGGTAGGACCATATGAGTTACATGATTTCTTCTTGTATCATATGATGAGATATGGTTCTAATCCATCCAAGATTTATAGATTGGCTTTGATTGCTTTTGAAAATGATTATGATAGAGAGACTATTTTGAAATGGTTGAAGACATTTTACAGAAGATTTTTCAATCAGCAATTCAAGAGATCATGTCTGCCTGACGGACCAAAGGTTGGTACAGTCAGCTTGTCTCCAAGAGGAGATTTGCGTATGCCATCTGATGCAGTAGCAGATATTTGGTTAAAACAGATTGACACATTGAGATAAAAAATGTTTCAATGAATTTTATATAAAATTGAAGGGAAGATAGATATGTTTTTTAAGAAAAAACAGGATATGACTTCAGTTGAAGAGACAGAATCGACAATGGAAGCTGCGCAGAATACTGCACCAGAGCAGAATTCTAAGAGAAATATCAATTGGAAGAAGATTGGTATTATTGCAGGTAGCGTGGCGGCTGTGTGCCTTGTAGTATTTGTTGGATTTGGAATATATTTTCAGAGCCATTTCTATTTCAGAAGTACTATTAATGGAACTGAAACTTCCGGTGTAAATGTATCAATTGCCAAGGACAGATTGTCTGCTTCAGCCAAAGGATATGAACTGAAAATCACAGACAAGAAGAAAAATATCAAGACTTTAACTGCTGATGATTTAGGCATTGAAATTGATATTACTGACAAGAAGCTCCAGAATATTATGGATGAACAGAATGGTTTCATGTGGGTTTACTATCTGTTTAATCCTGTGGAATATGTGGATGATGCTTTGGTTTCCTGTGATGAGGATACATTGAACAAGGCAGTTTTTGGCTTATGCATGGACTTGTCGAAGGATGTAACTCCAACTGTCAATGCCAATGTGAAATACAACAAGGGTGAATTTCAGGTGGTTGATGAAATCTACGGTACAGAAATAGTATTTGATGATTTCAGAGATATTGTGAAGAAGACAGCACAGACTTTGGACAAGAATCTGGATATGACAGCTGATAAATGTTATAAGCAGCCTGAGTATACAGCAGATTCCAAGGAAATCAAATCTCTTATTAAGTCTTTGAATTCATATGTAAATACCAAGATTACATATACAGTTGGAAATGAGAAGGAAGAAATTCCAAAGGATACAATCGGTTCATGGCTTATGGGCAATGATGAGATGAAACCTGGGTTCAATGATGAGCTTATGGGTGAATTCGTATCTGCTATGGGCAAGAAATATAATACCTATGGCCAGCCAAAGACTCTTAATTCCCAGTATGGTGTTACAGTTACAGTGCCAGGTGGAAATTATGGATGGAAGATTGACAAGGACAAGGAAATTGCTCAGCTGAAGGAAGATTTAGCAAAGGGCAAGGATGTGTCTAGAGATTTCGTATATCAGTATACAGCTGCAAGCCGTGATGGAAATGATTATGGGAATACTTATGTGGAAGTAAATTACACAGCTCAGATGGTATATCTCATCGTAAATGGTAGCTGCGTAATGTCTACACCTTGTGTTACAGGTAATCCGAACAACGGACATTACACTCCTTGTGGAGCATATAGAATCACATATTGTGAGAAGGATGCAATCCTCAAGGGTGACAACTATAGAACACATGTAAGCTATTGGATGCCATTTAATGGTGATATTGGATTGCATGATGCTATCTGGCAGAAGTCCTTTGGTGGACAGAGATACAGGGAGGGCTTCGGTTCTCACGGATGTGTAAATCTGCCATTATCTGCAGCAGGTACAATATTTGCCAATGTGAAGGCAGGCTATCCAGTGCTTCTCTATGAATTACCAGGAACAGAGACTGTAGATACATTGACTCAGCAGAATGCTAATAACTGTATTGATGCAATTAATTCCATTGGCGAAGTGACAGCTAACAGCGGTCAGCCAATTGCTGATGCAAGAGCAATGTACGAAGAGCTTACAGATTCTGGTAAGGGACTTGTTACAAATATTCAGGTACTTATAGATGCAGAGAATGCATACAATAATATTTTGGCTCAGATTGCGCAGCAGCAGGCAGCTCAGCAGGCAGCTCAACAGGCTGCACAACAGCAGGCGGCGGAAGAAGCAGCTCGTCAGCAGGCTCAGCAGCAGGAGCAATCTATCAAGAATCAGATTAGTCAACAGTTGGGACAATAGGCTGAGATATTATATAATATGGCTAAATGCTGTATGAGAGAGATAATAATAAGGGATTCGCAGTAACTTATAAACTAGTAGCATATGAGTAATACGAGGTAATTATGAAAGGTTGGGAAGCAAATGTTCGCAAGGTAATACCATATGTACCTGGCGAGCAGCCGAAAGAGACAGACATTATTAAGTTGAACACCAATGAGAATCCATATCCACCATCACCTATGGTGTTAGAGGCACTGAAAAGTGTGCAATATGAGGAATTGAGACTATATCCTGATCCTGAGATAAGTCAGCTGGTTCATGCAATAGCAGCTGATAAGGGATTGGATGATGATCAGGTCTTTGTTGGAGTGGGTTCAGATGACGTGCTGGCCATGAGTTTTCTGACATTCTTTAATTCAGATAAGCCGGTTATCTTTCCTGATATTACATATTCATTCTATGATGTGTGGGCAGATTTGTTTCATATCAAATATGAAACCAAGGCTTTAAAAGAGGATTTCACCATCGATGTAAATGATTACAAGGTGCCAAATGGTGGCATAGTTATACCGAATCCAAATGCTCCTACAGGATTAGAGACCTCTGCAGCTGCAATTGAATCAATCATTTCGGCCAATGAGGATTCTGTTGTAATTATTGATGAGGCTTATGTGGATTTCGGAGCGAAATCGGCAGTGTCACTTATTGAGAAATATGATAATTTGCTGGTTGTACAGACATTTTCCAAATCCCGCTCAATGGCAGGAAGCAGAATAGGCTTCGCCATGGGTAATCCTAAATTGATTAAATATTTAAATGATTGTAAGTATTCATTTAATTCCTATACCATGGATAGAATCACTATGGCAGTGGGACTTGCTGCTATTGAGGATGTGGATTATTTCAATTCCACAGTTGCAGATATTATATCTACAAGAGAATGGGTAAAGGATGAGTTGGACGAATTGGGATTTACATTTCCTGATTCCTCTGCGAATTTCATTTTTGCATCACATAATGAGATGGCAGCAGCAGAGATTTTTGAAGAGTTGAAGAAGCGTGGTATCTATGTGAGATATTTTAACAAACCACGAATTGATAATTATCTGAGAATTACAATAGGAACAGATGAGCAGATGCGACAGCTCATTGAAACACTGAAAGAAATAAGGAGTTTAAAATGTCACGATTAATTAAATACGTAATTATATTTTTTATGTCAATGGTACCACTTGTAGAGCTAAGAGGAGCTATTCTTGTAGCTTACGGATTCAAGGCTTCAGATCCAGGAATCAACCTGCTTCTGTCTTATGTAATTATTGCTATTGGCAATATGATTCCAGTTCCAATTATCTATTTCTTCGCTAGAAAGGTGTTGGAATGGGGCAAGGATAAGCCTGTTATCGGTGGATTCTTCACTTTCTGCCTGGAAAAAGGTGAGAAGGGTGGCAAGAAGTTGCAGGAGAAAGCCGGCAAGGGACTTTTTGTTGCATTGATGCTTTTTGTAGGAATTCCACTTCCTGGAACAGGAGCATGGACAGGCACACTGGCAGCTTCAATTTTGGATATGGACTTTAAGTCGACAGTATTGGCTGTTGTGGCAGGAGTTGCTATGGCAGGATGTATTATCGGTTTGTTATGTGCCCTTGGATTGGGAGCATATCTTGGAATAGCTGCATAATTAGTACGCGTTTTATTAGGAGGACGAAAATGGCAAAGGAAGCTTCAAATTGTGATATGTGCAACAACTTCATATATGACGAAGAAGATGAGTGCTATGTATGTGATATGGACCTAGATGAGGATGAAATGTATCGTTTTCTAACAGAAACTTATACAGAGTGTCCTTACTATCAGTCAAATGATGAGTACTTAATAGTCCGACATCAGATGTAGATTGTTGTTATATATGATAACTCCTGCATTTGCGGGGCGTTATAGGATTATGCCTGGAGACCACAACATATTGTGGTCTCTTTTTTTGCGAATATGGGAAATGATATAGACATTAACCACTAAATGTTGTATAATGAATTAGGATTTTTGGTAAATGTTGACTAGATGTTTGAAGGAGTTTTTGCATGAGTCATACACTAGAGGAACAACAAAGGGAAATCGATAGCCAACGCAGACAATTGGAGTTGGATCAAGAGAATTTCTCCCGTAAGGTTCAGTGGGAGACAGAGCGCATTAAGCGAGAACAGCATTTGTTGGAGATGAAAGTTCGAATCTTAGAAGAGGAATTACAGAAACTCGCGGCAGACAAGAGAGAATTCGAAAGACAGAAAGCATTTTACGACAGAGTATCACAATATGAATCTCAGCAGGTTGTGCATGAGTCAAATATTGTGAGGGGTGAATTATTCTTTATTGGAGTTGAGAACAAGACATCATTAAAGAAGCGCTATAAGGATTTGATCAAGATATATCATCCAGACAATAGCGATGGTGATAATGATACTGTTCAGGAAATCAATAATGAGTACCAGCGCCTTAGAATGGTTATGGAAGCATAAAACTAAATATGGAATGAATTATTCCCTGTGAGTCATTTAATGACTTATGGGGGATTTTTTTGTATAATAAAGCCACATTATATGGATGAGGGGATGAGTTGTATATGGCGGATAGAATAACCAAAAAATTGTTGGTGGTGGATGACAATGATATGAATCGCATGGTCTTTATGGCCGCTCTTGCTGATTTAGACCTTGTGGTGGATGAAGCATCATCCGGGGCTCAGTGTATAGAGATGGCCTGCGACAAATATTATGACATGATTTTCATGGATATTATGATGCCTGGAATGAATGGTATTGACACATATAAGAACCTACAGTCCAATGCTGATAATAAATGCGTCAATACACCTGTGGTTGCTCTGACTGCTGATGGCAGTGACGATATGCGTAAGCAGATAGATGATGCTGGATTTGCAGACTTCCTGGGTAAGCCAGTGTTTTTCGATGATATATGTGATGTGATGCGAAAACATATACCTGGAATAGATGATATTCTCTCTCCTGAAGTTAGTGATGGCGAGATTGATGAATCTCAATTGACTGTAGATGATGAAGCAGAAGACATTATCTTGCCGGATATTGATGGTTTTGATTGGGAAGCGGCACAGACACATTTTAAAAATCCACAGGTACTATGGGAGTTTGTGAGAAACTTTTACAAGAGCTACAAATCCACAGCTGCACGAATTCAGAAGGCTTATGATAGCATAGATGATACGGATGGGAATTCTGTCAACACATATAGAATTGAGGTTCATGCTTTAAAAAGTAATGCGGCTTTGTTTGGCAATGAGGTTCTATCTGACATGAATCGTCAGTTGGAAGAAGCGGCTGGGAATGGGGATGTGAGCTTCATCAGGCGTATGCATCCTGTCATGATGGATGAGTGGGAGCGCTGTATGCTAAGTCTCTCGGAATATTTGACAGAGAGCAACAAGGAGCTTATGTCTGATGCAGGATGGATATTTTCCATGTTATCTATGCTGAAAATGGCTTTGGAAGAAATGGATTATGACAAAGCAGATGCAATAATGAAGGATATTATGGCCTATTCCTATGATGAGAAATTCGCCAGAGACATCAATGAATTGGATGTGTTGATTTCTAATTTGGAAAATGTGGCAGCCATAACTCAAATAGATAATATTCTTATGGGGCTTGAGTGATTTGTATGTCAGTATATGGTAAAATATAATTACTATAGCAATATAATAAAGGGGAATGAAATGAGTATAGTGACATTGGCATTGAGTAACTACATTATGATTGCTGAGCTTTTAGGTTTATGGGGACTGCTGGCTTCTAATGTATTTCTTAACAAAAGAACAATCAAAGTTACTCGTGTTGTGATTATTTTAATATTTATCGAGGCAATTTGCTGGGCAGTGGAGAGATATACACGAGAGATAGGATATCTCACTTATACCAGAATTATTCTGGCGCCTACTATTTATTTGCTTCACGCAGTAATTATGCTTGGAATATTAGAGATGGCAGGTTTTGCAAGCAAGCATAGATTTATTCTATACCTTCCATTGATTATAAGTGCGCCTATATTATATACATCTCAGTGGACACACTGGATTTATTATTTCGACGAGAATAATCTGTATATTGCTGCAGATAGTTTTATGAGATATTATCCATATTTGCTGTTTCTGTTTTACGTTATTATATTTGTTGGTGCATTTACACTTCGATATGCGAATTATGGCAGGTCAGAACAGAAAAGTATCCTGGTAAGTATTATAGCTGCAATAGCGGGGGTTATATGTCATCTTGTATTGGATATTGATGTGGATTATAGTACATTGTTTGCTTCACTTCTGTTGATTTATTACATGTCCCTGTATGTATTGACTGCCAAAGAGGATACCCTTACACATTTGCTTAATCGTCAGTGCTATTACTCTGATATGGATAAAAGGAAAGACGACATTACTGCTATAGTATCTGTGGATATGAATGATCTCAAGAAGATAAATGATAATGAGGGGCATGATGCAGGTGACAAGGCTCTTGCTACAGTAGCAGAATGTTTTGTGAGAAATCGTCTTAAGAACAAGAGAGTATATCGTATTGGCGGAGATGAATTTGCTATTTTCTATATGGGCCAAAATGAGGAAGAAGTTAAATTGGATATACAAAATATGCGTAAGTATATCTCGAAAACACCTTATGTATGTGCCTTTGGATATGAAATGGTATATGAGTCTGATGTAGAAGGAGCTATTCTCACAGCTGACAAGAAGATGTATATTAATAAGTCAGTTATGAAGGAAACCAATGAGAAGAAAATTGCTGCTCATAAAGAGGCTACAATTCGTGTAATGCATGAAGCTCTTGGCTCAGGCATGTGGGGAATGGAATTTGACGAACATGGACATATTAATGTTGTGAAATGGAGTCCGGAATTTAGAAAGATGATAGGATATAAGGATGAACATGATTTTCCTGATAAGCTGGAGTCATGGTCTAATCTATTACATCCGGATGACAAGGACAAAGTGCTGAAAGAATTTTATGATACAATTGCTGATTTCAGTGGCAAGAAGAATTATGATGTGGAATATCGTCTGAAAGTAAAAGATGGTCAGTGGAAATGGTTCCATGCTATTGGAAGACTATTGCGTACTGATGATGGCAAGCCTCTATTATATGTAGGTATGTTTGTTGATATAACTAACAAGAAAATGGCTGAAAGTCATTGATTTATCAGTATTATGTTCATTGACATATTGTATCTGTTCAGATAAGATTATCTAGAAAATTTGATAGTTATACAAACCTTATGATGTGATTCACTTAATAGGGAATCCGGTTAGAGGCCGGAACAACAGTCATTACTGTAAGAGATTGGGAAATTCGATATACCATTGGACTGATTTTATTATGGCATAGATAGCTTTCGTAAATATGTCTGAGAAGGTGAGTTTTCCTGCGTATATATTTAGCGCAGTCTACAAGTCAGGAGACCTGTCATAAGGGAGGAATAGCCTTGCTTGGACAATGGAGCAGACGATACCGCGTATGGATTAACCTGTTATATTCTATTTTATGTTATGGTTGTAATTATTAATTGGACTGTGGAAGATGAAGTGGATTTATCAATATATCAGGTTGGATTTTTGCGTTGAAATATAATTTTAAGTATCCTGTTTTGCAATAAGCAAGACAGGATTTTTTAATTAAGTGGAAGAAGAATATGTTGGACAAGATTAGAGATTTCATTAGAGAAAAAAGAAATATCAAGAAGATTGCAGTGGGAGCCATTGTGATTATAACTGCTGTGGTTATAATTACACAGATTTCTATAGAGCCAGCCTCTGTAGATTCGAATCAGCCAAATGTATCTGTAAGTGATGACACAGCATCTACCCAAGGTGCCAAGTCTGATAAGGATAAAAAGGACAATAAAGCCCTAGATTCATCAGATACAACAGATAAAGATTCGAAGGATGAGTCTAAAACAGATGAATCAAAAAATGACGAGTCTAAAAAAGGTAAGTCACATACAGCCCAGCCTCAAAAGAATGAGACTCAAAAGGATTCTACCGCCGAAAATAAGTCTGCTGCTGGTAATTCTAATATTGCTGGAAATTCTTCAGCGACAGGTTCAGCTGATAATAGTTCTGGCAATTCCAAAACACAGACTAATACATCAGAATCTGGTTCTAACGAAGTACAGCAGGTAAGAGAACCGAAGGTTGTGAATTGTACAGTTACAATTGATTGTTCTTCCATAAGTGGAAATGGTGCTTTGACAGCTGCTGGCAATCCGCAGTTGGAGGCTTATGCTGCTAATCCTACTATTTTATCAGTAAATATAAATGTGTCGGATACCAATGATGATGGCAAAGTTGGAGTAGATGAGGCTATAAAACAGGCTTGTGATGCATATGGCATACAGTATGAGTTTAAGAGCTCATCATATCTTAGTGGAATGAATTATCTATATGAATTTAATGCAGGTCCTAACAGTGGATGGATGTACAAAGTAAATGGCAGAGTTCCAAACAAGGGCTGCAATTCATATTACCTAAATGGATCAGAGGATGTTCTATGGTATTACGTGATAAGTTATTAGAAAAGAGAGGTTTGGGATTTTTACATCCGGTGTGTGCCTTTATATATCTGGTTATGGCTCTTATATTGACCATGTTTACAATGAATCCTATGCTTATAGGAATTTCTCTGGTGGCTGGTATTTCATATGAGATACATATTATGGGATTATACAGATTTCGAAGATATATTCCATGGCTTATTTTAATATTTATCATAACAACTCTGGGCAATATGGTTATATCACACAATGGAGCACATGTATTATTCCGATTAAATGATAATCGTGTAACTCTGGAAGCCGGCTTTTATGGTGCGGTATTTGGACTGATGTTTGCAGCAGCTTTTCTGTGGTGCGACATTACTCAGCGCATAATTACCGGCGAGAAAATCACTTACATGTTTGGAAGTGTTGCTCCGAATATGGGGCTTATTATCTCAATGACCCTTCATTATATTCCCATGCTTCGGAAGAGACTTGAGGTGGTTCATGCTGCGCAGGTATCCATGGGAAGAGGAGATTACAAAAATAGATGGGACAGAGCTAAGCAGTGGGGCAAGGAATTCTCCATTGTAATAAGCTGGTCTTTGGAAAATGCTATTGATACATCTGCAATAATGTCCACTATGGGTTATGGTACAGGCAAGAGGACGAATTATTCTAATTATAGAATAAAAAAGGCAGACTTGTGGTTTTTGTTTATAGTGTTGGCTTTGGCAATTCCTGCTTTTATAGTGGTTTTGTCCCTTGAGTTCAAGGTGTATTATTATCCTACTTTTGGTGCAATGTGTTCATTGAGACATATGGCTTTTGGAAGTATTGGTTATTTGATTTATATGTTTATTCCATTTGTGGCAGAGAGATTCTTTAAGTGGCATTAGCAGTTTTGCATATTGGAATAATCATTTGTATTTTGACATCAGTGAAATGAGGTTATAAGTGGCTTTAATTAGATTTGAAAATGTTGACTTTACCTATCCTGGAGCTGAGAACAAGGCTCTGGACAATATAAATATAGAGATAAATGATGGGGATTTTGTCCTTATCTGTGGACCTAGTGGTTGCGGTAAGACAACTCTTATTAAGCAGCTACTGCCTGAAATATGTCCCTATGGTTATAGAGAAGGTCGAATAGTTTATTATGGTTTGACTAATGATTATAATGGCTTGGCTCATAATCCTAATGTATATGATGGCCAGAATAAGGGCTGTGATTTAGATGAGTTATCTCCTAGAGATTTGGCCAGAACCTTTGGCTTTGTAGGACAGAATCCTCAGAGTCAGATGGTGACAGATAAAGTATGGCATGAGCTGGCTTTTGGCATGGAAAATATTGGTACAACCCAGGAGATTATGGAGAGAAGAATTGCTGAAATATGCGAATTCTTTGGTATGCAAAGCTGGCTTGATAAGGATGTGGCATCTCTGTCTGGTGGTGAGATGCAGATGGTACATCTGGCATCTGTTATGGTTATGGAACCTAGAGTGTTGATTCTTGATGAGCCAACAGGCCAGCTTGATCCTTTGGCAGCCAGAAATTTTCTGGATATGCTGGCTCGAATTAATCAGGAGTTGGGAACTACCATTATATTGGTGGAGCATCATCTGGAGGAAGCTTATGCAATGGCGGACATGGTTGTTGTCATGGATGAGGCTTCTGTGAAATGTGTAGGAAGCCCACGAGATGTGGCCGGTGAGCTGGGATTTCGAGCTGGTCTTCCATCAGCTTTGATAATAGCAAAGTCAGTATTGGATGGGGCCGGTGAGAAGATGCCTGTAAATGCCACCTATGACCTGCCATTAAATGTGGCTGAGGGTCAGAAATGGTTGCGAAGATTATTTGATGGGAAGATTTCTCCTAGTACCTATGAAATGGTTGATCATACTGCAGATATACAGAATGATGTATCAATAGACAAGATTCAGAAGACAAAAAGCACATTGGATGTTGTGTTGAAGACCCAGGAATTGTGCTTTGCATATGATGAGGGCAAGGTTGTATTACAGGATTGTAGCTTTTCCATTTCACGAGGGGAGATATTTACCCTACTTGGTGGAAATGGAACAGGAAAGAGCACTTTGTTGAAATTGCTTTCAACTACATTAAAACCTGCTTATGGAACCATTGAAGTTCTAGGCAGGAAGCTGGGAGGATTCAAGGATTCAATTCAGTTAAAACCCAAGGGTGACAAGACTCCTCTGGGATATGAGGGAATGGTATTGCTGCCACAGGATCCTATGGCTTTGTTTACAGAAATAACAGTTTGGGATGAATTGAGAGAGTCTTTGGATGGACTGCCTTATAGTCTGGATGAAAAGGATAAACTGGTTTTGGATATGCTTCAGCAGTTGAAGCTGACAGGATACGAGAAGAGACATCCTTATGATTTAAGCGGAGGACAACAACAGATGCTTGCCATTGGAAAGCTATTATTGTTGAAACCTCAAATAATATTAATGGATGAACCTACTAAGGGATTGGATTATGATCGCAAGATTGCATTGGGGCAAATGATTACTGAACTTGCTGCTGATGGCATAAGCTTTCTTATAGTGAGTCATGATATAGAATTTGCAGCCAGGTTTGCTCACAGATGTGGACTGATGCATGATGGTAGAATCGTAGCAGTTGATAATGCCAAGAGCTTCTTCGCAGGAAATAGCTTCTTTACAACAGCTGCCAATAGAATGGCCAGAAGATTCTGCCCTGAGGCCGTACTTCCAGAGGAGGTGATTGCATTTTGCGCAAGAGAACTGGAAGAGTAAAAGCTCGTGAAGTAGTAATGATTGCAATCATGTCCGCAATTACTGTTTTAGGAAATATGCTTTCATTTCCTGTTCTTCCTATACAGGCGGGAACAGGAATGGTTATAATTTCTGGCATCGCCTTTGGGCCGGTTGCTGGAATACTTATAGGTATGCTGTCCAGATTTATTGTAAATTTCTTCACAGGACAGGGTGTGTGGACCATTTGGCAGATGTGCACCTGGGGATTGCTGGGAGCCATATCAGGAGCAGTATTTTCCAAGATAGATATAGAAGCTCCCAGATCCAGAGATTTCAAGGTGTTGGTTGGACCGGTAAGTGCTGTGGCTTTCATGGAAGTGGTTGCATATGTATCATATCTTCTATGGCCTGGTGGAGAGGAGACTTTCCTGGGCTGGAGATTGTATGTCTTTGGATTGGCAGGATTGATATTAGGCGCTGCTATTCAGAGGAAGCGAATGCCGGCAGATGACATTACTCTGGCAGTATTTACCTTTATGGTGGTATTTATCATATATGGTGGAATTATGAATCTGGGAACGATGTTTATGAGCGTCATGAGCGCCGCAGACATGTCCTGGGATGCTCTTCGTGCTTTGTATGTGACAGGAGCACCATTTGATTTATGGCATGCTCTAAGAGCTGCAATATTTGTATTTATATTTGGTAATAATCTGCTCATAAAACTTGAGCGAGTGAAGATTAAGTATGGCTTTTATCGCGTTCACAGAAGATGACGGAAATATATTTTATAAATATATTTTATAAATATAGAGATTTATTTTGCAAATATAGAAATCATTCCGCAAGCGTCATGCTTTAGGAATTTGGATTAATCAGTATATATTTAAATTTATAATATATAAAAAAGAAGAAAGGATGGAAGAAAATGTTTAATTTTAAGACAATTTCTAAAAAGGTTGTTGCCGTAATTGGGGCAGCAACAATGGCAGTTACTCTCTTCGCTGGAAATGTATATTCTGGTGCAAGTGTAGTAAATGCAGATGCAAGTGCAGTTGTTGTAAATGTAACATATACTGCGCAATATGATGGTGCCTTCAAGGATGTGAAGGTCAATGTACCTGTATCTTCTGATACAGCAGAGAATTTTGGATACACTGATGAGGTAGCAGTATCATCGGGTGTATCAATGCTTGATGTGTTGGTTCAGATGCACAAGGATATTTTCCCTGAGTATACTCCTGCTAATAAGGATGAGTACTTTGCTATTGATGCCAGCGGAGGGGTTACAAATGCTTTTGCCAAGGGCGGAAGTAGTGTTGGCTACTACAAGAACGGAGCTATGGCTTGGGGACTTTCAGAGGGAATTGATGAAGGTAATGTAGTTGATGCATTCTATTATCAGGATGCAAGATGGTCAGATGTTTATACATCATTTACAAATGTAACAAGTGCAGATGGATATTTATCAGGAACAATTCTGTATCCTAATGGATATGATCCAAATACTTATGCTCCTATTATGGCACCACTTGCCGGTGTAGAATTAGGATGGCTCAATCCTGAAACTTTGGAGATTACGCCAGCCAGCACCTGGCAGCAAGTGAGAACAAATGATGATGGTTCTTTTTCTGTAGAAGTTCCAAGTACATCAACAAAGTATTTGCTTACTGTGCTTGATGGAACAACTGGTACAACTCCCCTTGTTAGAACTCTTTGCATAGATTATCCTGCAACTCCAAAGGTTGTAACATCTGCCAAGACAATGGATCAGGAGTTGGCTACATATGCTTTGGCTGGTAGATTCATTGCTGACAATAATAAGAAGCTTCAATATGGCGAGGATAATGCAGAATGGTTCCTTATAGGATTGGGACGCGCAGGTTTTCCTGTGTCTGATGGTCTTTATGCAAGTTATTATGACAGTGTGAAGACATATCTTGCTGGACATAATAACAAGTTTTCTAAGCCTACAGATTGTGCCAAGGTGGTTATGGCTCTCAATGCCATTGGATATGATCCAACTAATATTGATGGATTGGATATTACTGCTCAGTTAAATGATTCTAATCAGGTAAATGGAGATAATGCGACAGCATATATGCTTCTTGCAATTGAGTCAAAAAACTATAATGTAGCTGCAAGAGATGCTTATATTAAGACTTTGGTTGATGATGCATATGCTTCTGGCGGCTGGGGCTGGAATGGAGTTTCAGCAGATCTGGATACAACAGGTATTGTATTGGCTGCTCTTGCTCCGTATTACAATACTAATGCATCAGTGAAGGCTGTTGTTGACAATGCGGTAGCAGCTCTTTCTAAGATGCAGTCAGCAGATGGTGCATTTGCATCCGGTATGGATGAGAATTCAAATACAACAGCTATGGTTGTATTGGGATTATCAGAGCTTGGAATCAATGCAGATACTGATGCCAAATTTGTAAAGAATGGTATTTCAGCAGTAGATGCTCTCTGTTCTTTTGCAACAGATAATGGTGGATTTGGCTGGACAGATAATGTTGATGATAATGATTTATCTACTTGTCAGTCATATGCTTCTCTCGGTTCATACTTTAGAATGAACTCAGAGATGAACAGATTATTTGACATGACTGCAGAGTCTACAATTACAGCATTGGATGGCTCTGTTGTATTGGCAGATCCAAATGGTGTTCTTCCAGCATCATCATTTATCGAAGCTGAAGAAGTGAAATCTGGTGAGACTTATGACAATGCCAATGCATTGGTAAAGGCTCAGTATCCAGCTGCTTCAAATACAGCAGTATTTGAAATCAATCTCTTCGATGCATCTCTTAATCAGCTTCATCAGTTAAATGGCAAGGTATATGTAGGAGTTCTTCTTCCATTTACTGTATCAGCAGGACATAAGCTTGTGGCATTTAGAGTAGACGGAGACAAGTTGGTAGCTTGTGATGTGGAATATGATGCTAATGAAAATGTGGCAATGATTTCTACAGATCATTTCTCAACATTTGTATTTGCAGAGGTTCCAGAGGAAGCTGTTGCAACACCTGCTCAGACAGTAACAACAGTTGCTGCCAAGGCTCCAAAGACTGGCGATGATTATGTATTATGGATTAGCTTGATTTTGGTTGCTATTGGTTGCAGCGCAATCCTGGTTGCTAAGAAGAAACAGCAGTAGTTTGTGCTGAATACAATTTATAAGAAATGTATATAATAAGCCTATGTTTTCTTGACATAGATTTGTTAAATGATTAGGATTAATGTGTGTGGTTTTTCCACACACATTTTTTCTGTGGAGATATATTTGTAAAATGCTTATGCATTGATTTATAATATCTCATATAGGGATGATGAAATTTCAGATGGGAGAATAAATACCATGAAAAAAGTAGAAGATTACGTAAGAACCATTCCGGATTTTCCAGAACCTGGAATTATGTTTAGAGACATAACAACTGTATTGCAGGATGCAGATGGATTACAGCTTGCAATTGATGAGATGACTAAACTTCTTGATGGAGTTGATTGTGATGTTATCGCAGGTGCAGAGTCTAGAGGATTTATCTTCGGTACAGCAATTGCTTACAATACACATAAGCCATTTGTACTTGTAAGAAAAGCAGGAAAGCTTCCTGGAGAGACAGTAGCCAAGACATATGATTTGGAATATGGCACAGCTACAATTGAGATGCACAAGGATTCTATCAAGCCTGGACAGAAGGTTGTATTGGTTGATGACTTGATTGCAACTGGTGGTACAATCGAGGCAGCAGCTCAGTTAGTAGAAGAGCTTGGCGGTGAGGTTGTGAAGATTGTATTCCTTATGGAACTTGAAGGCCTTAAGGGCAGAGAGAGACTTGCAAAATATGATGTTGCTTCAGTTGTAAAATATCCTGGTAAATAATTCAGATATTTAAACTGATGACATAGAATTAAAACAAAATAAATCAGCATTCACAAAATTTGTGGATGCTGATTTTGCTTATAAATATATTTTTAAAAACTTCTCAATTTTTTCTTATGGAGTTTCTATCATAATTCCTGTTACTTATTAGAACTAATTAGTTTATCAACGATTCTTGGTACATCACTTAGACCATTTGCCACATCATATAAGAGGGGCTCTAAATCGGGAGAAGGGCCACTTAAATCCGGTACCATGACAGTTATGCATCCGGCAGATGAAGCTGAGCGTATGCCGTTTGGAGCGTCCTCAAGGGCCAGGCAATTCTGTGGATTCAAGCCCAACTGTTTGCAAGCATATTGATAGACATCAGGATGAGGCTTGCCTCGTTTTACCATATGGGCACTTATTACCATGTCAAATGAATCCTGCAGACCAACCTGGGTGAGACGAGGGATGGCACGATCCATATCTGTTGCTGTGACAACAGCGGTTTTTAGATTATGAGATTTGAGATACTCAAGTAATTCCTGAACTCCAGGTTTGGCTTCCACCCCCTCTGCCTCGCTAATCTCAAGCATTATTGCAGTGGAGCGCTTGTGTATTTCCTCATAAGGCACATCCATGCCGTATCTGCCCTGCCATAGTTTCAAAGCGTCAGCGCTGTTTAAGCTTCTCTGGAGCAGAGCATCTTCCCTTGTGAAATCTGTGTAGCCGAACTCGTGAAAGGCCTGTGGCCATGAACGGTTATAATATTTTTCTGTATCTGTAATGGTTCCATCCATATCAAATAAAACTGCTTCTAACATATATATATTCTCCTGATTTTTATTGCAGAATTGCTGTTATATTATTTCTGATAAGTTATTTTAATGCTTTTATTCTAATTGCTCTATTTTACTATGATATTTCTTTAGCGTTTTGTTAAATAAAAGCTAACTGTAGTATAATAAATCCATGAAAGATTATGCAATATCATTTTACAAAAACTTCAAGTGCATAGGGGGAGAATGTCCTCATACCTGCTGTCAGGGCTGGAAGATTCTGGTGGACAACAAAACCTATGATGCTCTTAATAATATAAGCGCCTCGGATCCTGTGGCTGCAAAATGTAAATCCTGTGTGACAACCCGATATAGATTTGATTTCACAAGGGAGACTCAGCGACTTATGCGACACAGTTTATCTGGAAAATGTGTCTGCCTGTCCCCGGAAGGATTATGTGAAATACAACAGGCTGGAAGAGATGATCTTATGCCTACAATCTGCAAGAATTATCCAAGGAGAATCATGGATTTGGGGAAGATTACGGAGACCACATTAGAATTGTCTTGTCCTGAGGCTGCCAGATTATTTATAGAACAAGGGATGTCTATGAAGATGGAGGAGATTACTCTTGCACCATTTGAGGTGAATTGGATCATTGGAAATGAGGATGACAGGTTCTATGATTTCCTCATGGAATTAAGAGACAATATCACTCATCAGATAGAATCATTGTCTGCAATTGATGGTAATGCCTTGAATAGGATTTATACTATAGCTTTCGATATGCACCATGAGATTCTAAGAGATAATCTAAAGGACGCCAGGGATTTGTTACATGGTTTTGCTATAGGCGACATGGCTGATGGAAGTACTGATTATATGTTCTATCCTATGGAGATTATGGACAAGGTTATTGCATATAATATCTGCCCTCAGATTACGGATTTCAACCACAAGGATCTGCGAAAGATAATTAAATATTATTTTAAATGTTTCGATAAGCTGACAGATGTTGAGGCCAGAACCTTCTATTCCAGCAATTATGAGATTATGAGTCAGGAAATTTCTGACTTAGAGGAGAAGTATAAGTCTTATTACATATATTATCTCTATGAAATGCTTATGAGCGCCTATGAAGATTATCATATACTTAGAGTTATAATGCTGGGAAATATGTATTTGCAGATTTATAGAGTTTTGGATATGGTTGCATGGCTAATGGCCAGGGAACAGGGTGTGAAATATGATACAGCTTCTCAGGCGGCACTGCTGTCAAATCTGGAGAGACGCATGCGTCATAATCTGTCAATTACTGATGGAATAATGGAACGAATCAGAAGAGAATTCTTGAGTGAGAGAGAATAATTCAGTATTTACAAGGGATTGCGTCTATTATATATTTTTTTGATTTGGGATGATAAATGAATGAATTTGGAAGTTGATGCTTTTGATGGAGTTTCATTTGAGTATTAAGAAAACAATAGTTAATTGCGAATTTTAAGACAATTTACGAAAAACACTTAAAATGTTTGACAACTTCTGAAGCGGATGGTATAGTTTATTTAGAAATAAGGAGAAAGGAGAAAACAAAGAAAGGCGGTACAGACCAATGGGGTAAGTACTTACTGACAAAGGATTATATGTCAGGCCGGATCTAAGAATGGAGAACCAGTGATGAATCATACAAAAGGAAATCGGTGGAGTGATTGATGTCAATTATGCATATAAATCACCAACCCAAGATCACTGAAGGAAAACGAAAGACGAGGATTCGGAGAAGAAAATATAAAAGACGAGGAAGAAAAATTGAATACTGTAAATTGTAATTAGGCGTCTGGCGGTTAACATAAGTTGAATCGTTTCAGGCGTCTAATTCTGTCTGTAGATATTTGAGGGTTGAAACTGTGAATTAATATAGCTTGTGAGAGAAATTTCAGTGATGGAAATAACGAAAATTGACTGATATTAACACATGTTATAAAATATTTTACATCAAGATTATTTGAGAGAATTGGGGATTATAAGTGCTTCATGGAAAAGAAAAAAACTAGAAGAAAACTAAGTAAACGACAGAAGAAGCAATTATTATTGGAAGTTATAATATTATTTCTGGCAACTGTGGGTGCATTTACCATAATAATTGCAGCCGGATCCAAGATTGCGGATGCTATAGGTCATAAAAAGTACAAGGTTGTGGAAGAACAGCCGGAGCTGGATGTGGAACTGTTACAGATAAATAATTATTCCAGACCTGGAACTGCAATGGACAAAGTCAATAATATAGTAATTCATTATACAGCTAATCCGGGAACTACAGCTATGCAAAACAGGGATTATTTCAACGGGTTGGCAGATTCCCATATAACTTCTGCCAGCGCTCATTTCATAGTGGGACTGGATGGCGAGATTGTGCAATGTATACCTACTAATGAAATAGCATATGCCAATTATCCTAGGAATAATGATACTGTTACCATTGAATGTTGCCATATGGATGACAGCGGTAAATTTAATGATGCTACTTATGAATCACTTATTAAGCTTACAGCTTATCTTATGGGTAAGTTTTCACTGACAACAGATGATGTAATAAGACACTATGATATTACTGTTGAAGCAGGAATAACTCCAAAGGATTGTCCGAAGTATTTCGTGGACAATAATGATGAATGGGAGAAATTCAAAGAAGATTTAGAAGATTATATCGACCGCTATGGAGTAGTTCAATCTCAAGAGTAGGAGGTGACCTATGGAGGAGAAGACATACAATAAAATAGCAAAGCAGATAAGGTCATCTAGACATGGTGTATCATTTGTCAATTGGATGGATAAGGTTATTGTCATGGCCACAGTGCTTATTTATGGAGCTATGATTTTGCTTCAATTCATTGATGGTGATTATGATTTGCTTTATAAGATTATATTAGTTCCGGCAGTGGGATTCTTGGTGGTTTCTGCCTGCAGATACATATATAATCAGCCGAGACCTTATGAAGTTATGGATATTGATCCTATAATTGCAAAGGACACCAAGGGCAAGAGCTTCCCAAGCAGACATGTGTATTCCATATTTGTAATTGCCATGACAGCTTTGCAGATTAATATGGCCTTTGGAATACTGCTTCTGGTTGTGGGCTTTATGCTGGCTGCGTTGAGAGTTATAGGTGGTGTGCATTATACAAGGGATGTATTTGCAGGAGCATTTCTTGGGATTATAACGGGAGTGATTGGGTATTATATAATATTGAGATGAAGTGGAGAGACTAAATGAAGAAAAATTTGTTCAAACTTGTTGCTATGATTATTAGTATTGCAGGGACGATTTTGGCAATATATTTTGGTGGATATATATTCTTTGTGAAACCGGTTAAATTTCTATATTTAGGAGTTGTAAATAAGACCTTGACAACCAGAGGATTGATTGTAAGCATTGTCAAAATATTCCTGGCATCTACAATAGCAGGGGGGATATGGAGTGTATGTGATATTATAGCCGGTAAGTTCAGAGATGCCGCAGAGAATTTCAGATTCTAATATGAATCTATATTATCATTTGATAATTATAAGGCATTAAACAAAAACACAATACTTTTATATTTAACAGAAAGTAAACAAAAAACTCAGGATTCATTTCTACTGAAATTTAATCCTGAGTTTTATTTTTAATTAGTTATTGGAAGTCTTAATTCTATTGGAATTACTCATCTACACTGTAGTTAGGAGCTTCCTTTGTGATATGAATATCATGTGGATGAGATTCCTTGAGGGAAGCAGCTGAAATCTTCACAAACTTGCTGCGCTCCTGAAGCTCTGGAATAGTAGGGCAACCACAGTATCCCATACCTGATCTGATACCACCAACCATCTGGAAGATTACATCTTCAAGAGAACCAGTGTAAGCTACACGTCCTTCAACACCTTCTGGAACAAGCTTCTTGGCACCTTCCTGGAAGTAACGATCCTTTGAACCATTTTCCATAGCGGCGATAGAACCCATTCCTCTGTATACCTTGTATTTACGACCGTGGAACAATTCGAATTCTCCTGGAGCCTCGTCGCATCCTGCAAACATAGAACCCATCATACATACATTTCCACCAGCAGCCAATGCCTTGGTCATATCACCTGACAATTTAATACCACCGTCAGCGATTACAGGAATGCCATATTCCTTGGCAACGCTGTATACATCCATAATAGCTGTAATCTGTGGAACACCGATTCCGGCAACCACACGTGTTGTACAGATAGAACCAGGTCCGATACCACATTTAACAGCATCTGCACCAGCCTCAATAAGAGCCTTGGCAGCTTCGCCTGTGGCAATGTTTCCTGCGATAACCTGAAGATCAGGATAAGTAGCCTTGATTTTCTTGACAGCTTCGATAATATTCTTGGAATGACCATGTGCTGAATCAACAACGATACAGTCTACATGAGCATTTACCAAAGCTTCAACACGCTCCATCATATTGCCTGTGATACCTACACCAGCACCACAGAGGAGGCGGCCATGCTCATCCTTGGCAGACAATGGGTACTTAATCTGCTTCTCAATATCCTTGATAGTAATGAGTCCCTTGAGATTACCCTCGTCATCAACGATTGGTAACTTCTCCTTGCGGGCCTTAGCAAGAATCTGCTTAGCTTCCTCAAGAGTGATTCCAACCTTGGCTGTGATTAAATCTTCCTGACAAGTCATGGACTCTTTGATTTTCTTGGAATAATCTGTCTCGAATTTTAAGTCTCTGTTTGTGATAATACCGATTAACTTAGAACCTTCTGTAATTGGTACACCTGAAATTTTATATTTGTGCATGAGATTCTCAGCATCCTGAAGAGTGTGCTCAGCGCTGAGTGAAAATGGATCAGTGATAACACCGTTTTCTGAACGTTTTACCTTGTCAACTTCATCTGCCTGTTGCTCGATTGACATATTCTTGTGAATGATTCCGATACCACCCTGACGAGCCATGGCAATTGCCATCTCGTGCTCTGTTACAGTATCCATTGCTGCACTCATCATTGGAATGTTGAGCTTAATCTTTTTAGTTAAATGTGTGCTTAAATCAATCATATTTGGTGTGACCTCTGAATACTGAGGTACCAATAATACATCATCAAATGTAATGCCATCACCAATAATTGTACCCATTTTGTTGTTCCTCTCTTTCTCTAAATCAATGAAATTTTTTGAAAATAGTATTCTATTTAGTAAAATATTTTAGCAAAATAAAAATACCTAGTCAACGAATTGAAAGGTTTAAAAATACATACAATTACAAGTGAAAATGGCTTGTTTTATGGGCAAAATCACAAGCCATTTGGGTAATGTTTTAAAGGGCTAAAGTGCTCTCTATTATTTTCTTACGAAATATGGTATCCTTGTTACTGTATATTAAGTTAGAACACGGGCCTTGTTATATAGGAGCCTGTGTATAAATAGGAAAGGAAGTGGTCATAGACTATGGAATATCGACCGTGTATAGATGTGCACAACGGTAAAGTGAAACAAATTGTGGGAAGCTCACTGGATGATGAGGGAGCCTCCGCCCAGGAAAACTTCGTATCAAAAAGGGATGCTGATTTCTTTGCGGAGTTTTATGCCAAGGACGGATTGAGAGGCGGACATGTGATTCTGCTGAATAAGGTGGGAAGCCCATATTATGAGGACACCAAGAGACAGGCTTTGCTTGCTCTGCAGACTTATCCAAATGGTTTGCAAGTTGGAGGTGGCATAAATGCTGACAATGCCCAGGAATTTCTGGATGCAGGTGCCAGCCATGTTATTGTGACTTCGTATGTGTTCTCAGATGGCAAGATTAATTATGAAAATCTCCAGAAACTAGTGGATGCTGTTGGCAAGGAACATATAGTTCTGGATTTGAGCTGCCGCAGAGTGGAGGATGAGTACTTCATTGTCACTGACAGATGGCAGAATATAACCAAGGAACAGATAACCTATGATTTGCTGGATAATCTGGCAACATACTGTGATGAATTTCTGATTCATGCTGCTGATGTGGAAGGTAAATCAGATGGTATAGAGAGAGACCTGGTAGAATTGCTGGGTGGATGGGGCAAGATTCCCATGACCTACGCTGGAGGAATCAGTACCTATCAGGATATAGAAGATGTGAAAGAGTTGGGACAGGGACATCTGAATATTACAATAGGAACAGCTCTTGATCTCTTCGGTGGACCTTTAAATTATGAGACTGTATTGAGTTGTGTTCAGGAGGTATAAAATTGAAATTTACAAAGATGCATGGGTGTGGAAATGATTATGTGTATGTAGATTGCACGGAGACACTCATAGACAAGATTGAGGAGACAGCAAGATTTGTAAGTGATAGACATTTTGGAATTGGTTCTGATGGCTTGATTCTCATTAGAGATTCTAAGGTGGCAGACTTTATGATGGATATGTATAATGCAGATGGTTCCAGAGGAATGATGTGCGGAAATGGTATCCGAAGCGTGGCAAAATACGTATATGACCATAAGTTGACTGATAAATCAACAATCACTATAGAGACATTATCAGGCATTAAGACCTTGGAACTTACTATAGCAGATGACAAGGTTGAATCAGTCAAGGTAGATATGGGAGAGCCTATATTAGTACCGGAGGAGATTCCTGTGGATCCTACTGTACTGGGCTTGGAAGCTCATACAAGAGATGCCATTGTAGGTCATGACTTTGTAGTGGATGGTAGAAATTATCCTATTACATGTATCTCTATGGGTAATCCTCATTGCGTTACATTTATTGAGGAAAATGTTAGAGACTTTGATTTGGAGACAGTGGGACCGAAGTTTGAATCTCATCCATTGTTCCCAGAGAGAGTTAATACTGAATTTATCAATGTAATAGATGATTCTCACCTTAGAATGAGAGTTTGGGAGAGAGGCTCTGGAGAGACTCTGGCTTGTGGAACAGGAACATGTGCTTCTGTAATGGCAGCATATTTAAATGGGTTCACAACCAATGCTGTGGACGTGGAACTTATGGGCGGACATCTCTTCATAGAATATGATAAGGATACAAATCATATATTTATGACAGGTCCTGCTACAGAGGTTTATAATGGAGAAATAAAATTGCCTTGGGAATAGGCAATTAATTATTGCAGATAATATGCAATGAAATTTGGAAGTATAAATGGGGAAGAGAAGAGTATGAAGCCAAAATATTTGAATGTATATTTGGAGAGAGACAAGTTTACAGAACAGACTTATGAGAAGGAAATGGAGGAGGTTCAGAGACTTGCTGAAAGCTTCGAGAGGACTATATATTTAGATCCGGAGACTGTAAGTTGCTTGTTTGAACAGATGACTCCGGAAGATTGCATATGTATTACCACATCAGCAGATTTATCCTGGCAGCTTATGGGATTGGGATATGCTGTGGTAGGCTTTGAGACAGACGACTCAGAGATGATGAAAGCACCATATGTACTGCTTGATTTGGAAGAGATAGAATATGATGATTTGCTGAAAATCTATCAGAGATATCATGATATTCCGTGGCATATTTTAGATACTTCAAGATGTACTATCAGGGAATTTGGAATGGATGACCTGGAACAATTGGAAGAGATGTATGCTGTACCGGGATTTACGGAATTCATTGAGCCATTGTATGCTCATGAGCTGGAGCGTGAATATGAGCGCAATTATATAGACAATATTTATAAATTCTATGGTTTTGGTATGTGGCTGGTTTTCCACAAGGAAAGCGGCAGACTAATAGGCAGAGCTGGAATTGAATTTAGAGATGATTGTGGCGAGAATGAGGTGGAGCTGGGATATGCCATTTTGCCGGAATTCAGAGGGATGGGTATTGCTACGGAAATCTGCACAGCAATTATTGATTATGTGCGAGAAGAACTGGCAATGAGAAGTATTATCTGTAGGGTAAATGTGGCAAATGAGAAATCTCAGAAGTTTATTGAGAAGTTAGGCTTTACTGTCCGTAATCAGGTTGATGAACTCTATATTTATGAGTACTGGCTTTAATTGATTTGGCCTATGATCTGATATGTATAATAATAAAATAATAGAAATTTAAAGAGGCATGATTCCTTAATTGGAGTCATGCCTCTTTGCGAAAAAGAATTATATTATGGGATAGGAAACCTCTGATTTAAGCGCAAGTTGACTGAGCATTCTGTTTTTCATCAGAAATATCTTGATGCTTCTGTGTTCCATGGATTGTAGTTGATGTTATAGAACCTGGAGTCTTTGAGCTTGAACTGTCAATGGTCAGACTTCTGAACCATTTTAGTGTCAGAAGAACTGTTATTATAATAGTGAAAAACATTGTAACAGCGTGGGCAAAGGCTACACCATAAGCACCGAAAATCCTGTTTAATATAATCAGTACAGGAATATATATTAAGCCCTTGTCAAGGAGGGAGGCAAAGATTGCATAGCTGGCTTTGCCTGTGGCCTGTAGAGATGTCTGGCATAACTGATATATGCCGAATACAGGACCGACAATAACTCCTGCCAATACGAAAATCTGACCGATGGATATAACATCAGCATCATCAATAAATGCTGCCACCAGGCTGTTCTTAAATATGAATACAAGGGCTGTCAGAATTAATCCCAGAACAACAGAGAATGTACCTGTGGATTTAATAATACTCTTCATACGAGTATAGTTTTTGGCACCGAAGTTAAATGAGATTGCAGGTTGCATTCCCATACATATTGCCATGATAAGCATTGTGATAACCATGTTTACCTTGCCGGCTACACTCTGGGCTGCCAGGTAAGTTGAACCGTAATTCATCATCATTCTATTTGCGATAATTCCTGACACGCTGCTTAGAATAGTTGAGACTGTCATTGGTAATCCTAAAGTGATTACTGGAATCATAATGCCGGTAGTGAAAGCCTCCTTGGTAATTGATGGAAGGAAGGCTCTTTTCTTGGTAAACATTAATGCCAAGAGAATCACTGAGGTTAAAACATTTCCCAAAACAGTTGCAAAGGCTGCGCCGAATACATCCCAATGGAATACCAGAATGAACAGGGCGTCCAATACAATATTTAACATAGTTCCTGACAAAGTGGCCATCATTGGAGTGGCGCCGTCACCGTCTGCTCTAATAATTGAACCGAAGCACTGGCTTAGAAGAACCAGAGGAGCAGAGAAACTAAATATCTTGATATAGGTGATTGTATCTGCCAGAGTATGTGCATCAGCTCCCAGTAGAATGGCGATTTTGTCTGAGAAACCGAATACTACTGCAAAGAATATAAGACTAATAATCAATCCCCCAGTGAAACAGAACCCTGTTACATGTCTGATTTTGTCCTTATTGCCTTCTCCCAGGGCGATGGATACAGAGGTTGTTCCGCCGTTTCCAAAGAGGGTGCCGATACCTGATAAAATGGTAAATAGTGGCATGCCCAAAGAGATGGCAGATATTTTGTTTGGATCACCAGTCTGACCGATGAAATAAGTGTCGGCCACGTTGTAGATGATCATAATCAATATTACAACTACTGTTGGAACAGATAGTTTAAGCATAAGTTCCCAGAAGGAACCTTTTTCCAATACAGAATCATTTTTCATGTCGTTTCTCCTTGTGTAAAATGTTGAAAAATTTAAAATGTAGTTTTATTATGAGATTAGTATAATCCCTAAAATATAGGGTTTCAACCGACAATGTATGGAGAAGTGTAGAAATAATGAATGTAGATAATAATGTGAGATTTAAGGAAACAGAAGAGAAAATTATGAAAGCCTACGGCAGGCTGGCCGTAAAGATGCCTATAAACAAGATAAGCGTCAGCGCCATATGTAAGGAGGCTGGAATTCACAGAACAACATTTTACGGACATTTTCAGGATATAATTGAGCTTGGAGATATGGTTGAGATTGAGCAAATAAACCGATTGGTTCATTATTATATAGATTCAGATAATTTTGATTTCCCTGCTATGATTATGGCCATGTTTCAGTTCTATTATGAGAACAGGGAGGTTATCAGAAGACACCTCTTTCAGGCAGATGATGGTGAAGTGACTGAGAGAATCCGCAAGAACTTCTTGCCCAAGGAGTTGTCTGCAGAATATGCCAGATGCTTTGATTGTCAAAGTGATACAGAACTGCAGTATCATCAGGTGTTCTTTGAAAATGGTTTTGTAAATGTGCTTAAACAGTGGATTCTAACCGGGTGTAAGGAATCTTATGAGGAAATGGCCAGACTTATAATCAAAATATATGTTACAGCCATGAAACCGGAGGTGAGAGCAGGCATTGGAGATGAGTGGCTTTAGTAAATAAAAATCTATTATTCATAATCAGTATGTGGTAGTATTAATACATAGTTTATTAATTGTGAGACAAAACAGAGGTGGGTTATGGCAGAGACAAATATTTTGCTTGAGGCAGGTAATAATCAATTAGAGTTGCTGAAGTTTAAGGTTGCGGGTCAATACTATGCAATCAATGTTGCCAAGACAGATGAGAGCATAGATTATATGGAAGTGACACCGGTTCCATTATCTCGACCAGAGATTAAGGGAATATTGGCTATCAGAGATACTCTGGTTACTGTTATCGACTTGAAGAAAGTACTGTTTGATGAGTATACAGAGATTACTCCAAGTACTAGTATTATTTTAACTAATTTCAATAAGTTGAATTTGGGATTTGTAGTTGATGAGATTGTAGGAATCAGCAGATTCAGCTGGCTACATATACTAAAGCCTGAGGCTACAATTTCTAGTACAGACGAGGGCATTATCACAGGCTTGGTAAAGGACGAGGATCGTATTGTATGTATTCTTGATTTTGAGAAGATTGTAAGTGATATCAATCCTCAGTGTGGCTTGACTTCATCTGATTTGGATGATTCAGTTATGAAGAATTCCAACAAGAGAGAAGACTATAGCCTGTTGGTTGCAGAGGATTCAAAGCTTCTTAACAAGCTTATTGTCAAGTCCCTGTTGGATGCTGGATATCAGGTGAAATCCGTATGGAATGGTTCTGAGGCCTGGGATGAAATCACTGCCTGTGGAACCAGGGAGGAATTGTTGAAGAAGTATCAACTTCTTATTACAGATATTGAGATGCCAGTTATGGATGGTATTACTCTGTCGAGAAATGTGAAGAAGAGCGATGAGTACAAGTCGCTTCCAATATGCGTATTCTCCAGTCTGGTAAATGAGATGCTTATTAACAAGGTAAAGGAATTAGAGATTGATGCTATGATTACCAAGCCGGAGATTGGAAAACTGGTTGAGAAAATAGATTCAATGCTTGGAATATCAATTAGTGGTAAGTAATTAGAATTCATGGATATATCAAAAGGCAGATTAAGATTTTAATCTGCCTTTTTCATTTTGTTAAATATTTGAAATGTATTATATAACAAATATGTATTACAGGTGTGATTATATGGGATTTTTGGCAATGTGACTATGGAGTATATGAGCTATTTTTGATATAATTTAGGAAAAATTTTTTAGGAGAAATATATGAATTCGAAATTAAACTCGAAAAAGGGAGTTTTTATAGCTTTAGTTGTTATTCTGGTGGTTATATTATTGACGCCATTTAACTGGTATAAGAGCTCATCAAGAGCTGTATCAGAAGATAGCAGTGAAGTGGAATTTGTAGTAAGTGAAGGGGCCACACTTGGTCAGGTTGCTGCTGAATTGGAGAATGCTGGCATAATTCGAAGCGCAGCTGCTGTGAAGATATATAACAAGTTACAAGGCGGTATCATTTTACAGGCTGGAACTTATAAGCTTGATAAGTCATGGAATATGCCAACTATTATCGATAATATTTCTGTGGGAAATGCAGTTGATTCAAGCATAAACCTCACATTTATCGAAGGAACCGGAGTGAAGGAGTACGCGGATGTAATAGCAGCCAATACTTCCAATACCAGAGAAGAAGTTCTTGCAGTTATGTCTGATACAGATTACATCAGAACCTTGATAGATAAATACTGGTTCTTGACAGATGATATTTTAAATGAAGATATCTACTACCCACTTGAGGGTTATCTCATGCCAAACACTTACAAGGTGGCAAATGAAAATGTGGATGTGAAGACAATTGTGGAGATGCTTCTGGACCAGACTGCAACAGTATTAGAGCCATACAGATCTACTGTTGAATCGGGTAGTACAGGATATACAATTCATGAGATTATGACTTTGGCTTCTGTCACAGAGCGTGAGGGCAAGAGTACAGAGGATAGAGCAGAGATAATTGGAGTATTCAAGAATCGTCTGGCTGCAGGTATGAGCCTAGGCAGCGATGTTACAACTTATTATGCATTTGGCGTTGATATGGCCACAAGCGATTTAACATATAATCAGCTTCATTCGGCTAATCCATATAATACCAGAGGGCCTGGAATGGAGGGAAAACTTCCAGTGGGGCCTATATGTAATCCATCAGAGGATGCAATTGATGCAGTATTCAATTACAAAAACACAGATGCTATGTATTTTGTGGCAGATGTAAATGGCAAAGTATATTTCACCAAAACATCGGCAGAACATGAAGCGAAGATAGCGGAACTAAAGGCAGCAGGACTTTGGCATATATATGAATAAGTGGTACAATATATCACATAAATTGAGGAAGGAGGCGGACAATGGCTGAATTGACAGAAAAAGAAGTTAGACAACTTGAACAGAGATACAATCAGACAGTAGATAGCGTGGTTGCTACAGAAGATTTCGTGGATCCACAGGAATTGTATGATGAGCTGATTGCCCGTGTCCGTAAATATCATCCAAGTGATGATATATCAATGATAGAGAAGGCTTACAAGGTGGCGCGAGATGCTCATGAGGGACAGGCGAGAAAGTCTGGGGAGCCTTATATTATCCATCCGTTGTGTGTGGCTATCATTTTGGCGGATTTGGAGTTAGATAAGGAGACAATTGTGGCAGGACTTCTCCATGATGTGGTAGAAGATACTGTTATGACTACTGAGGAAATCGAGAAGGAATTCAACAAGGAAGTTGCACTTTTAGTTGACGGTGTCACAAAGTTGGGACAGTTGTCTTATGATGCTGACAAGGTGGAAGTTCAGGCAGAGAACTTGCGTAAGATGTTCCTTGCTATGGCCAAGGATATAAGAGTTATCCTCATTAAGCTGGCGGATAGACTCCACAATATGCGTACATTGAAATACATGGCCCCTGAGAAACAGAAGGAGAAAGCCAGAGAGACCATGGAGATTTATGCTCCTCTTGCACAGCGTCTCGGTATTTCTAAAATCAAGATTGAGCTTGATGATTTGTCTCTGAAATATTTGAAGTCAGAGGCTTACTATGACCTGGTTGAGAAAATTGCACTTCGTCGTCAGGAGCGTGATGACTATGTGCAAAGCTTGGTAGAAGAGGTTCGCAAGCACATTGAGGGAGCTGGAATTGAGGCTGAGATAGAAGGAAGAGCGAAGCATTTCTTCAGCATTTACAAGAAGATGGTGAACCAGAACAAGACATTAGACCAGATTTATGATCTCTTTGCCATTAGAATTATTGTAAATTCTGTAAAGGATTGTTATGCAGCTTTGGGCGTTATCCATGAGATGTATACACCAATTCCTGGTAGATTTAAGGATTACATTGCTATGCCGAAGCCGAACATGTACCAATCACTTCATACCACATTGATTGGACCTACAGGTTCGCCTTTTGAGATACAGATTAGAACTTATGAGATGCATCGTACTTCTGAGTACGGTATTGCTGCTCATTGGAAATACAAGGAGAGTGGCGAAGGCTCTACTCTCAATAAGGAAGAGGAGAAGTTAAGCTGGCTTAGACAGATTTTGGAGTGGCAGCAGGATATGTCCGACAACAAGGAATTTATGAGCCTGTTGAAGAGTGATTTGAACCTCTTCTCTGATACAGTATTCTGTTTCACACCTTCCGGGGATGTGAAGAACCTGCCAAATGGTTCTACTCCAATCGATTTCGCTTACAGCATACATTCAGCTGTAGGTAACAAGATGGTAGGTGCCAAGGTAAATGGTAAACTGGTTCCTATTGATTATGTAATTCAAAATGGAGACAGAATTGATATTATCACTTCTCAGAACTCAAGAGGACCTAGCCGTGATTGGTTAAATATTGCCAAGAGTACTCAGGCCAAGAACAAGATAAACCAGTGGTTTAGGAATGAGTTCAAAGAGGAAAATATTATTAAAGGTAAGGAATTGATGTTATCCTCAGCCAAGGCCAAGGGTATCAATTATGCTGATATTAATAAACCTGAGTATCAGGCCAAGGTTGTGAGAAAATATGGTTTCCATAGTTGGAACGATTGCCTGGCTGCTGTGGGTCATGGTGGTTTGAAGGAAGGCCAGGTAATCACTCGTATGTACGAGGAGTACAAGAAGGATCATCCTATTGTAGTTACTGATGATGATATTTTGGCTGAAAATGCAGGAGCTAATCGTGATGCCAAGGGTGACAACCAGCCAACTCTGGATAGAAAGCACAAATCCAAGAATGGTATTACTGTAAATGGTTTGTTTGATGTATCTGTCAGATTCTCAAAATGTTGCAGCCCTGTTCCTGGAGATGAGATAGTAGGTTTTGTCACAAGAGGACGTGGCGTATCTATCCATAGAACAGATTGTATTAATATGATGAATTTGCCTGAGATTGATAAGCGCAGACTTATTGAAGCTGAGTGGTCAATTGATGGTGAGGAAAATGCTGGCGGATTATATCTGACTGAGATAAATATTTATGGTAATAACAGAAAAGGTTTGTTGGTGGATATATCTCGAATATTTACAGAGAGTGATATTGATATTAATACAATTAATTCCAAGACTAACAAGCAGGGAGTTGCTACTATAAATGTAACTTTCAGAGTTCGCACCAAGGACGATTTAAGAGGTCTCGTGGAGAAGCTGAGACAGGTTGAAAGTGTAGTTGATGTGGAGAGAACAACAGGATGACAGATAACATAGGATTGATGCATTTTGTGGTGGGACCAGTGTCCACCAATTGCTATATTGTATACAACAGACAGACTCTTGAAGCCTTTGTTGTGGATCCGGGAGCCAATGCTTCAGGACTTGCAGCTAAGCTTGAGGAGAAGAATCTGAAGCCGGTGGCCATTTTGCTGACACATGGTCATTTCGATCATGCAGGAGCTGCTGAGGAATTAGCAGGCAAGTATGATATTCCTATTTATGCTCATGAGGCAGAGGCTGAGACTTTGAATAATCCTAGTATTAATCTGTCTGGAAATATGATGGGACAGCCTGCCAGATACGAGGTTGATAACTTTCTTAGAGATGAGGAGACAATTAAGCTGGCGGGATTTGACATAAGAGTATTATTTACACCGGGACATACACCTGGGGGTTGCTGCTATTATTTACCATACGAAGATTTACTTTTTTCCGGAGATACACTTTTCTGTGGCTCTGTGGGAAGAACAGATTTCCCAGGTGGCAGCATGAGTCAGCTGGTGGGTGCTGTGAGAGATAAGCTTATGGTACTTCCTGATAATACAGTGGTTTTGACTGGACATGATAGTGACACAACTATTGAAAGAGAAAGGTTATATAATCCGTACTTATGATATTAGTAAAATTGAATGAGGCGAATTTCGAATACGATATTTACTCCCTGATCAAGGCTTTTTATCCTAGAGAAAATATTATTATTGATGTTGACTTTAGAAAAGAGGCCCTTCCGGAGGAAATATCGTTTCGTCTTGTTATAGAATACAGCGATAATTTAATAAAGTTGAAGGAATTAAATGACGGAGTAGTTGACTTAAATGAGGGAAATGAATATTCCTATGTGGATTCCATTGAGACTGAATACTCTGACAGAGTTGGAACCAAGAACCAGCTTAAATTACTTCTATATAAATATTTATCCAAGAAGACAAGAAAGACGTTGCCTTGGGGAACACTGACGGGAATTCGTCCAACCAAGGTGCCTCTCAAGATGCTTGAGGAGAGATACAGCGGTGATGAAATCTACGGTTTCATGAGAGATACTTATCAGATATCTCAGACCAAGGCTGCCCTATCTTATGGAATAGCACTGGCTGAGCATGAGCTGTTAATGAATGTGTGCGAGAAGATTGGACATCATAAGTCGGCCAAGGATACCAGCACAGCAGATTTGTGCGAGGATGCCTACAGCCTGTACATTGGAATTCCTTTCTGCCCAAGCACCTGTCTCTATTGCTCATTTACCTCATATCCTATTTCTATATATAAGGAAATGGCAGATGAGTATGTGGAAGCTCTCTTGAAGGAAATTGATTTTGTAGGTGCCAATTTGGCAGACAAGAAACTGACTACTATATATATGGGCGGCGGTACTCCTACAAGCTTAGAGCCACATCAGCTGGAGAAAATATTTAACAGAATCGAGGAAGTGCTGGATACAAGCAATGTGCTGGAATTTACCGTTGAAGCGGGCAGACCAGACAGCATAACAGAAGAGAAGTTGCTGGTGCTTCGCAGACATGGAGTGAGTCGAATATCAATTAATCCTCAGACAATGAATGACAAGACCCTGAAGCTTATAGGCCGCCACCACAGTGTGGCTGATATTAGAAGCAGCTTTGAGCTGGCCAGAAGTCTGGGATTTGATGATATCAATATGGATTTAATATTGGGACTTCCTGGAGAGGATAGACCTGACATTGCATATACATTTGCTGAGATAGCCAAGATGAAGCCGGATAATCTGACGGTTCATTCCCTGGCACTGAAGAGATCAGCTCGATTGAATATAGAGTGGAAGGATTATGAGGACATGCTTATGGAGAACTCTGAGGAGTGTATGGAGATGGCTCATAAGGCTGCTAAGGACATGGGCATGAAGCCATATTATTTGTACAGACAGAAGAATATGACAGGAAATCTGGAAAATGTAGGATTTGCCACTCCTGGCAAAGAAGGCCTCTATAATATCTTGATTATGGAGGAAAAACAGACTATAATGGCACTTGGCGCTGGAACCTCTTGTAAGTATGTATCAGAGGGCGGAGCCACAGTCACTAGAAGTGAAAATGTGAAAGATGTGAAGCTTTATATAGAGCGCATCGATGAAATGATAGACAGAAAAAGAGAAAAACTGGAGGAAATGGGATGGCTTTAAGCAAGAAACCTGTCAATGGTATGAAGGATATTCTGCCAAAGGAAATGGAAATCAGAGATTATGTAACAGGCGTTATCAAAGAGACTTATCGTGAGTTTGGATTTACACCTATTGAGACTCCTTGTATGGAAAATATTGCCAACTTGTCTAACAAGCAGGGGGGCGAGAACGAGAAGCTTATTTTCAAGGTGTTGAAAAGAGGAGAGAAGCTTCATCTGGATACAGCCAAGGAAGAGATGGATGTAGTTGATTTTGGTATGCGTTATGATCTGACAGTTCCACTTTGCAGATTTTATTCCAATAATGTAAATGATTTGCCAAGCCCTTTTAAGGCCCTTCAGATTGGAAGCGTATGGAGAGCTGACAGACCACAGCGTGGTAGATACAGACAGTTCACACAGTGCGATATTGATATTTTGGGCGAGCCAAGTAATATGGCTGAGATTGAGCTTATTTTGGCTACAACAACTACTCTTGGCAGACTTGGTTTCAAGAAGTTTGAAATCAGAATTAATGAGAGAAGAATTCTCAAGGCTATGGCTTTATATGCTGGATTTGCTCCAGAGGAGTATGATAATATATTTATCACTCTTGATAAGATGGACAAGATTGGACTTGATGGAGTCAAGGCTGAGCTTGTGGAAGATGGCTATGATACAGCATCTGTTGAGAAATATTTAGGATTATTTGATGCTCTTGAGGATAAGAAGGATGTGGCAGTTGGAGTTGATTATCTTCTTGCAACTCTTGGTGAACATCTGGATGAGGACATTGCCAACAACCTCAAGGAGATTGCTTTGGCGGTAAATGCTACCAAGGAAGCTGATTTTGAACTTGTATTTGATCCAACATTGGTTCGTGGTATGAGTTATTACACAGGTACAATCTTCGAGATTGCTATTCCTGAGTTTGGCGGAAGCTGTGGTGGCGGTGGACGCTACGATGAAATGATCGGTAAATTCACTGGTCAGAACGTACCGGCTTGTGGATTTTCTATTGGATTCGAGAGAATTATTCTCCTTCTTATGGAGCAGGGATATGAGATTCCGGAAAGTCCAAAGAAGGTTGCTTACTTGGTTGAGAAGAAGTATCCAGCAGACAAGCTTGCAGAGGTAATGCAGCAGGCTAAGGAAGCTAGAAAGTCTGGTCAGCAGGTATTGGTTGTTCGAATGAACAAGAATAAGAAGTTCCAGAAGGAGCAGCTCGCCAACCAGGGCTACGCCGAATTCGTGGAGTTCTTCAACGACTAATTCAATTATATGCACTCTTATCAGCGTAATAACTTTGCGGGAACGCTCCCGCTACGTATTCGCACCAGCGGTACTAAATTCGCTGCGCCTGCGCTTGCTCATTAAGTGCCGGGGCTCATAATGTTTCCGCAAATGTTATTAGCTGATTGCGAGTGCTGGTTAAACCAGCCGAGTTTAGTGCTTGTAGACGCAGGCGTGTACTCTCAAGGTTTGCATGCCGCAAACCGGAGAGTGCCGCCGAGAGATTCTGCAAGGCACTTAACGAGGCGGAAATACACATTTGAAAGGAAGTCATAGACATGGCAGAGAGTATGAATGGACTTCACCGCAGTCACAGATGCGCTGAAGTTACAGAAAATGAAATAGGTACAAAGGTTACTTTGATGGGTTGGGTGCAGAAGCGCCGTAACCTGGGAAGCTTGATTTTTATTGACTTGAGAGATAGAAGTGGAATCATGCAGGTAGTATTTGACGAGCCTGTAGCAGGAAGCGAAGCATTTGCCAAGGCAGGAGATGTAAGAAGTGAGTATGTAATCGCTATTACAGGAACCGTTGCCAAGAGAAGTGCAGCTGTAAATGAGAACTTAAAGACTGGTTCTATTGAAGTTATGGCTGATTCTATTAGAGTATTGTCAGAGGCACAGACTCCTCCATTCCCTATTGAGGCTGGAATCAATACCAAGGAAGAAGTTAGATTGAAATATAGATATCTGGATTTGCGTAGACCTGATATCCAGAAGAATCTTATTCTCAGAAGTAAGGTTACAAGCGCAATCAGAGAGTTCCTTACACAGGAAGGATTTCTTGAGATTGAGACTCCTATTTTACAGAAGTCTACACCAGAAGGTGCTAGAGATTATCTTGTACCTAGCCGTGTTCATCCGGGAAGTTTCTACGCTTTGCCACAGTCACCACAGTTGTTTAAGCAGCTGCTTATGTGTTCTGGATATGACAGATATTTCCAGGTCGCAAAATGTTTCCGTGATGAGGACTTGCGTGCAGACAGACAGCCTGAGTTTACACAGGTTGATATGGAGATGTCATTCGTAGATGTGGATGATGTTCTTGATGTTAATGAGAGATTACTTGCCAAGGTATTCAAGGATGCTATTGGCGTAGATGTACCTCTTCCAATTCAGAGAATGACATGGCAGGAAGCTATGGACAGATTTGGTTCTGATAAGCCTGATATCAGATTTGGTATGGAGCTTACAGATGTATCTGAAGTTGTTAAGAACTGTGGCTTTGGAGTATTTACAGGTGCTCTTGAAAATGGTGGTACTGTCCGTGGTATCAATGTAAAGGGCCATGGCGATATGCCTCGTAAGAAAATTGATAAGCTGGTTGACTTTGCTAAGGGATACGGTGCCAAAGGTCTGGCTTATGTATGTATAAATGAGGATGGTTCAATTAAGTCTTCATTTGCCAAGTTTATGACAGATGATGAGATGGCAGCTTTGGTTAGTGCCATGAATGGTGAGGCAGGAGATTTGCTTCTCTTTGCTGCTGATAGATATAAGACAGTATGCGAAGTACTTGGTGCACTTCGTTGCAACCTTGCCAAGGAATTTGAGATGTATGATCCATCAGAATTTGCATTCCTTTGGGTTGTTGATTTCCCTCAGTTTGAGTGGTCTGATGAGCAGAACAGATTTCTTGCTATGCATCATCCATTTACAATGCCTTATGAGGAGGACTTGGATAAGCTTATTTCTGATCCAGGTGCAGTTAGAGCCAAGGCATATGATATTGTATTAAATGGTTGCGAGCTTGGTGGTGGTAGTATCCGTATTCACCAGAGCGATGTTCAGGAGAAGATGTTTGAAGCTCTTGGATTTACTAATGAGGAAGCTCATGACAGATTTGGATTCCTTCTTGATGCATTCTCTTATGGTGTTCCACCTCATGCAGGACTTGCATTTGGCTTGGATCGTATGATTATGCTTATGACAGGAGCAGATTCAATCCGTGATGTAATTGCTTTCCCAAAAGTAAAGGATGCCAGTGATTTAATGACAGAGGCTCCTACTCCTGTAGATGCAAAGCAGCTTGAGGAGTTGGCTTTGGATGTTACAGTAACAGAAGAAGAGTAGATTCTGATTAAGTAAATATAATTCTTGTTTAAAATACGACAAATTGTCACATAAGAAGCTAGAAAAAATAGACATATCTGACCAATTTAATTTGTGAACTTTTATGAATGAAAATTCACAGTTGAATTGGTCTTTTTTTACGCAATATATAGTATACTCACTTATATAAGCGCTTTAATAAAAAGATGAATTGACAGAATGTGACTGAATTTGATATATTTTGATGGAAAAACGAAAAAATATAGAAAAAGATGCTTATATAGCTTTTTGATTTTTGACATACTTGAGGGGCATTTATAATGAGAGTAAATAATTATAAGAGAGGGCAGAGGTATGAAAATTAAGAAAATTGAACTTACACCGGAGCAGAAAGAACATTCAAATCACAGAGGCATAATGATTTATGGCCTTACATATTTGGGATTTTTGGGCTCTATGATAATGGCAGGAAGCGTATCTAAGATTGGTATTGTTGCCATGATACTTGGTATGATTGGAACGGTGATACTTGGTACTAAATTTGCCAAGGGAGAGAAGACGCATTTATATATAGCTCTTATATTTACAGCGGTATACTTTGTAACTGTCAGTTCTACAGATGCACATATTTATCCAGTTACATTTATTACGGTCTTTGCTTTGACTGTATATCAGAATGTTACACTGGTAGCAGGTGGAGCCATTATTACTTATATAATTAGTTTGATACATGTTATTACTCTGACACAGATTAAAGGTGCTTCAATTGCTGATGTAGCTACAGAGTCCATCAGTGTAGTACTCTTTACAGTATTTGCTATTTATACATCTGTTAATATTTATAACTCTACCAAGGAGAACATGGATAATATCAAGAGACAGACTGAGGCTGCTGTAGAAGTTGCAAATCAGGTTTCTGATATTTCACAACAGATTTTGGCTGAATTTCATGATATTACTAATGGGATGGATATTATTACGGCACAGGCTTCAGAAAACAAGGGTGCTTTAATGGATATTACCAATGCTTCTGAGGTAAATAGTAGTGAGATGACTCATCAGTCAGATTTGACTCAGAATATATATGCTATTATTCAAGAAACACAAGCCAACGCTGCCAAGGTGCAGGAAGATGCTACTGAGGTTTATGAGGAAGTAGAAGATGGAGCTAAAATGTCTGAGGATATGAAAGCTCAATCTGAGGATGTTACAGCTGGAATCAATGAGACATATGATGTTATTTCCAGACTTGTTGCTGAGATTCAGGGGTATCAAGTATTACAGATACAATCTTGGCTATTTCGGCTCAGACTAATCTCTTGGCACTGAATGCTTCTATTGAAGCGGCCAGAGCCGGTGAGGCTGGTAAGGGCTTCGCTGTTGTAGCTGATGAGATTAGAATATTGGCGGAACAGACCAAGAGCTCTACAGAAGAAATTACCAATATTATGAATCAGCTGGTTTCTGTGGCAAATCAATCTGTAACTACCTTGGATAAATGTGTTGAGGGTATCAAGATTCAGAGCGAGAAGATTGCAAATGTTAATGATAGTTTTGAAAATACCAAGAATAATGTTGGTGAGCTGAAGAAGATGGTTGATGGCATTATAGATGCAGTTGGTGAGATTTCAAATAATACAGCCAACATTGTAGATTCTGTTGTTAGTGTAACAGAGACTACTCACCAGGTTTCTAAGCTTTCGGGGGATGGAGTATCTGGTGCAGAGAAGATATATGATACAGTACAGGCTTTCAATGATGTAATTGAACGCTTACAGAATCAGGTTGTTGAATTAAAAGAAGCAGTATCTAGATAAAGAAATGAAGAAGCAGTATCTAGATAAAGAGAAGGCGTCTGGCTTAATGCCAGGCGCCTTTTTGAAAATAAATAGTGTGATATAGAAGGAGCTTACCTTCTTTGTCTTAATGATTATCTCGCGAGAATCTCTAATATTTCTCCAATATACATTGTATGCATATTGCCTTCTTCTTTTCCTGAGTAATATGTTTCCTTTATAGTAGGATCCACAAAATCCTCTTCTCTGATAGGTGTTGCCGCCATTTTCCTACATATAATAACAAAGTCTGCTGTATCTAGAAAAGCTACATCCTTGTAATAGTTTATATCTAATCCTGCGGCAGCGATTTTATCTTCATCACGTCCACTTGCTTTACCTAAATATTGAAGTGTGGAATGCTTCTTGCCTTCTCCTAGGAAACAAACAGAAAATGTATCACTGTTATCTAATAATTCCTTGGTATATCTGGAATCACGAATATAAATTGTGCATGCGTTCTTGCCCCAGATTATACCGAGACCGCCCCAGCTTGCTGTCATGGCATTTACCTTGCCGTCTGCTTCTGTGACAATTGCAGCCCATTCATTACTTAATTTAGTGAATGGATTAAATTCCAATACCTCAATTGGATATGGTTGAAAATCATGCATATGTATCTACTCCTTATTGCGATTATTTATTCTTCTCTTTGTTTAATTATATTATTGACGAGGGGACTTATCAAGGCTAAAAAGTCAGATAATTACATATAGAAATCGAATAACACATAAGTATATATTTTTATATCTGAAAATATGGTAAAATATAGTGGTATTGTTATGCTATAAGCTTGTTAAATGTTAGGAATTAATATTTAATTGCTTCATAGTTATCTACTTTAGGGGAGGACTCAATATATGATAAAAAATTCACGGTTAAATGGGGTTATTGTTGCAGGGATAATGTGGATTGCATATTGTATCTGTTTGATGACGGGACAGCATGTTGTGGCAGACATTTTGTCGCCACTGTGTGCATTATTTGTTTTCAGTAGTATATTATCTGTTGCGGTGGTAAATGTTAGATATAGAGTGCCTATACTGCTTATCGCATTTGGCCCGTTGTTTTGGGCTTTTGGAGATATTGTATATTTGCTAAATGATTTTGGCTTTGTAGCTGATTCTGAAGTGGTTGCAATTTCAGATCCGATTTATCGTGTAACTAGCTATGCATATGTTTTGGGCATGCTTGCTTTTGGATTTGTTCAGTATTCTAAGAATGATATGCTTAGAATATCTGTGAATACCTTTTTGTTCTCTATCACAACTTTTATAATCAGTATTGCAACTTTCCAGATGGTTACTCATGAAGAATTAACATTTGCAAGATTACATCCGTTACATGCTCTGGCAATTATGATTGCCATGTTTATTATAGTATTCTTCCTTGTTATTATTGCCAGCAGAGCAAAACGACAAATATCATTTTATGGATTGATGGTATTATCCAGTTTCCTATTATATGGAGTGTTGGATATTAGATACATGATGATGGATGCAGTTGGCCTTGATGCTTCAAGCCCGGTGGTTGATGCATTATTTCTCTTGAGTATAGTAATGTTGGGATTTGCATATTCAACAACATCCCTCTATAAGCTTATATACAAAACAGAGAAGGATGCAGTGAAGAGAAGCAATGCTGCGGGAAATGTAATGGCAGTAGTTGCTCTTATTATCGGACTGCTACTTTGCATCTCTGATAATATGACTGTAAGCAGATGGTTTTTTATGCTTGTTGTAGCTATGGCTTATTTCCTTATGACCAAGACTATTCAGTTAAATGAATTGAATGAGATGCTTATTGAGCAAAAGGAAAATGAACTTTCGGAAGTTACAGAGAAACTTAACAATGTATCTCTTCTTGATATGCAGACAGGATTGAAGAACCGCCGTGCCTGGGATCGCTATGGTGAGGATTATGTTTTGAATAATAGCGAGAGGAGATTGATTCTGTATTCTATAGATGCTAATTTCTTTAAGCTGATAAATAATACGTATGGAGCTAAAGTGGCGGACAAGGTACTTCTTGAGATAGGAAGGAGACTTCTTGAAATTGAGGATGTGGGTATAACTACTTACCGCACTGATGGAGATCAGTTTATGGTAGCCTGCGAAGATGTAATGGGTGATGTAAATGCTGCCAGATTTGCAGATTATCTTATGGATGTGTTGGATAGACCTTACGAGGCTGGCGATAAGATTATCAGAGTATCATTTACCATAGGAGCAGCAATATATCCTGATGATATTTCTGAATTTGATAAGCTTCTGTCAAGCGTAGAGATTGTGAGAAATTCAGTAACACCAAGAGGAAATAAATCCACATGTGCTTTCTTTGATTCCAATATTGTGCCAAAGATTCAGAGAAATCAGGTGATTGAGAGCAAACTTCAAGATATGGACTATGATGCTATTTTGAGATTGCATTATCAGCCGCAGATATCTGTGGAAACTGGTGAGGTAATAGGAATGGAAGCTTTGCTTCGATGGGAGGATCCTGATTATGGATACATATCTCCTTCTGAATTTGTACCAATTGCTGAGAGCATGGGTGTGATGCCTTCTATGGGTAGATGGGTTGCCAAGGAAGCTTTTAAACAAATTGTCCAATGGAATGAGAAATATGGCGGCAAATATGTAATTGGAATCAATGTATCTCCAGCTCAATTGCAGGAAGAACGATTCATGACTGGTTTTATTGAAGATATGAAAGAATTGAAGGTAAAACCTGAGTGGATAGATGTGGAACTTACAGAAGGTATTGCTCTAAATGGCATTATGAATATTAATGACATTATTGAGAAACTGAAGAAAGAAGGTGTTGGCGTATCGGTTGATGACTTTGGAACCGGCTATGCAGCATTTACCAATATGATTAATTTTCATTTTAATCGCTTGAAGATAGCCAAGGAGTTAATTGATCAAATTGTTGTAAATAATAATGCAAGAGTTATTGTCTCATCTATTATTGATATGGCCAAGGGCTTGAATCTTGATGTAATAGCAGAGGGCGTAGAAGAGAAGAATCAGGTTGATTTGCTTAAAGAAATGGGATGCAAACAGATACAGGGATTCTATTATGGCAAAGCTATTCCGGCGAAAGATTTCGAGGAACAGTGGCTTAAATAGGTTAGAAGCCTTGACATGCAAGGAGTCCGTTGATATAATGATGAAGATGTAACAATTTTGTAATAAATTTGTTTGGAAATTATTGGAGGAAATTCATGAAAGAGAAGAACATCAAGAACGTCTCTTATGCTATTGCTGCTGGACTTTTGATTGGTAGTACAGGCTTTGCAGCTATGGCAGCTCCTATAGCAGGCGTTGTGGCTATGACATCAACAGATGCTCAGACCGTATCTTCAAGTTCATATTCAACTTTATCGGGGGTACAGCTTACTGTTTCAAATATTTTGTCAGATGCATCTGCACAGGCAAATGGAACAGCAGCAGGAACAAGTGCAAGTGGCAACTCAGCAGTTGCTAGTTCACAATCAGAATATGCGAATATCGCAATTGCACAGGTTAATGATTATGTAAATATTAGAAATACAGCCAGCGAGGATGGAGAAGTAGTTGGTAAGTTATATGACAAATCAGCTGCTACAGTTCATTCCACAGAGAACGGATGGTATAATATCACATCTGGTAACTGTACTGGATATGTAAAATGTGAATATGTTGTTGTTGGAGATGAGGAACTTGCAAAGTCTGTTTCAACAAGACTTGCCAAGGTTACAACTCAGACATTATATGTCAGAGAAGAAGCTTCAACTGATTCAAGTGTAATTGGAATGGTTCCAGAGGGAGATGACTTGGTTGTTTCAGACGAGTCAATGGCTTCATCTGGTTGGGTACAGGTTTCATATCAGAATGAGACAGGATATGTATCTACAGAATTTGTTACTCTGTCAACACAGTTTGTAACAGCTGAATCTAAGGAAGAAGAAGCAGCTAGACTTGCAGCAGAGGAAGCAGAGAGAAAGGCAGCAGCTGCTGCAGCAGCTCGTAAGAGAGGCTCAAGCTCATCATCAGGTGGTGGTTCATCTGCTAATTATGTTGCTCCATCAGGTGGAGATGGTAGTTCTGTTGTATCATATGCTTCACAGTTTGTTGGAAATCCATATGTATATGGTGGATCAAGTCTTACAAATGGAACTGATTGTTCTGGTTTTGTAATGAGTGTATATTCTGCATACGGTGTTGGCCTTCCACATTCTTCTAGTGCAATGAGAAGCGTGGGATACGGTGTAAGCACAGGTGAGATGCAGGCCGGAGATATTGTTTGTTACAGTGGACATGTTGGTATCTATACAGGTAATGGTACTATTGTAAATGCTTTGAATGAGTCAAATGGTATTACTTATACAGATGTAAATTACAGCCCAATCCTGGCAGTTAGACGTATCTTCTAATTATGATAGTAAGTTTTTAGCCTTCGACCTTGCGTCGAAGGCTATTATTTTGCAATTTATAAATTATTTTGCAATTTATAAATTTGAACAAAGTATGACATAATTATTAAAATTATATAAATTGCACAAAAGTTGGACAAAGTACATAATGGTATGGAAACTGCAGAGTGTGGACTTGGTTTTGTTGTGGAGAGTTATCCACAATTTTGAGGCGTGAAACCCTTGTGAAACGACTTGTTAACTAAATTGTCCACATTATCCACTAAAAAATAAGGTTTATTAACATGTTTTGTGGAGAAAAAGCAAACATTTGTTTTGTGATGTTCTAATAAAAAATGTTACATTTTATCTTTCCTGTTGACATTTTTAATGAGAAACAGCAGTGCAAAAACGACTTAAAGTGACAGATAATTTGCAAATTCGACAAAAATATTACGAAAAAATAAACGAGATATTGTGCACACGGCAAAAATAACCAAAAACACAATAGTTTACTCTTCCTTTTTTCGTTATTTTGTATTACAATGTCCAATAGATATGTGTAAAACTAAGTAAAACTACATTGATGAATTGTGTAAAATGTATAAATAGGAGGAGTACACATGATATCAAACCAGATATTGCAAAATACAATAGACGGATTACACCAGATTTCAAAGATTGAGTTTGCTGTAATGGATAGCGAAGGGGGCGTTCTTGCAACTACAATCTCTGATGCAAAGCAGTACAAGGAGGCAGCAGTATCATTTGCTATGTCCGAGGCTGAGAGTCAGGTGGTTCCGGGATGTCAATTCTTTAAGGTATATGATGAGCAACAGCTTGAGTTTGTTGTTCTTGCCATTGGAGCAGATGAAGAAGATACTCAGATGGTGGGTAAGATTGCCACATTCCAGATTCAGGAATTAATGGTTGCCTATAAGGAGAGATTTGACAGAGACAACTTTATTAAGAACTTACTTTTGGATAACCTGCTTTTGGTAGATATCTATAACAGAGCCAAGAAGCTTCATATTGATGTGGAAGCCAGAAGGGTTGTTATGATTGTTGAGACTGGTTCTAAAAAGGATGGGGATGAAATCGATAGAATCAGAAGCGTCTTCAGCGGTAAGACAAGAGACTTTGTAACTGCTGTAGATGAGAATAACATCATTGTAGTAAAAGAACTTGCGGAAAATGAAACATTGGCTGATGTTCATAAAATTGCATCAGTTATTGTGGACACATTCAAGGATAGAAGCAACGAGATCCGTATCTCATATGGTACAGTTGTGAAGGAAATCAAGGAAGTATCCCGCTCATATAAAGAAGCAGGACTTGCATTGGATGTAGGCAAGATATTTATTGAGGAGAGAAATATTATTGCATATTCAGAGCTTGGAATCGGTCGATTGATTTATCAGCTTCCAATACCTCTTTGTCGTATGTTTATCAAAGAAATATTTGACGGCAAATCATTGGAGGACTTCGATGAGGAGACTCTGGTTACAATCAATAAATTCTTTGAGAACAGTTTGAATGTGTCAGAAACATCTAGACAGTTGTATATCCATAGAAATACTTTGGTTTATCGACTTGATAAGCTGGAGAAGACAACTGGACTTGATTTAAGAGTATTTGAGGATGCTATTACATTCAAGATTGCTCTTATGGTAGTCAAGTATATGAAATATATGGAGAATCAGGAATTTTAGTTAGTTGTAAAGGATTGATAGTATGATTAAGCTTGAACATGTAAGCAAGTTATACCAGGAAGGTGTACCTGCATTAGATGATGTAAGCATAAATATTGAAAAAGGCGAGTTCGTCTTTATCATGGGAAAGAGTGGTTCTGGTAAATCTACTTTGATTAAGCTTCTTCTGAAGGAGTTGACTCCTACAGAAGGTGAGATATATATATCAGGTAAGAAATTATCTAAGATAAATCACAAAGCTATTCCAAATTTTCGAAGAAATATTGGTGTAGTATTCCAGAATTTTAGACTGCTTCAAGATAGAAATGTATATGAGAATGTAGCATTTGCCATGAAGGTTGTGGAGGCTCCTACTAGAGAAATCAAAAAGCGTGTGCCACTTATGCTTTCCTTGGTAAATCTGGCTGCCAAATATAAATCTCTTCCTAGACAGTTGTCTGGTGGAGAGCAACAGAGAGTGGCTATTGCCAGAGCTTTGGTAAATGAACCTGAGATTCTGCTGGCAGACGAGCCTACTGGAAATCTGGATGATACCAATGCATGGGAGATTATGAAGCTTCTTGAGGAAATCAATGAGCGTGGTACCACTGTTGTGGTTGTAACTCACAATGCTGAGATTGTCAGAAAGATGAATAAGCGTGTCATCTATATAAAACGCGGACAGGTAGTTGGCGACGGAAAGTGGGGTGACATCAGTGAGATTTAGTACTATAACATACAACATTGGTCAGGGCCTCAAGAATATCTGGAGAAATAAACTGTTCTCACTTGCATCTATTGCCACAATGACAGCATGTATTTTCCTGTTGGGACTGTTTTATTCAATCGGTGCCAATTTCAGTAAGACGGTACATACTGCAGAAGAAGGAGTGGCTGTTACAGTGTTCTTTGATGCAGGTATTTCCCAGGAACAGATTGATAATATTGGAAATGAAATCAAGAAGCGTGGCGAAGTCAGAGAAGTGAAATTTGTCTCAGCTGAGGAAGCTTGGGATACATTTAAGGTAGAATATTTCAAGGGAAGAGAAGAGTTGGCTGAGGGCTTTGTAAATGATAATCCTTTGGCTAATCAGGCTAACTACGAGATATATCTCAATGATGTATCCATGCAGTCCACATTGGTATCTTATCTGGAATCTTTGGATGGAGTTCGTCAGGTTAACCAGTCTGAAGTGGTTGCAGAGACCTTGTCAGATGTGAATAAGCTTATTAGTTTAATATTTATAAGCTTTATTGTGATATTGATAGCTATTGCTATTTTCCTTATTAGCAATACAATTACAACTGGTATTACAGTTCGTAAAGAAGAGATTGCTATTATGAAACTTATTGGCGCCAAGGACAGCTTCGTCCGAGCTCCGTTTATTGTAGAGGGAATTGCAATTGGATTAATCGGTTCGATTATTCCGCTGGTAATACTTCTGTTTATGTATAAGTCAGTAATGATATATGTGACTGAGAAGTTTGTATTCCTTACAAATTTCCTTACATTTATTCCTGTGAATGATATATTTAGAGTTTTGGTTCCAGTGGCTTTGATCCTTGGAATTGGAATTGGTTATATAGGAAGTAGAATGACTTTGAAGAAACATTTGAAGGTATAATAGATTTATATTAATGATTCCCCTGGCAGATGCTGGGGGAATAATTTTGTTTTAGGAAGGTTTGACAATGTACGATAAGAAAACATATAGAAAAGGCGTGTTTAAGGGAGTGTTGATTACAACACTGGTATTCCTTTTGATTTTTTGCGGGATAGGTATATTTTACATAAGAAGCTTCGGCAATTCAGGTATTGCAGGAGTGAGTCTCAGTAAGTTGAAATATATGGAAGAAGTTATTAATAGATATTACTACAAGGATGTGACTGAGGCGGATGAAGCTACAGGTATATACAAGGGACTTATGGCTTCTTTGGATGATAAATATGCAGACTACTACACTCCGGAAGAATACCAGAAGCTTATGGAAGAGCTTGGGGGAAGCTTTGGTGGAATTGGAGCTACTTTGAGCAAGGATGCTGACACGGGAAATGTGGTGATCCAGGGCATATATGAGGGCTCTCCTGCGGAGAAAGCCGGGCTGAAGGCTGGAGATATATTGCTGGCTGCTGACGGAGTTAATTCTGTGGACTGTGAGACTTTGGAGGATTTCGTATCCCTGGTTCGCGGTGAGATTGGAACAGAAGTGAAGCTTCTGTATAGCAGAGATGGTGTGGAAAATACCGTGAAGGTTGTGAGAGACAATATTGAAATCAAGAGCATCAGATATGAGATGCTTGAGGGTGATATAGGATATGTCTATATAGCTGATTTCTCTGAGAATACAGCTGATCAGTTCAAGGCTGCCATGGATGATTTGCAGTCTCAGGGCATGAAGGGTGTAATCTTTGATTTGAGAACCAATGGTGGTGGACTCCTGGATTCGGTAACTGAGATACTGGATTATCTATTGCCGGAAGGAACTACTGTATATATAGAGGACAAGGAAGGCCAGAAGCAGGTATTTAAGTCTGATGCAGAACATTTTGTGGACCTGCCTATGACTGTGTTGACTTCTGAGTATACAGCCAGCGCTTCAGAAATATTTGCAGGGGCCATTAGAGATTATGATTATGGTACATTAATTGGAACCAAGACCTTTGGCAAGGGCATAGTGCAGTCGACTATAACTCTGCCAGATGGAAGTGCCATGAAGCTTACAACTGCCAGATATTTCACGCCAAAGGGTGAATGCATCCATGAGGTGGGAATTGAGCCTGATATTAAATTGGAATATGAATTTATGGGCGATGCGGATGCTGAGTATGATGAACTGCAGGACAATCAGATTCAGAAAGCTATAGAAGTTTTGAGAAATGATATAAGCAATAAGTAGAGAAAGAGGTATTATTTTGATTGTAGAATTAGATGGTTTTAAAAGTAGAGTTCAGGCTTTGGAACAACCTATGCAGGAAGTGAAGGAGTCTTTGGATTTAAATAATAAGTCTAATCGTATACAAGAGCTGGAACGAGAGATGGAAGCACCGGATTTCTGGAATGATGCCAGTGCATCAACTGCCAAGATGAAGGAGTTGAAAAGCCTCAAGGATGATGTGGAAATGTATGCCAAGCTGGAGGAAGTCTACCATGAAACCCTGGAATATATCTCTCTTGCAGAGGAAGAAGATGATGAGGACCTGGTGCCTGAGATAGAAGGACTTCTGGTTGAGTTGGAAAATGATTTTGAAGACCTGCGCATGAAGACTTTGCTTTCAGAGGAATATGATGCCAACAATGCTATTGTGACTCTTCACTCGGGAGCTGGGGGAACAGAAGCCTGCGACTGGGTTGCGATGTTGTATCGAATGTACACTCGTTGGGTGACTGCCAAGGGATATACCCTTGAGGAGCTGGATTACTTAGAGGGAGATGAAGCCGGAATTAAGTCTGTGACTTTCCAGGTGAATGGAGAGAATGCATATGGATATCTCAAGTCGGAAAAGGGTGTTCACCGTCTGGTTAGAATCAGTCCTTTCAACGCTGCTGGTAAGCGTCAGACTTCCTTTGCATCCTGCGATGTTATGCCGGAGCTGGATGATAATATTGATATTGTGGTAAATGATGAAGATATTCGAATTGATACATATAGATCAAGTGGTGCCGGTGGACAGCATATTAATAAGACTTCTTCGGCTATTCGTATTACACATTACCCAACAGGGATTGTAGTTCAGTGCCAGAATGAGAGATCTCAACATCAGAACAAGGATAAAGCTATGCAGATGCTGAAGTCCAAGTTGTATCTGTTGGAGATGGAGAAACAGCAGAGAGAAGCTCAGGGAATTCGTGGAGAAGTGACAGATATTGGCTGGGGTAATCAGATTCGCTCTTATGTTCTTCAACCATACAAGATGGTAAAGGATCTGCGAACTGGTGAGGAAAGCGGTAATGTGGACGCTGTGTTAGACGGTGCAATATCACCATTTATGAATGCTTATCTGAAATGGTGCTCTCTGGGTTGCCCGGACAGACATACTGCTGATGCAGAGTAGACAATAAATCACTTCAGTGAGAGTATACATTCAAAAAAACTTATCAGAACGGCATTTTTGTGGTACAATATGTACATATATTTCCAGTTTTAGAAGTGAATACTATAAAGAATTACTGAAAACAGCAGATATAAATTTTGTTAAGAAAAACGAAGGGGAGTTGACAGCCATGCAAAGAATGTTACAATCTTGCAGAGCAGAGCAGAGCATGGGCTGATTGCGGTCTTTTTTCGGATGAAATTATATATGATGATGGTTAGCCGTCGAACTTGATGAGACAGATATGTCTTGTTAAGCTCGGCGGTTTTTATGTGTTTTCAAAGGTGATGCAGCGACCATAACAGCTGTAAATGAGAAACAAAGGAGAGCAAAGATTATGAAAATGAAAGTGAAAATGAGACAAGTATTTGGCATTATACTCAGCCTTGTATTGGTGCTGGGATTGATGCCGGGGATGAGACTGACGGTAGAGGCGGCAAGTTATACGATTTCACCAGAAAATTCAGGTACGGTTTCTGTGGCGAATGGCGTATATACGGCAGTTCCGAATTCCGGATACGACTTTGACCATTGGGAATATAATTATGGTATAGATGGTAGAAGTACAGATAATCCTAAGGATTTTTCTCACTATGCTTTAAACGGGTCGGTAAAAGCAGTTTTTGTAAAGCAAAGAGCCAAGGCGACGGTGACTGCGAATAGCTTTACTTATGATGGTGCTTCGCATGATCTCGTCAGTGTGTCGGACGTTGTTGGAGGTACAGTGAAATATAAAGCTGCGGACAATACCTGGACGGAAACTATCCCGAGTGGAACAGCGGCTGGTAGCTACACCGTTACTTACAAGATTTTTTCTACTGACAGTGAATATGACGACTCCCTCGAGAAGAGCGTTACAGCTACTATTGCAAAAGCTACCGCGTCTGCGAACGTAACCGCAAATGCGCTCGCCTACAATGGTTCTGCACAGGAGCTTGTAAGTGTATCTGACTTAGTTGGCGGAACGGTGAATTATCTCATGGAGGAAAAGACCTCCGCAGTATACACCTCCGGTTCGGTTAACGCATCTGCGCTTGAAGTGGGAGATATTGTTGCACCTACTATAAACAACAGTGTTTCCTTTGAAGGTACAGTCATATTTACAGGGTCAGGATACTACAGCAGCAATAACGGAAAAGAATTAACCAGTATCAGAGCAGAAAGCTATTTTGGTGACGAAGAAGAAATAATGATTGAAGGAGTTGGCACTCATATTTATTTCCATAGGGATTATAATGCTCTCAGAGTTGTTTCGGTAGCAGATGGTAATGTGTATGTTGAACCTTTTGCGTATACTTCCACACAGACATATACCAATAAGGTCTGGACGGAGGCGATTCCTGTGGGAACAAATATCGGTTCATATTCAGTCACTTACAAGATTGTTTCCAACGACAGTAACTATGCAGATTCTGATGAGAACACCATTGATGACATTACGATTTCTAGGGCAACCCCGACAGTAACTGCACCGACTGCAACCAATCCCATCTATACGGGTGCTGCACAGAATCTAATCACAGCAGGATCGACTACAGGGGGCGAGATACAGTACGCCCTCGGTACGAAGGATGCTGCAACCGAAAAATATACCACATCCATTCCTACAGCAACCGATGTAGGAACCTATTATGTATGGTATAAAGTAGTTGGCGATAGTAATTATTTGGATAGTGATGTAGGTTATGTTACTGTCACTATTGCTCCTGCAGACTCATCAGATAGCGGAAGTGGAGATTCATCAAGCGGTTCTTCTGATAATACGAATACAAATACAGATACAAGTGAAAAGGTTCCATATGAGGATGTTGCTATCAGCACAGGCTCTGTAAAAGATATTACAGGTACAGCTGCTGCAACAGCAGAAAGCAATCCTTTTGGAACAAAGATTGAAAATAGCAGCAATTTGACCACCCTTTTATCCCTTACAGATGCAGAAGTGGCACAGGGTGTAAATGTGTGGCTTGATATTCAGGATATGAGTGCTTCTGTACCACAGACAGATAAGACCTTAATTCAAAATACTTCCGGTGATTATACAGTTGGGCTTTATCTTGATATTAACCTGTTTAAGAAAGTTGGAAGTAACGATGCAACAAAAGTGACCGAGACCAACGGAAAAGTAAAGGCAAGTATCGTTATACCTGAAAGCTTGTGGAAGAGTGGAAGGACATTTGAAATCATCCGTGTACATGATGGCGTGGCTACAGCTATCGCAGGCACTTACGATGAAAATACACATGTATTCACATTTGAAACAGATAAATTTTCAACATATGCTTTAGCATACAAGGATCCGGTTTCATCAAGTAATAGCGGTACAGCTTCAAATAGTAGTTCGTCGAATGGTGGCAATAGCATACAGTCTACTGCACCAAAGACCGGAGACTCAAATGATATCAGAGTATGGTATCTGCTTCTTATGGCTTCTCTTGGCGGACTTGGATTTCTTGGTTATTCTAAGAAGAAGGAAAACTAATTGATTAAGAAAAAATAAACGGTAATCATACAAATGGCTGTGCCAGAAAGGGCATGGCCATTTGCTGTATAGGCGGAATGAAAAAAGACAGATATGAATGGTAAAAAAACGATTCACATTACGGAAAATAGTGAAGAAGATAATGTAAAATAGTGAAAAAATAGTGTAATTTTAATGAAAAAATTGGCGCTCTCGTGATATAATATATGTGTCAGGAGGGCGCTTTTTATGATTAAAGCTACTTTGTCAAACGAGATATTAAAGTATATTACGGAGATTGATAAAAATAGGTATAAGGTTTCAGAGGTTTCGCTGCCTGTTGCTGTAGCAAGTAAGTTACGGAAAAATTCAAAAAAGAAAAGCTCCTATGCATCTACAAAAATTGAGGGTAATCCTTTATCAGAGAAGCAGGTGGATGAGGTTATAGATAGTGACGAGCGAAAGCATTATCTTAAACCGGAGCAGGAGGTTCGCAATTATTTTCTGGCATTGAATTATCTGGAAGAGAAGGCCGCTAAAAAGGAGCAGTTTTCCAAAAAACTGATATTGGATGTACAGAAGTATGTTGAAAAGGGAGCATCAAAAGAAAAGATAGGACTTCGAGGACCAATGCCGCCCGGAGTATTATTTGCTGTATATGATTCTCAAACAGGAAATCCGGATTACATTCCGCCAGAATATATTGATATACCGGATTTGTTGGATGAATTGGTAGAATATGTAAATACAACAGATGATCATCCACTCATCGTTGCAGCAGTGGTTCATTATCAGCTGGTAACTATTCATCCGTTTGAAGATGGAAATGGGAGAACAGCAAGATTGCTTTCGGGATATATTTTAGATATCAACGGATATGGGTTTAATGGCATTGGCTCATTAGAAGAGTATTTCGCATATGATATTGATGAATACTATGAATCCATTCAGATGGGGCTTCCTGCACTGTATTATTCAGGGCGTGATAATCCCCCTCACCCAGAGATTTGGATCAATTATTTTCTTCGTATGGTTCTGCTGTATTCAAATAAGGTTTGTGAATTATCAGAGAGTTCAAATGGCGAGGAGTTGGAAGGAAGCCTTTCGTATCTAAAAGGTAAAGAGAAAGAATTGCTTTTACTTCTCATGAAGAACTACAAAAGAGAGTTCACGCCTATCGAAGTCAGCAAAGAGCTTAAGGTTACAAATAAGACTGTAATCAATCGACTTGCAACACTTGTAAAAAATGGATTTGTTGTTCCGAATATGGTTAAGGAGCGTATACGATCCTATGAGCTTTCCGACTTTACAAAGCAGAATGAAAAAGAGATAAAAAAGCTTTTGAAGTGAGGCAGGAGCCTGATAGAAATAGTATAAATATTGAGAGTATGCATTGAAAAATATTATCATTCACGCATACGCTACAAAAGCGAGATGCAGAGTAGTATATAGAATATTTACTAAAACATTATATGCATAAACAATATATACTATCAAATCAGCTAAAAATACAAAATATAGAGTTTATTATCTTGATATAGGTAGTCTGATTGTGTTATATTATCTTTCGAGTACAAACAATTGTTTTTGATAGACAAACACTCGGAGGGGATATGGCAGAGAAGACTACCTATTATGTTTTGAAGGAAAAGGCTGTTCCGGAGGTTCTTCTGAAAGTGGTTGAAGCCAAGAGACTACTTGAATCTGGAAAATGCGATTCAGTACAGGAAGTTACTGAGCGGGTGGGCATAAGTAGAAGTTCCTTCTATAAGTATAAGGATGATATTAATCCTTTCTACAAAAATGATAAGGGAAAGACAATTACATTGCTGGTTCAGTTAGATGATGAACCGGGAATATTATCAGAGGTATTACAGAATATTGCCCGTTATCATGGTAATATTTTGACCATTCATCAGACCATTCCTGTAAATGGAATTGCATCACTTACACTTAGTGTGGATGTGCTGCCAACCACAGGGGATATTGATGAAATGTTGGAATCAACAGAGCAAATTAGCGGAATTCATTTCGTGAAAATATTATCTAAGGAGTAGAAGTATATGAAAGTAGCAATCATGGGATATGGAACAATCGGTTCCGGAGTAGCAGAAGTATTGGAAGTCAACAAAGATGTAATTGCCAAGCGTGTGGGAGAACCTCTTGAGTTGAAGTATGTATTGGACTTGAGAGATTTTGAAGGTGATCCTATCGCTGACAAAATAGTCCATGACTACAAGACAATTGTAGAGGATCCAGAAGTTGACATTGTTGTTGAGACAATGGGAGGTGTGGAACCTGCATATACATTTGTCAAAGCTATGCTTGAGGCTGGCAAGAATGTGGCAACATCCAACAAGGCTCTTGTGGCTGACAAGGGTGCAGATTTAATTGCAACAGCCAAAGCCAACAATGTAAACTTTATGTTTGAAGCTTCAGTAGGTGGTGGAATTCCTATTATCAGAGCTATTCAGGAGTGCCTCACTGGTGATGTGGTTGAGGAAATTGCAGGTATTGTAAATGGAACTACCAACTACATGATGACAGAAATGAGCGAGAAGGGTTCAGATTTTGATGACGTATTAAAGGACGCTCAGGCCAAAGGTTATGCCGAGAAGGATCCAACAGCTGATATTGAAGGACATGATGCCTGCCGTAAGATTGCTATTTTGACATCTTTGGTGGCTGGAAGACATGTAGATTACAACGATATTCCTACAGAGGGAATTTCACATATTACAGCTACAGATATTAAGTATGCCAAGGCTATGGGAAGAGCTATTAAGCTTCTTGCAACAAGTAAGGAAGTAGGAGATACATATGTGGCAAGAGTTGCTCCATTTCTTCTTGAACCATCTCATCCGCTTTATAATGTAAATGGTGTATTCAATGCAGTATTTGTGCATGGAAATATGCTTGGAGATGGAATGTTCTACGGCTCAGGAGCTGGTAAGTTGCCTACAGCAAGTGCTGTTGTTGGTGATGTTGTGAGAATGGCGAAGCATGTAAATATGAATATCAAGATTGAGTGGCATCATGACAAGCTGGAATTGGCAGATGCATCTCAGATGGAGAACAGATTCTTCGTCAGAACAACTTCTGACAAGGCTGCTGTTGAGGCTGCTTTCGGTGAGGTTGAGTATGTGGATGCTGGTGTATCTGGTGAGCTTGGATTTATAACATCTCTTATGAAAGAGTGTGATTATGTTGCTAAGTCAGCAGGCGTTGATGTGCTTCAGATGATTAGATTGAAATAATTGTTAAAATATCTACGATATTATGTGGTCCTTAGGGTGATTTTTTACATAGCCCTGAGGACTATTTTTGCTATTTGTTAAAAAATGCACAATAAAATGTTCAAAAAACTCCGGTTTAATACACAATATGCCGATAGTATTGTTGAAAAATTAAACCCTTTAAATTATAATGTGTATGTTGTGATTTGAAACATTTGAGCGAAGCGAAGAGACTTGGCTTTAAATAAATGTTACAGGAGTTTTATGGAACAAGGGGGTTACTAATTATGCCAAAGTATATTATGGCGTTGGATGCAGGAACAACTAGTAATAGATGCATCCTTTTTGATCATGAGGGGAATGTGTGCTCAAAGGCACAGAAAGAGTTTAGGCAGATTTTTCCAAATCCAGGTTGGGTAGAACATGATGCTAATGAGATTTGGTCTACAATGCTTGGTGTTGCTGTGGAGGCAATGCTGAAGATTGGAGCAACATCAGAAGATATTGCAGCGATCGGTATTACTAACCAGCGTGAAACAACTATTGTATGGAACAAGAATACTGGAGAGCCTGTATACAATGCTATTGTATGGCAGTGTCGCCGTACATCAGAGATGGCAGACGAGCTTATGGCTAGAGGATTGGAAGAAACAATCAGAAGCAAGACAGGTTTGCGTATCGATGCATACTTCTCTGCTACTAAGATCAAGTGGATTCTTGATAATGTGGAGGGTGCCAGAGAGAAAGCAGAGAATGGAGAGCTTATTTTCGGTACTGTTGAGACATGGCTTATTTGGAAACTTACCAAGGGTAGAGTACATGTTACAGACTATTCTAATGCAAGCCGTACAATGTTATTTAACATCAACACATTGGAGTGGGATGAAGAAATTCTGAAGGAACTTGATATTCCTAAATGCATGCTTCCGGAAGCTAAACCTTCAAGTGATGTATATGGACAGGCAGACCCAAGCTTCTTTGGTGGAGAGATTCCTATTTCTGGAGCAGCTGGAGATCAGCAGGCAGCATTGTTTGGACAGGCATGTTTCTCGCAAGGCGAGGCCAAGAATACATATGGTACAGGTTGCTTCCTTCTTATGAATACAGGAGAGAAGCCAGTATTCTCAAAGAATGGATTGGTTACAACAATTGCCTGGGGATTGGATGGCAAGGTTAATTATGCTTTGGAAGGTTCAATCTTCGTTGCAGGAGCAGCTATTCAGTGGTTGAGAGACCAGATGAAGCTTATTGATTCAGCTGAGGATTCAGAATACATGGCCAAGAAGGCTCATGGTACTCACGGCACATATGTGGTACCAGCATTTACCGGACTTGGTGCACCACATTGGGATCAGTATGCGAGAGGTACAATTGTAGGTATCACTCGTGGAACTAACAAGAATCATATTATCCGCGCTACACTTGAATCCATTGCATATCAGGTGTGCGATGTTATTGATGCTATGAAGGCTGACTCAGAGACAGATCTCCGTGCTTTGAATGTAGACGGTGGTGCTTCTGCTAATGATTTCCTTATGCAGTTCCAGGCAGATATGCTTGATAAGCCTGTAAACAGACCTTCATCTGTTGAATCTACAGCTTTGGGCGCTGCTTATCTTGCAGGACTTGCAGTTGGATTCTGGGGAAGCAAGGAAGAAGTAATGAGAAATATCCAGTATGATAGAGTATTCATTCCTTCAATTGATCCAGAGGAGAGAACGACAAAGCGCAAGGGTTGGGCCAAGGCTGTTAAATATGCTTACGGCTGGGCTCGTCAGGAAGAAGAATAATTCTGTAAAATGTTTTTCTACAAATATTGAAAAATATTGAAAAAGTTGTATGAAAATGAATTGCAATTGTATATAATAAATTTTGTGAGTTAGCGGGCAACCGTTATGAAAAAGTAAAGAAGAAGGACAAGCTGGGGGGCTTGTCCTTCTTTGTTTTTATTGTGAATTCTATATGAGTTATTTGGATTTAGGTCTGTTGCTATTATTTTACACAATAAATAGCAATAGATTTTTGATTATAAAATTGGCAATTACAATTATAAGAGCTATCCAAAGTATACTGTTGTGAAATTTGAATCTCACATGTCGGATTTTACAGTAGATAAATTGCAACCAAGTATAGCATATGGCAACTACTGAGTATATTACAATGGGATGGTACAAGAAGGATATCCATGGATGTCCTGACAAGAGGGCAATTACAGCACGGGTACCTCCACATCCGGGACAGTAGAGACCTGTTAACTCGTGAAATATGCATATATGATCTTGTGTTTTCAGAGAAAGCCATTTGGCTAGTTGGATAAATATATTCATAGACATGTTTTAACATTTTGTCCTTAATAAGTAAAGACTATGTTATAATAGCGAGGTAAAGCGACGCTGCGCTCGCGCAAGCGGAGGTTTGACGAGCATTCACATCGAGACGGCAGTCGAGATGGTATAATGTAGCTGATTATCAGTAGAGTAAGAAGATGAGATAAGTTGGTTGACACCGAGTTGAGAAAGCTGAAAAATCAGTGTATAATTATGGCAACTGATAGATATATATAGGGATGACATATGGACTTGGCATTTAATCTGTCACAGGTTGATGATTGAAAGGAGGTCGCATTATGAGAATAGGTTCTCTGGATGGTATTTCTGCATATGCAGGAATGTCTGGTATTACCAATGGTTTTACATTTGGTGGCAATGCTGGCGTAGGTGCGACTTCGGATGCTTCTACAATTGGAGGCACAGATGCTGATTCCAAGGTTGATGGTAGAATGAAATCTTCTCCGGTGGATTGCAAGACCTGCCGAGAGAGGAAGTATATTGATGGCTCCGATGAGAATGTATCATTCAAGGCAGCAGCACATATTTCACCAAATGCGGCGGCAGCTGTAGTTCGCGGTCATGAAGGGGAGCATGTAAGCAATGCTTACAACAAGGCTGCTCAAAATAATGGCAGAGTTATTAATGCCAGCGTATCTATCCACACGGCGGTTTGCCCTGAATGTGGCAGAACCTATGTATCAGGTGGAACAACTAATACAACTATTCAATATTCTAACGAGACAAATCCTTATCAGCAGAACAGAAAATCTGCGGATGCTGCAACCTATGTTGGCGGCAAGATGGATTTCAAAATATAAAATAATAATAGACAAGGGAGACAACGAATGGATATCAACAACACACTTGCCAAAGAACTTGGCATTAAACCACAGCAGGTAGAGGCCACGGTTCGATTAATTGACGAGGGTAACACGATACCATTTATTGCCAGATATCGTAAAGAAGTTACCGGAGCACTCAATGATGAGGTGCTCCGTAATCTTTTTAATAGATTAAATTATCTGCGCAATTTGGAAGATCGTAAAGCAACAGTTATAGCAAGCATTGAGGAACAGGGTAAGCTTACAGAGGAGTTAAAGGCTCAGATTATTGCAGCAGAGACTCTTGTTGTAGTTGAGGACTTATATAGACCTTACAAGCAGAAGCGCCGCACTCGTGCTACAATTGCCAAGGAGAGAGGCTTAGAGCCATTGGCTGAGATTATTATTTCACAGAAGGCTGACAAGGCTGTATCTGAGATTGCAGCTGATTTCGTAGATCCTGAGAAGGAAGTGAACACAGCTGAGGATGCTATTGCTGGAGCTATGGATATTATTGCTGAGCAGATAAGCGACGAGGCTGATTACAGAATCTGGATTAGAGATATTACAGAAAAGCAGGGTAGAATTATTTCTACTGCCAAGGATGCAGAGGCTGAGTCGGTTTATGAGATGTATTATGATTTTAATGAACCGATTGCCAAGCTTCCAGGACACAGAGTGCTGGCATTGAACCGTGGCGAGAAGGAGAAGATTCTCGTTGTGAAGATTGAAGCTCCTGTGGATGATATTTTGAAATATTTGGCAAAGCAGGTAATTACAGAAGACAATGAGTTTACTAATGAAATTTTGGAAAATGTAATTGCTGATGCCTATGACAGACTTATTGCACCAGCTATTGAGCGTGAAATCAGAAACTCCCTCACAGAAAAAGCTGAGGATGGAGCTATCAAAGTATTTGGCAAGAATCTGACACAGCTTCTTATGCAGCCACCAATTGCTGGCAAGGTTGTATTGGGCTGGGATCCTGCTTTTAGAACAGGTTGTAAGTTGGCAGTAGTTGATGAGACTGGCAAGGTCCTTGATACAACTGTTATATTCCCGACTGCTCCTCAGAACAAGGTGGCAGAGTCTGAGATTGTATTGAAGAGATTGATTTCTAAATACAATATCAGCTTGATTTCTGTGGGAAATGGTACAGCTTCTAGAGAATCAGAACAGGTTATTGTAAATCTGTTAAAGGATATTCCTGTCCCAGTACAGTATGTTATTACAAATGAAGCTGGTGCTTCAGTTTATTCTGCAAGTAAGCTGGCTACAGAGGAGTTCCCTAACTTTGATGTGGGACAGCGTAGTGCTGCTTCCATTGCAAGACGACTTCAGGATCCGTTGGCAGAGCTTGTAAAGATTGATCCGAAATCTATTGGAGTAGGTCAGTATCAGCATGATATGAACCAGAAGAAGTTGGGCGAAGCTCTTGGTGGAGTAGTAGAGGACTGTGTTAACAGAGTTGGTGTAGATGTAAATACTGCATCAGCATCTCTTCTTGAATATGTATCAGGTATCAACAAGACTATTGCCAAAAATATCGTGGCTTACAGAGAGGAGAATGGTAAATTCACTTCCCGTGCTGAAATCCTAAAGGTTCCTAAGCTTGGACCAAAGGCTTACGAGCAGTGTGCTGGTTTCCTTCGCATCCTGGGTGGCAAGAATCCTCTGGATGCTACAAGTGTACATCCTGAGAGCTACAAGGTTACAACAGCTCTCCTCGAGAAGACAGGACATGATGTGGCTGAAATTACAGCTGGTGGAATGTCTGGAATTGAGAAGGAAATAACAGATGTAAATAAATTGGCAGAGGAGCTTGGAGTAGGTGCCATGACCTTGGAGGATATCCTGAAGGAACTTGCAAAGCCAGGTAGAGATCCTCGTGAAGATATGCCAAAACCAATTTTGAGAAGTGATGTACTCTCTATGGAAGACTTGAAACCGGGTATGGTATTAAAGGGAACTGTGAGAAATGTTATCGATTTCGGTGCCTTTGTTGATATCGGTGTTCACCAGGATGGTTTGGTACATTTATCACAGATGAGCGACAGATATATCCAGCATCCTCTTGATGTAGTTAGCGTAGGCGATATTGTAGATGTAGAAGTAATGGAAGTGGATTTGAAGAAGCAGAGAATCCAGCTTACCATGAAGATTGGCGGAGCAGCTGGAGACAACAAGGTGCAGGGTGCTACCGGTACCAAGAAGTCTGCTAATGGTATTGACAATAATAAATCACAGGGCAATGGTGGACGCGGTAATAAGCCTGCTCGCAAGAATGATGCCAGAGGAAATGGCAACAAGAATGGTAATAGAAATGGAAATAAGAACGGCAATAAGAATGGCAACAAGAATTTCCACCACGGCAACCATTTCTTCGATAATATTGTAATTCCTCCATCTAAGTAAGGGGAAGATTTGGTAATCATTTATTAAAGTGATTGTTGATTCTTTTGTTAAAATAGCTATTGGTTATTGACAGGAATAGACTAATTTAATATATTTATACATGATATAGGAATCTTCGGGGCAGGGTGAAATTCCCGACCGGCGGTGAGCTGATTAATCAGTAAGTCCGTGAGCCTGAGTGCAATCGATGGCCGAACCAGTGAGAATCTGGTACCGACAGTACAGTCTGGATGAGAGAAGATGAGTGTTATACGTGGATTTATGCCCCGAGTATACTAATATACTCGGGGCTTTTTGTTGTTATGATCTGCTATTACGCTTGCTTGCCGATTTTCCTACATTAATAAATTAATGTGAGGCTTGATATAATCAGGCCGGAAAAGGAGAAAAATTATGAGTAACAACACAATGACCGCCAACATGGCCGCAACAGACAAGAAGAGCAAGATAGGTGTGAGACAAATCACTGTGACAGCAATGCTTTCAGCAGTAGCATTTGTTCTTATGTATTTGGAAATACCTGTACCGGTAATTCCAAGTTTTATTAAGTTTGATTTCTCGGATTTGCCAGCATTATTGGGAGCATTTGCATTGGGACCAGTATATGGTGTGTTGATTGAACTTGTGAAAAATGTACTCCACCTGGTGGTTTCACAGAGCATGTTCATTGGGGAGTTGTCTAACTTTATTTTGGGAGCAACATTTACATTTACAGCAGGTCTTGTTTATAAGTTAAATAAGAACAAGAGAGGCGCAATTGTAGGTGGAATTGTTGGAGCTTTGGTTATGGGAATTGTCAGCGTGCCAGCTAATTACTTCGTAGTATATCCGGTATACGTACAGGCTTACTTCAGTGGCGTGGAGCAGGTGTGTGTAGATATGTATTCTGCTATTTCATCAGGAGTATTTCATGCTGGAGAGATGAAGTCATTGTTACAGTGCTTGTTGGTATTTAACCTGCCATTTACAGTAGTGAAGGAACTTATCTCGGTACTTATTACAATGTTTATTTATAAGCCTCTGTCACCACTTCTTCATGGTAAGAACTAATTTATAGATCATTAGATTTGTCAGTTGTTCTGACATTGAATCTGGTCTGGCTTTTAAGGGCGGATTTTCTAGAATTAATTATATGGATACATGATATGAATAGACCTGATTTCCGTGGTTTGTACCGTGGGATTAGGTCTTTTGTATTTGTTAGAAATGTGCTAAAATTAAGTAGATTATAAATTGATACTAGGAGGACTATGTATGTCCACAGAATTTGACGTTAAATTATCAGCAAATGATATGTATGCATTCAATATGTATCATGCTTACACATCTGTTCAAGGCATTGTGCCAGTGGTTTTGGGAATAGCTGTTTTGACCATTGCCTGTATATCGGATGATTTTCAGGGAGGCTTCTCCAGATATTTATATATGTTGATTGGCCTGGTCTTCATTTTATATATCCCATTATCTTTGTGGATGAGAGCACGCAGAGTCATTTTGATGGATGATGTGTTAGGAAATCCTATTCATTATAATCTCTGTGATGAAGGAGTGGTTGTTACTGCTCACAACGGAGAGAGTGCTACCTTGGAATGGCAATATGTCTACAAGGCAGTTTCTACCAAGAAGATGGTATATATATTCAGTAACAGGGTAAATGCTTATATAATTCCAAAGGCAGCTGTTGGTGATAAATTGGATGATATGTATGCTATTATCAAGGCAAATGTTGCTGATTACAGAGTGAAATTAAAATAGATTATTACAGAAATCACGAGGAAACTATGGTTATAGAGACAAATTCACCGGAGGAGACCTTTGAACTGGGCAGACAGCTGGGACAGAAGGCTACAGCCGGGGAGGTATATACATTGATTGGTGATTTAGGTGTGGGCAAGACAGCTTTGACACAGGGAATCGCCAAAGGACTGGGGATTGATGAACCTATAAGCAGTCCAACATTTACAATAGTACAGGTATATGAATCAGGTAGAATCCCTTTTTATCATTTCGATGTATATCGCATAGGCGATGTGGAAGAAATGGATGAGATTGGTTTTGATGATTATGTATATGGTGAGGGATTGACCATGATTGAGTGGGCGAATCTAATCGAGGAGATTCTGCCAGAACATTATTCCCAGATTACTATTGAGAAAGACTTAGAGCGGGGCTTTGATTACCGCCGAATTACTATAGAGGAAATCTAATGAAGATATTAGGAATAGAAAGCTCTGGACTGGTTGCCAGCGTTGCAGTATACGAAAATGGCATTATACAGGGCGCATTTACTACCAATTTTAAGAAGACACACTCACAGACATTGCTTCCAATGCTGGATGTGTTAAAAGATACATTGAATCTGGATTTGGATACAGTTGATGCTATTGCAGTAGCAGCTGGTCCTGGTTCTTTTACAGGACTTCGAATTGGCTCAGCTACAGCCAAGGGTATAGGATTGGCAATTGATAAACCACTTATTGCAGTACCTACTTTGGAAGCTATGGCATATGGGCTGTGGGGAAATGATGGTCTGGTATGTCCTATGATGGATGCCAGAAGAAATCAGGTCTTTACAGCTATATATAAATTTGAAAATGGTCAGATGGAAGTTGTCAAGGAACAATGCCCTATGGATATTAATGAACTTATAGAGGAGTTAAATTCACGTGATTCACAGATTACATTCCTTGGAGACGGAGCAGTAGTACAGCATAATACTATTGAAGAGAAATGTCAGGTGCCTCATCTATTTGCGCCAGCGCATTTATCAAATCAAAGTGCTGCATCCTTATGCGCTAGAGCTGCTATATATTATGAGCAGGGCAAGACTGTAAGCGCAGATGATTTCAGACCTGATTATTTGAGATTGTCTCAGGCTGAGCGTGAGCGAGCTGAGAGACTGAAGCAGGAGTAATATGTCCATAAGAGATGCCAGACTGGAAGATTTGCCAGTTATATTGGAAATAGAAGAAAAAACATTTTCCACACCATGGAAAATACAAGGATTCGAGGATGCTTACTGTGATGACAGAGCTATATTTCTCGTAAATGAGGTGGAAGGGCATATTGCATCCTATGGCATAATGTATGTGGCGGCAGATGAGGCAGAATTGCCAGATATAGCATGTGCACCTGAATACAGACGCAGGGGCCTTACAGAGGAATTGTTACGAGAACTTATTGATAGATCTGCCCAGGCGGGAGCTAGACGGTTTTTTCTGGAAGTGAGACAAACCAATGTGGGAGCACAGAATATGTATGCCAAGGTTGGATTTGGCCAGGTTGGAATTAGACCTGGATTTTATAGAAACCCAGATGAGGACGCTTATGTGATGTCCTTGGATTTAGATAATATATAAAGGAAGAATTAGATGTTAGATGTATGCTTGCTGGGTACAGCTGGGATGATGCCACAGCCACACAGATGGTTGACGGCGCTTATGACAAGATATAATGGCAGCAGCTTATTAATTGATTGTGGTGAGGGTACACAGATTGCAATGAAGGAGGCTGGGCTTAGTCCTAATCCTATTGATATTATTTGTTTCACCCACTACCATGCGGACCATATAAGTGGATTGCCGGGATTGCTTCTGTCAATGGGAAATTCGGACAGGACAGAACCAGTTACAATGATAGGTCCCAAGGGGCTCAAGACTGTGGTAAATGCTCTTCGAGTTATTGCTCCGGAGTTACCATTTCCTATAGAATATGTGGAAATCGATGGTGACGAAGCCTCTTATGAGATAAATGGATATCATATAACAGCCTATAAGGTGAAGCATAATATTACCTGTTATGGATATACTATAGATATTCCTAGAGCTGGAAAGTTCTCGGTGGATGCGGCTAAGTCCTTGGGATTGCCGGTTCAGACATGGAGTCTGTTGCAAAAAGGCAACAATGTAGAGTTTGAAGGCAAGACTTACACCCCGGATATGGTTATGGGACCGGATAGAAGGGGAATTAGATTGGCTTATTGTACTGATAGTCGTCCTTGTGAGGCTATTGTATCCCATGTGAAGGGAGCAGACTTATTTATCTGTGAAGGCATGTATGCTGAGAAGGATAAATTGCCCAAGGCCAAAAAGAACAAACATATGACATTTTATGAAGCTGCTCAAATGGCACAGGATGCACAGGTGGAGGAGCTTTGGTTGACACATTTCTCACCGTCTCTTGTAGGTGCCAAGTCTTATATGGGAGCGGTGAAGAAAATATTTGCCAATGCATATTTAGGTGAGGACGGCAAGAAGATAGAACTTGATTTTGTTGAAGAGTAAGATGGAGGAGTGCAGATGAAGAAGGCATTTAGAATAGGCCTTGTAATATTGCTATCGGTTGCAATCGTGGTAGGATATTACTATTATTTATCTCACAAAAATGGCTCGAAGCCATCAGAAGATGCCGAGGAGACAGAAGTAGAATACATACTGTCCAAAGACTTTGAAAAAGACTACCCTTCTACTCCGAGAGAGGTGGTTAAATGGTACAATCGTATCATCAAGGCTTTGTATTCTGAGGAGTATGAGGATGAGGATCTGACTGCTATGGGAATGCAGGTTCGCCAGCTTCTGGATGAGGAGCTTCTGGAATACAATCCTGAGACTACATATATTGCAAGTCTGAAACAGGATGTAATGGATTATCATGAGCGTCAGAAGACTATTGTACAGTCCAAGGTTATAGATAGCGCCAATATTACATATGCAACTATTAATGGCTATTATTGTGCTTATGTAGATGCCTATTATTTTACAAAAGAAGGTAGCACTTACTCCAGAACATATGAGAAGTTTGTCCTTAGACAGGCTGCTGATGGCAAATGGAAGATTCTTACATTTAAAATGGTAGAAGGAGACGCAGATGACTGGAAGTGATAAAGTGAGAATTCTCGCTATTGAGAGCTCTTGTGACGAGACTGCTGCAGCTGTAGTGGTTAATGGACGAGAAGTATTGAGCAATGTGATCTCGACACAGATTCCTATACATACATTGTATGGTGGCGTGGTGCCTGAGATTGCTTCTAGAAAACATATAGAGAGAGTGAACCAGGTGGTAAAGGAAGCTTTGAAGGAAGCCAATACTACTTTGGATGAAATTGATGCAATAGGAGTAACATATGGCCCCGGATTGGTCGGGGCTCTTTTAGTGGGATTATCAGCTGCCAAGGCCATTGCCTGGGCCAAGGATATTCCACTTGTTGGAGTTCATCATATTGAGGGACATATATGTGCTAATTATATAGAAGATATTCATTTGGAACCTCCATTTATGTGTCTGGTGGTATCAGGTGGTCATACACATTTGGTAAATGTAGCTGACTATGGCAAATATGAGATTTTAGGTCGCACAAGAGATGATGCGGCTGGAGAAGCGTTTGATAAAGTGGCTCGCGCTATCGGATTAGGATATCCGGGAGGACCAAAGGTTGAAGTTAAAGCCAAAGAGGGCAATCCACATGCTATTAAGTTCCCAGTGGCCAAGGTAGATGACGGAGTATATGATTTCAGTTTCAGTGGATTGAAGTCTGCTGTGTTAAATTATATTAATGGTGCTCAGATGAAGGGGGAGACAATAAATGAAGCTGATATTGCAGCATCATTTCAACAGGCTGTCATCGATGCTCTCGTGGGAAATGCCATGAAGGCTATTGATGAGTATGGAACTACTAAATTCGCTATAGCTGGTGGAGTGGCTTCTAACAAAACACTAAGTGCAGCTTTGGAAAAGGCTTGCCAGGAGAAGGGTGTGGAATTTTATCACCCGGCTCCAATACTATGTACAGATAATGCGGCTATGATTGGCGCAGCTGCATATTATGAGTATATAAATGGAAGAAGAGATGGATGGGATCTGAATGCGATTCCTAATTTGGTTTTGGGAGAGAGATAAATGAGTGACAAGATTAGTGCAATTATTCTGGCTGCCGGTGCGGGGAGAAGAATGAACTCAGATATACCGAAACAATATATGCCAGTGGCCGGAAAGCCGCTGGTTGTTTATTCTCTGGAAATATTTGACCAGAGCTCGGTGGATGAGATTATCCTGGTGGTGGCTTCCGGAGATGAAGACTACTGCAAGGAAGAGATAGTGAACAAATATAATATAGGTAAGGTTACAGCTATAGTATCAGGGGGAGCAGAGCGTTACGACTCGGTATATGCAGGCCTTAAGGCTGCCACCGGAGATTATGTAATGATTCATGATTGTGCTCGTGCTTTTGTTACAGAGGATATAATCAACAAGGCTATTGCTGGAATGAAGGAATATCATGCTTGTGTTGTAGCAGTCCCTAGCAAAGACACTGTGAAGCTTGCTGATGACAATGGATTTGTAGCAGAGACTCCAAATCGAAGCAGAGTGTGGTCTGTTCAGACTCCTCAGTGTTTTGAATATAATCTGGTGAGAGAAGCTTATGATAAATTGCCGGAGATGAATCTGGAAAATATAACAGATGATGCCATGGTGGTGGAGCAGGTATTGCATAAACCTGTGAAGCTTGTAATGGGGGATTACAATAATGTAAAGGTTACTACGCCGGAGGATATGAATCTGGCTATTAATATTTTGAAATCCCAGGAACGCATATAGGAGATTATTATGTGTTAAATGCGCCGGATATATGTGGTGTAATTGCAAGACTATATATACTAAATATTCTGAAAGTATGGTGACACATAATAATAAGAAAGAATATTGTAAATCTTCTGAACAAAACAGGGCCAAAAAGGGGCTCTGTTTTGATTTGCCTGGCTATGGAAAAAGCCTGTAAAATGGTGGTTTTTCAGGGGACTGAAAAGTATTTGAAAAAAAGATGAAAAAAAGTGAAAAAAGTTGTTGACATGGCATACTCACAATGTTAATATAATTGACGTGCTGTGAAACACGGCAACACGCAGGGGTATCGAAGTGGTCATAACGAGGCGGTCTTGAAAACCGTTTGTCCGCAAGGGCGCGTGGGTTCGAATCCCACCCCCTGCGCTCCAGAATAACAACTTATAAGATGGTATTCTGGGAGATGAAAATAACATCGAAAAAGCTTGAAAAACTTTTTTAAAAAATGAAAAAAAGTTGTTGACAAGCTAAAACGAAAATGTTATTATTATCTAGCTGTCGCAAACGAGCGACAACAAATCAGAACATTGAAAACTGAACAGTGAAACAACCTTGAAAGATTCTAAGAGAATTATTTAAGGTCTTGAATAATCAAGACAAACGAACAGCTTTTAAAAGCAAAACCTTAACAGTAAGGAAAACGGACAGCTTGATGAAAATAAGCTAGCAAAGTTTTGAAACTGGATCAGATGAGAAATCATCAAAACTTTTTAACATGAGAGTTTGATCCTGGCTCAGG
>JAGBNK010000004.1 GCA_017634455.1 Lachnospiraceae bacterium
ATCGTCAGAAATGAGCTCAAAGAAGCTACTTCATATCCGGGAAAGCACTATTTTGATTATATATGGAACTTATTGACCGTTCAGCAAGTCTTGTAAATACAAGGGTTTTTGTTGAACATGCACTAAAAAGAATAGAGAGATGAATGATAAGAATTAAAGAAGGGCTTAATTTAGATGAAATATAGAAATTTATTATTCGACTTAGACGGGACACTTACAGATTCATCTGAGGGAATTATTAAATGCGCAATTTATGCATTTGAAAAAATGGGAATGAAGGTTCCGAACATGGAAGAATTAAAAACTTTCATTGGACCGCCTCTTGGAGACAGCTTTGTAAAGTATGGCGTGGCAGAAGCAGATAGAAGCCGCAGTGTAGATATATTTCGCGAGCGCTATATTCCTATTGGTAAATTCGAGAATAAACCATATTCGGGTATGATTGATTTGTTGGACAGATTGAAAAAAGAAGGCTTTAAATTATATGTTGCTACTTCAAAACCAGAAAAGACTGCCAAGGAAGTGCTAGCACATTTTGATATGGATAAATATTTTGATGAGATAGCCGGAGCTACAATGGATGGTAGCCGCGAGAGGAAAGAAGAAGTTATCCAGTATTTATTTAACAAAGTTGATAAAGTGGGAAATGATGATGATACGGTTATGATTGGCGATACTGCCTTTGATGTTAGAGGCGCTGCAGAATTTGGAATTCCTTGCATTGGTGTCACATGGGGATTTGGTGATCTAAACGAGATGCGAGAGGCAGGTGCAATCGGTATCGTTGAGACCATGGAACAATTATATGAGATGGTAAAATAAAGAAGATAAGGCATAAAAAGTTAAACTATTAGTTTATTGATTCTTATGGGTGTTTATGATATTCTGATTTAACGCTGTAGAAGGAGACGGCGCGATTACAGGAGTAACTAGTGTCAAGTAGAGTGTTCGGGAGTGCAATCTAGGAGGTATGAATATGGAATATCCAGTAATCAATATGGAAGCAACTGGTGCTAGAATTAAGTTGCTGAGACTAGAAAGAAATATTAGTGTGGCTCAAATCGCCAGTTTCATGGGTGATGTTTCAGAACAGGCAATTTATAAATGGCAACGAGGACAGACCTTGCCAACCGTTGACAATTTATTTGCATTGAGCAGATTATTTGAGACATCCATGGATAATATAATTGTAGAGTATGAAGAGGACGACAAATCGTCCTCTTTTTCTAATTATACCTTTAAAATATTGGCGATTTCATTAAAATCTTCTTTTGCTTTTTTGAAATATGGAAGCATAGGGTAGCAATGGAATAGCCCTTTTCATTTTCAAGTTAAACTACAGGTTCATTGTGCTGCTCAACTCGTTGAGATATTATAATCATGCAAGATAAATCTTGCCTTGGAAAAAATATTTATACCGCAATCTTCCATAAGGTCTGCTTGATATCATAATATAGTCTGATAGAGCGAGTTTGACCGAATACTATTATTTTGCATTCGAATACCAGTGTATTATTGCAGACAGAAATTCCATCGGGAGTTGTGTGGGTTCCGGTCCTGGGCAGCTCTCGATATTCTTTTATGGTAAATATTTGATAGACGCCATCTTCATCAGTTACCCGAATTCGCATGGGTATAATCTCGCCGTCTTTTGTGTGCTGACAAATTACATCTACGGTTGTTGGTGACATTTTCCCCATGATTACAAAACTCCTTTTCTAAATACTTGGGAAATTATTATAGAACATATGTTCGGTTTTGTAAATAGTGATTGCTTCTATGTTATAATTATTAGAAATTACTGCTGTTACTGCAGAGGGTTAGAGAGTGAATCTGTCGATGGAATTTGGTTATAATCAGTTGCATGATTTTTTTGATGAAATAAAAAATAAGGATATTGTCTGTTGGGGGAACGGAAAACATTTTAGAAACATTACATATTCATTCCTGAAAGAGAGCGGATTGTTGGTAAATCTCAAGGGCTTTGTTGAGACACAAGTTGCTTGTAAGCTTCACAAGACAAATTCAAGTGCGCGGTCGTCAGAGATTATAATTGATGATAGAAGCTATGAAACTATGAGTCGCGAGAATTTGGCAAAGCTGGATAGGCAGCAGACGATAATTCTGGTGACGGTTGCTGGTTATAAGGAGATTATTGCCCAAATTAAAGGCGATAAGCGACTGGCTGGTTTTGAGGTTATACCCTCTATTTATGTAGAGGCGCTCTATGAGGATATGCAGATGCTGTCAGCAAATAAGCCGCCGCAGAATTTTCGCAAGAATGATAATCCAGTAATACCAAGAAAGATTCATACATTCTGGTTTTCAGGAGAAGAGATCCCAGCAGAATATAAGTTGTGTCTGGAATCCTGGCGGAAATTCGAGCCTGATTTTGAGATAAAGATATGGGATTTGAATTCATATAAAGCACAGGATTGTGAGTTCTTTGAACAGGCAATTGCACATAAAAATTGGGCCTTTGCATCGGATTACGCCAGAGTAGATGTGCTTCGCAGATATGGTGGGGTGTACATGGACATGGATGTAGAGATGTTACGACCTATTGACGATCTGCTTTACAACGATGCTTATATGAGCTTCGAGTCTATGGGCCGAATTGAGTGTGGGTCTGGAATGGGAGCCAAGCCGGGAAATAGAATTATAGATGAGATATGTAAGAGTTATGAGAACAGACCTTATCTCAAGGCAGATGGCTCCTGGGATAATTCAACTTGTCCGGTGCGATATACACAGGTGATTGAGCAACATGGATTGAAGAAGAACGGAGGATTTCAATTTGTGGATGATATAACCATTTATCCGTTTGATGTGCTCACCTGCAAGAGCTTCGATACGGGAATCATTTATTATACAGAAAATAGTTACACTATCCATCACCATAACGGCAACTGGGTGCCGGGTTCCGCAAAATGCGCTATGGAAAATCGCTATGCTGAAATTAGGGATTTTTTGCTGTCGCGTGGTTTGTTATAATTAGGGTAAGTTGATAGGTTCTCAGGTAGAAACGTAGGAGGAGATTATGGAAAAGAAAGAGTATAAGAAAAGTTATTGGGGATTGATATGGCTGTTTATAATTTATTTTGTTGTGCTTACAGGTGCTGTATTTTTGCCTTACTCTGCTAAGATAATGACATTGGTAACAATGAATATTTCAACAATATGGTTTGTGGCGCTAACATTTGTCATTTATAAAACAGAGAAGATATATTGGTACACAGGTTTGTTTTACGAAGATGTGAAGGACTTACCATCGGAAGTTAGAAGGGAATATGGCAGGAAACACGTGGTGAGATTTGCGTGGTTCGCATTGTTTTATCTGGTGTATTCAGTAGTGTCTTATTGGCAGAATTTATCAATTGCCATTGATATAACTGTTATGTGTGTAGGAGTGATGGCAGTTGCCATAAGCACTATGAGAATTAAGTTGGAGTAGGGAAAATATGTTAAAAGCAATTCGTGGAGATATAACGAAAATTTTAGATGTGGAGGCTATTGTAAATGCTGCTAATACATCCCTTCTCGGAGGCGGCGGTGTTGATGGAGCGATTCACAGAGCGGCAGGCAGAGGTCTTTTTGAGGAATGTCTGACATTAAACGGATGTGAGACGGGACAGGCCAAAATTACTGGTGCATACAATTTGCCGTGTGATTATGTGATTCATACTGTTGGACCGATTTGGACTGGTGGGAATAGTAATGAGGCTCAGTTGTTGGCAAGTTGTTATACTAGATCATTGGAGATTGCTTTAGATAAAGGAATTCGTACAATAGCATTTCCTTCGATTTCCACAGGAGTCTACAGTTATCCAGTTGAAGAGGCTGCTGAAATTGCAGTAGGAGCAGTGGCTAAATATATTGATGCTCATCCGGAGAACTTTGACCTGGTTGAGTGGGTGCTATTTGATGAGCATACATATGATGTTTACCAAAGGGCTATTGATAGAGCAGAAATCAGATAATATTTGAAATAGTATAATTGAATTGTGTTGCAGAAGAAAAGTAGGAAGTAATTCCTACTTTTTTTGTACTTTTTTCAGCGATGATGATAAAAGGGACATTAATGGGACAGTATGCGAGTGTAATAGAAAGTGTAATAAATAGTTTTAACATTGTACATGAAGTTAAATTTGATAATATTTGTTGAAAATATTACTTATAAGTAATATTATGTAAGTGGGGAGGACTTGGAGTTGGAGTTAGAAAAAATATGTATATCTGGTATTGCTAATACATATGCTATCTCAAATGTGAAAAAAGAGTTTAAATTGGCTTGATAGTTGAGTGATTATGGAGGATTAATAAATGAGCTTTGTAGATAAGGTGTCCAATGCAAAAGAAACAAATTGGGTGACAGAAGGTTTTTCTAATGCAGACGTAAAAACTACGGTTGAACTTGCAAAGATATCTGCACAAATAGAACGGTGCAGGATAGACATGCATATGACTCAAAAAGAATTCGCAGATTATATGGGGGTGACCCAAGGGATGGTTTCAAAATGGGAAAGCCGAGAATACAATTTTACAATAAAAACATTAAATGAGATCTGTGCAAAACTTAAGTTAGAAGCATCTGTTTGTATAGAAAAACCATGTGCAAAGTCAGATTATACAATTATAAAATGGGATTTAGAAAAGGTTGCAAATAGGCAAAGTAAAGATGAGTGGGTAAAGTCTTTTTCTGAGAAGGGAGCTATAGCGTAATGGATTATAATATAATAGCAAGTGGGATTGAATTGGTAGGGACGACAGTAAAAAATATTTCAGTTGAGAATGGTATAGTTGATATTGAAAAAGATGCAAAGAGAAATTTTGGATTAAGTATCAATGAGCCTTATTTTGATGAAACGGAAGAAGGCTTTTTCTCCCAAATGATAATAGATTTTGATATAGAGATAGAGCAGTCTGATGAACAAAAATTTAAATTTAAATTATCTCTTGAAGGCGCTTTTATATCTCACGACGGAGTTGACAGGGAAGAATTTAGACAACTGGTTGCAGTGAACGGGGCGGCAGCTCTTGTGGGAATCGCAAGAGGAAAAATTGAGACAATTACTGCAAATATATTTCATAAAGGAAAGATTGTAATCCCTTTTGTAAATGTTGTTGATTATTATAAAAGTGTTGCAGAAGAAAAGTAGGAAGTAATTCCTACTTTTTTGTATTTTTATCTGCAACGACGACAAAGGGGACATTAATGGGACGCTGCGCGAGTATAATAGAAAGTATAATAAAAATAATTGCATGATGGGTGAGAGCTTCACTAAATAATTTGCCAGGGATAAAGCTTATTGTTTTATGCTATAATGATATAGCTGTAAAAGCAAAGAGTAAAAATGAGGAACTATGATGGATTACAGAAGTGATTGGGCGAGTTCGCGGGATGATCTGGTAAATGCAATTACTGGACTTGGTTTCCCCGAAGAACTTGGCGTGGAAATTGCAAAACAATTGGGTAGCCCCAAAGCTATGGAGAGAATGCTTGGCTATTTATACAATGTGAAGCCGCAAAGTGTAGAACTGGTTGTGGATGAGATGCTGGCTATTTGTAGCGATGTGGAAGCATGGAAAGAAAAGAAGGCCTGCGAGGAAGCCAATGCATTCTATAATGAAATTTTGAATCATGGATTGAGTGGAGATAAGTAGCTGGGGAGGTGTTACGATGAATACACGTGAAGAAGCTTTGGCATATGGCCTGACATTTGCTAATTCATATCAAGACGCTCCTTTTCATGACGAAAACTGGCAATTAATTCGTGTTAAGCCAAGCAAGAAAGCTTTCTTGTGGACTTTATGAGAAGGATGGCCAGGTTTGCATAAATGTAAAATGTGATCCAGAATGGCGAGACTTCTGGCGCAAGGTGTATAAGTCGGTTTTGCCGGGGTATCATCAGAATAAGGAACATTGGAATACAGTGATTTTGGATGGTTCAATACCAGATGAAGAAATTAAGAGAATGATAGCGGAAAGCTATGATTTAGTAATAAATTCTAAGAAGAAATAAATGCAAATAATTATGTTATAATAGCTATGCAAATATTTTGAGTTAAATTGAATAAAACAGGTGCCTGTTGCTACCGAGTAACGGGATTGACGCCGTTCCCTTGCCGTTAGGTCTTAGCAGGTAAGGGAATGGCGTATTATTTTATAAAGCTGTTTTGGGGAGAAGCTTTATTTTATGTAGACTAAATTTTAGGAGGTTTATTATATGAAGTGGATTTATTTGTTGATTGCGGGTGCTCTTGAAATCACATGGGCAGTGGCGATGAAAATGTCTAATGGTTTTACTGTGCTTATCCCATCAATTGTTACATGCGTGGGTTACATAGCCAGCGCTGTCTTTCTGGCCGTTGCACTTAGGCAGTTGCCGCTGGGCACAGCTTATGCCATGTGGACTGGAATGGGGATTTTGGGAACTACATTGCTTGGAGTATTTCTGTTTCAAGAGAAGTTATCGGTTCCACAACTTATATGTGTTATTCTGATAGTGGTCGGAATAGCAGGATTGAAAATTTTGGCGAATGATTGAGGTGACGAAGATGTTTAGAAAAATGCGTAGATTTAAACAGCAGGTAACAGAGGCGGAGTGTATTGAGATTTTGAAAAATACTAAGAGTGGGCGTTAAATATTACCAGTGTTATTACATTTGGCAAGATTCATCTTGTGGATGACGAGGAACTCTCTCTTAAAATCTGTTCTGAATTGACCAAGAAGTTTACGGATGATCAGGAGTATCTGGATAGTGAGATTGAGAAATTTTTTAAAAATGTGCAGTGCATTGAATTGGTGCCGGAGCATATGACAGGGAAACTTGTAAATGAATCATAACTGCATCTACTGAAATGTTGGAAATGGGAATCGAAAGTTGCCAGTTCACATCTTTTCTATAGCCATATAAATATATTTGTGGTAGAATTTAAGCTGTATGAGCAAAAGGGTGAGCCTATATAATAAGCGAAAATTATTTAGGGGTGAGTAATAAGTGGATAATTGCACTTATTACAAGAAGTTAACTATCAAGAAAGGAAATTTAGCTAGTATGAAATGTAAACTCAATAAGGGGGTTGCGCTTATTCTTGCAAGCGCAATATCTGTGGTAGCTGTAGCGGCATGTGTGCCAGGTTATTTGGGACAGGTAGTAGCTGCACAGTCTATTTCTGTTGATGGAGATTCTGCAGACTGGGGAGAAGTATCCAGCAGAGGTTCTTCAGATTCTAAAATATCTGATTGGAAGGTGGCAGTAGATAATGATTATCTGTATCTATATGTGGCACAGAATCCATTGGGATATTCAGGCGAATCTATAGGTCAGACAGAGATTCATTTTAATTACAATTTAGAAAATTATAGTGGGATTTATACTTTCATTCAGTTCAAACAGGATTGGGACCTGCCAGGTGCACCAATTGTTGCAAAAAATGCCTGGTACGGAAACATTGACGGGGCAAGTGTAGTATTTGAGGGAAATGGAACTGATTATAATCAGGAACATGCTTTCGTTGAGATTGCCATTCCTCGTAGCTGGTTCCCAACAGAGGATTTCACAATGACTTATGCAGGAGTACCTGTAGCGTCAAGTGATATTGAGACAATAAATGGCGCCAAGGCTCTGGGTCAGTCAGAGGCGCAGGATGAACAGGAAAATCAGAATGCCCAGGCTGACAATGAGGCGGCAGAGACTTCAGAAGATGATGTCTATAACGGAATCACAATAGACGGTGATTTCGCAGATTGGAATACAATTGCCAAGACACAGTTCATTGATGAGGCTCTTCCAGAGTCAGCTGCTGTATGGGATGGAGATTATGTATATGTATACCTTCGCGAGCAGGGTGACTGGGAAGGTACTGCAGGAACAGTTGGTCCTAAGTCCAATGGTATGTATTGCATTGAGACATCTGATGGAACCAAGACATCATTTATCATTAGAAAAGAAGGAGCTCATCTCATTACAGACAGAGGTGAAATTCCACTTGAAATGTCTTACAGCAATCGTCAGTACGAGGTGCAGATTCCTGTATCTGAGTTAAATGGTATCAACAAGACAACTTCGACTCTCAGCGTTGCAATTCAGGGTGATTCATATGGTGAGACTGGAAGCGGAATGGCTTACATCGCTCAAGGACTTGTTAACTTAAATCCACCATTTGATTATGATGATACAACAGCAGGTCAGTTGAAACAGATTACATACGATTATGATTTCTCAGATTGGGAAGGATATCACAAGACTGTAATCGAGTATTCTTCATCGGGTAAGAATGCCTCAGATTCAGCAGCAGCTCTGTATTCAGACGGAGATTACCTCTTCGGATATGTAGATTATTATGGCGCTTATTACAATGATCCGTTCGATCAGATTCATATGACTATCAATGATGGTGTCAATAAGAAATGGTATGAGCATAATGACAGCAGCAGAATTATGTTTACATTGAGAACTGTAGATGCAAGTGGCAATGTAAACTGGAATTCTCAGGCTAAAGGACTGGGCGAGGGAGATTATGAATTCCATATCTTCGACAACGCTCATGTAGGTTATATTAATTCTGATAAATATGATTATGGTAGAGCTTATGTGCATGTAGACAAGACAGGTCGTGCTCAGATTGAGTATTACATCGACATTGCCAAGGTTGTAAGTGTGGTAAATGAATCTCCATATTCATGGAATATTAAGCAATCTGATATTAAGATGTATCATATGGCTTACCCTAGAATCGGTAATGAGTGGGTATCATCAGCTGGTGCATCATCAGGACCAATTTTAGGAATTGTGCTTTGCATATTGAGCGTGATTTTAGCACAGGTTTATACCAAGAGACACAAAGAAGGACTTTAATAAGCATATAGGAAAATAATTATGAACAACTGGATCGGCTTAGTATTGGTAGGTTTGTGGTTGTATATATACTATGTAATGAACAAGGCACAGCTTAAGTCCTGGAAATATTTCTGGGGCAGCTGTGGTTTGTTTATTATTATGATGGTTTGGGTACGACCACTTCTGACACAGCCATTGGCTGAAGTTGTAGCTTCAGTAGCTGGCATATGGGGTAAAATAACAGGTATGTATTCGTCATATTTCAAGTATGGCGTTCTTTTTGTGAATTCTGCAAATGGAGCAATCAGTTTGCAGATTGATTTTGAGTGCTCAGGAATACTTGAGATTATGGCATACCTGGCTCTTCTTGTATTCTTTGAGGCATACAATGTCTTCGAGCGAGTTATTGTAGCCGTGGTTGGTGTTATGTATATCATCATTGCCAACGCTATCAGAATTTCTACAATCTGTACCATTTTATATTTCAACGGAATTGGTGCTTATCATATGGCACATACAATAGTAGGTAGATTAATATTCTATGCGCTATCAGTTATTTTATATTTCTTTGTATTTACCAAGGCGCAGATTATCAGACAGAAGGTAGGAGGATTTACTTATGGTCATTCTAAATAGTATCTTTAACTCCATTCTGTTTTGGGCTGCATGGATTATCATTCCATTTATCATGGAAATGATACCTGCAATTGGTAATATCGTAATATTATTCAAGAAACGAATTCAAAAGAAGAAAAATGAGCAGAGTGATTCACCGGAGAAACTTACATTTTTTCCGGAAATCACACTTATGGTTCCTGTGTATAATTCCGCAGCCACACTTGAGGCTTGCATCAAGTCTATCAACGATAGTGATTATCCAAATGACAGAATAAATGTATATCTGGTCAACAATCAGGGCCAGGACAACAGCTTCCAGGTGTATTGCCAGTGTCAGGAGAAATATCCTGAGCTGATTATGCAGTGGTTAAATGCTCAGCAGGGCAAGTCCAAGGCTCTTAATATGGCATTATTTAACAGCAAGGGTAAATACATCATCAATATTGATAGCGACGGAATCCTAGAGAAGTCTGCACTGAAAAATCTGGTTACCAAGTTCGAACTGAATCCTACAATTCAGGTAATGACTGGTGCGATATTGATTGAGCCTAGACTTATTGAGGAGTATCCTTGGATATTCCCGAAGCTTCTGCGCAAGACGGAATTTATGGAGTATGCTCAGGCTTTCCTGGCAGGTCGAAACTATGCCTCTGAGACTAACTCTATCTATACATTGTCGGGAGCATTTTCTGCATTTAGAAAGTCGGCGGTATTGAGCTCTCATATGTATAATACAGATACAATATGTGAGGATACAGAACTTACATTTCAGATGCGATACAACAAGAAGGAGAAGGTGCAAATCTGTGAGGATGCAATCTTCTTCGTGGATCCTATTGAGGACATGAACAAGCTCTACACTCAGCGCCAGCGTTGGCAGAGAGGAAGTCTAGAGGTATCTGCCATGTTTCTAAAGGACAAGATGCAGGCACGGAAAATGTTTTTGGATCCAACAGTGCGTACTTTGGTATATGACCACACCTTCGCCTTTCCTAGAATGATATGGTATTTAGCGCTTATATGTTTGCTGTTTCTAAATTATTCCATGAGAATGATTGTATTCTCAGTGGCTATATTATTTGTGGGATATATTGTAATGGGATTTTTCTATTTCTTCTCAACGGTGGCATTTTTGAAACCCTTTGAAGAGATAAGAGACTATTATAAGAAACAGTGGTATGTGGTATTTATACTGCCATTTTTCAACCTTATGGTATTCTTTATCAGATTCGCGGGAATCATTAACAGTATTAATACTGACAGCGCATGGAAGACCAAGAATCTCACAGAGGAGTGGCAGGCATTTACCAGAGAGCTACATACAAGCGTCAGCGGAATCAGAAGTCGATTCAAGAAGCTTCAGGACCTGGTGAATGTGGAAGAATCCACTGAGCAGGATGCGAAAAATAATACTGATAATTAGTAGCTAATTAATAAATAGAAATTGCCTATAGATTAGATAATCAGATTTGAGAGAGGTATCAGCAGATTAGTTGATATGAGAGATATATCAGCAGATTAGTTGAATTGAGAGAGGTATCAGCAGATTAGTTGAATTGAGAGAGGTATCAGCAGATTAGTTGATACGAATGATAAGAGGAGGATCTCCATGACTAGAAGGGACAAGAGAAAAACATTGGAGTGGGAATATAAGAAGCGTGACATGATCAAACTTCAGTTGAGGTTTAGAGTTATACTTGTGGCCACAATTGCGGTGATAATTATATTTAGCTTCTTCGGATACGCCCTTATGAATATGTACAAGGACGCAATCCTACAGGTGTATGCTACACAGCAGGACAACTATGTGCAGCTGGTTGTGGACCAGATCAATCTCCAGGACGACCGAACTGACGAGAGCATCATCTCTGATATTATCGATACTCTCGATAGTGGTAATACCCATTATTGGACTCTGGCCAAGGGCGAGAATATGCTCTTTGTGAAAAATGTTACTGAGACTAACAAATATCAGGGTGCTGTCATGGAAGACTTCTTCGACACAGCTACTGCAGATAAATTTGTGGATGAGTTAAATGTGAATAGAGCTGCCCATGATATTATCCATATGAATGGTCAGAGATTTGTAGTATCAGGTGCAGTATTTGAATATAACAGAAGTGAGTACAGCCTGTGTCTGCTTACTGATGAGACAGTTATCTTGGATAACAACGATTTCTTGTCTACTCGAATTGCGCTATATATCTATGTAATCTTCATTATGCTTCTGTTGCTTCTGGCAGCCATGATTGCAGAGGCTATGGTTATGAGAAGAGAAGAGGACAACAATATGCTCAAAGGTCGCCTGGAATTACAGAACCAGCATATTAACCGACTTGAGTTGGAGGCGAAGCAGAGAGATTCCTATAATACCAGATACAATGCTTACAACGAGTCATTGCTAACTGAGTTTGCTAAGAGATTAGATGCCAGAGGGCTAGATGCGGCAGTGCTGGTTCGAATTGATTATACAAGTGTGGAGGATGCTAAGAAGTTCTTGCTTCGAGCAGCAACAACACTTGATGAGACAGTTATTAGATTCAAAAATGATACAGGCCGAGTGAGCCTCATTATGACAGGTTTTCATGAGAAGATGGCATCAGAGATAATTGAGAAATTTGAGATTGATGCCAAGGTCAATGTGGTAATAGAAGATGTGGCGGCTTCCAATGAGACAATAAGTGAAGCTTGCGAGAAATTATTTGTGGAGGAGAGATAATTATGGCAGTGCAGTTTAATCGTACATATAGATTTAAATTCTATCTAAATGCAAATCATTTCATTATCATCAATGGAGTGGAGGGTGAGACTCATCCTCATACATGGGAATTCACATTTGACATAATGATAATGAGCGATGATTTCGTGCAGTTCAATTCTTATGAGAGAGCCATCGACGAGTATTTCTCCAAGTATCAGAACTGCGTAATGAATGACTTCGAACCATTTGACACAGTTATTCCTACTCTGGAAAATATGTCTGAGGTTTTCGTTCTTGATATCAAAGATATCGTGGAGGCACAAAATGGTAAGCTTCTGAAGATGGAAAGTAGTGAGACACCTACTAGAAGTTACATCATCAGTTTCGCCGAGAGTGAAGATTTCAAGGAGACAATGAAGAACCGTCGCAAGGAAAGTTTGGATTTAGAGATTGATTCCGTAATAGACAAGGTTATGGAACGTAGAGAAGCGTAGTAATGAAGAAGTTATCGAAGAAAATATTAATTCCAATAATAATATGTATATATGCTCTGATAGCATTTGCATTCACCTATGCTATCTATAAGGGAGGGGACTATCCAACCGGAGCCAATACTATGGGATTTCTGTACCGTGCCAGAGTGTTACTCGATGGAATTGGTAAGGGGGATTTGTTCCCATCTTATGATCCTTATTGGTTCAATGGGCAGCAGCTTCTGAGATATGTGGAGCCATTGCCACTGTATGTGCTGGCTGCATGTATAGGAAGTGCAGGCAAGATAATACCGGGTTATCTAATATTTGTCATGGTGCTTGCCATAGCTACTTGTGTGCCTTGGTTATGGATAGGCTGTAAAATGGACAGACTTGCTCTGGCTGCATGCATGGGACCAATATGGTTCTTCCTGCCGGTTAATATGTACAACCTATTCGTGAGGGGAAGCATCAATGAAGCAATGGCTTATGTGGCAATTCCTGTTCTGATAATGCTTACATATCTATGGCTACATGAGGAGAATAATAAAACCAGTTATCTGTTAGGCTTGATTCTCACAGAATGTTATATAGCTAATTGCAGTGTGACAGTCAGCATTGAGATGCTTATTATGATTACTGTATATGCACTCTTTACATTAGTTCATCACAAGAAGTTGAAGAAGTTTGTGATGTTACTTCTGTCATTGATTCTGGGAATTGGAATATTTGCCATATGGATATATCCATCCACCAGAGGAGATTTCTATGAGACAAGAAATGTAGAACTTATGGCCAGATATTTCCAGGATGCTATTGTCTCACTTGATCCTATGTATCGAGTGGCAGGGGATGACAGCAGATATTATTTCGGATTGTCAATTTTTGCAGTGGGTATATTTGGCATTGTAGCTGGCAGAGATAATGACAAGAAGAGTCTGGTACTGGGTATTCTATTATTTATGGCATCAACCACAAGTGCCTATGGGATGTTCTCGAAGATTCCGGGAAATAATTACCTGTGGATGGCCAGATATATGACTATTGCAGCAGCATTGATTCTTATCTCATTCATAAGTTGGAAGAAACTGCGCAAGGGCTTCTTGGTTTTATGCATGGGACTTTTGGTACTTGATATCATACCTTCTATTATGGTGCACATTGGTGACGGCAGATATACTGCCAGGGCCAAAGCGGATACATTTACCAGTGCCAATATGATTGATGAGGCCAGAGCCATCACTAACCAGAGAATGATATTTATCGATGGGGACAGATACGAGTCAGACGGTGATTACTATGCAGCGGCAGCAGAAGACGGCAACGGAATGGTGCCACAGTCTGGGGGAGATAACATAGGAGTTGCGGCAACACATGAAAACCTCCTTGATTTAAATGACGCCATAAGTGCGAGACATTATACATATCTATTTGACAGACTCCTTACCTTGGGAGATGACACATTGCTTCTGTCTACTTATACATCGGAGTATCTCACTGCGGATATCGATGAGGTTATAGCGGCAGCAGCCATGAGTGGATACAAACTGGTGGACAATGACAGATTCACCTATCTGTTCCACAGAGAGACACCTGAGACTTACGGCGTGACAACAGTATTTGACGCCATAAGCATCGGCGATACAGGCAAGCTTCTGTCTTATTCTTATGTGGATATGGAGCAGGGCAAGTCCAATAATTTAAATGATTATACTTATGATGAGTTGAAGGGATATAAGCTTATATACCTGTCGGGATTTACATTTAACGATCAGGCTCAGGCGGAGGAGCTGATTCTCAAGCTGGCTCAGTCTGATGTGAAGATTGTAATTGATGGAAGCGGTATTCCTGTGGATAAGCATACTGGTATACAGAACTTCCTGGGAGTAACCTGTCAGCCTATTAAGTTTGAAAATGGTTATCCTATCCTGTATTTCAACCACGAAGAGGTGGTATGTAAGCTGTTTCCGGTAAATGATAGAAAATGGTCTACCGTATATCTCAACGGATTGGACCATGTGAAAGGATATCTCTATGAAAATGGTGTGCAGCTGGCTTACGCCGGCACTGCGGGAAATGAAAATATCAATTTCGTAGGTATCTCTCTGGCGTACCATTACTATGCAACTCTTGATGATAAGGGAAGCAAGAAGATTCTCGACAATATGATGTGGCAATATATGGATGAAGTGCCACAGCGTACACTGGTGCCACTTGATATTACATATGGTAAGGATGAAATAACCATCCAGTCGGATTATGATGATGTGAATACCACATTGGCAGCAGTGGATACAATGACAGGTGATTTCGATTCAATCATCAATCTGGTATTTGTAGACAAGGGTACAACTATTATCAAGATGAGAAATCCTTATATTGTAAAGGGGGCTTGTATAAGTATATTGGCTCTTGTTGGGGCTGTGCTTATGCTGGCGCTGAATCACAGAAGAGAATCGGTAAAAGTGCAAAATGAGAATCTGCAAAAAGTGCAAAAAACGAATTGCTAAATGCACAAAATGAGATGATATAGATAAATCTAACGAGGATAGATTATGAAGATTAAGAAGAAAATTCTGGCCTGGGTATTAATGAGTGCTTTTGTATTAAATGGTTGTGGAGTAGGCCAGGTCTTCGACGAGGATGGAGGGGCTGTGAGCCAGCCTATGTATCAGGATGGAGATACGGCTTACGCATTTCGCACTGAAGGCAAGAAATATCAACGATACAACGGCAGTGACTTCGAGGACTTCTATATAGAAGGGGTAAATATTGGTGCCGGTATTCCAAATTCATTTCCCGGAGAATTAGGTGTCACAGAGGATGATTACTACAGATGGTTTGAAGAGATTGCAGCAATGCATGCCAATACAATCAGATCCTATACAGTGCTGATGCCTGATTTCTACAATGCTTTCTATAGATATAATGAGAATCATGAGGATAAGTTATATCTGTTCCAGGGTTGCTGGTATGATGAGGATGTGGTAACTGCTACGGGAAATGCTTACGACTCCTACGAGAGAGTGGAGAAGGATCTGAAGGACTTGGTGGATATCATACATGGTCGAGCTTCAATTGATAAGCTCTCCGGTCATGCTTATGGAGTCTATACCAAGGATATATCTCAGTATGTATGCGGATGGATACTTGGAATCGAGTCAGATCAGGACTTGGTAGAGGGAACCAATAATGCCAATCCAGAACTTCATTCCTATGATGGTAAATATTTATCTTGCGAGGATGTGCAGCCTTACGAGGTATTCTGGTGCGAGATAGGTGATTATGTGTTGTCTTATGAGGATGAGAATTATCATATGCAGCGACCTGTAAGTTATTCTAACTGGGCAACTGCAGATGTATTTCACCATCCAAATGAGCCATTAAGTAAGGAGGATGCAGTCTCACTTACAGTGGAGGATTTAAAGCCCCAGGAGTCATTTCCGGCGGGAATATTTGCTAGTTATCATGTATATCCATATTATCCTAACTTCATGTTCTCTGAGGAGCCATACATGTCTTACAAGGATGAAAATGGCAAGATAGATACATATCTGCCTTATCTGAAGCAGCTGGTGGATTACCATAGTGTGCCGGTGGTTATTGCGGAGTTCGGTTTGCCAACCAGCAGAGGTGTCACCCATGTGAATCCTATTACAGGATGGAATCAGGGAGGACATACTGACGAAGTACAGGGAAATCTCTTGGTGGCAATGTTTGAGGATATCAGAAAGGCCGGATGTGCAGGTGGTATGGTATTTACCTGGCAGGATGAGTGGTTCAAGAGAACTTGGAATACGGAGCTTGCCACAGACAGTGATTACAGAGCTTACTGGAACGATGTCCAGACCTGTGAGCAGCATTTCGGTCTGCTGGAATTCGTATCAGATGAGTTGGAAAATGTACCTGTCATAGACGGTAAATCAGATGACTGGAGCGATGAGGATGTAATCTATTCGGATAAGCAGACTAAGCTTGCCATGAAGTCTGATTCTACTTATGTATATCTCATGATGGAACGGCAGGGTGCCAACTATGACAGGGCTGGCAACTATATATATTTCGATATAAATCAAAATACTGGTTGTAATACTTATGATGGCAGAAGTCTAAATCGAGATGGTGACTTTGTATTAGAGATAAATGGTAAAGATAATACCAGATTAATGGTGGAGGAAAATTCTGATCCATATATGATTACAATGGCAGCCCAGGATGTGGGCACAGTAGATTTACATGGACATGATACAGATACATTTCACAGAGAATATCTGGTAATTGATAGATCTCTGACTTATCCAGAGACTGGAGTTACGGTGCCGGCTCAATTGATTGAGACAGGACTTATGAGATTCGGTTCAACTGATGAGGAGTCAGAGAATTATAATTATCTGACTGATTTCGCATATGATGGTGATGTAATTGAGTTTAGAATCCCTTGGGGATTGCTGGGCTTTGCAGCTCCATGTATCAAGGAAATAACCACTGCGTCAGGAGAGACTGCCAAGGTGGATGGTATGTATGTAGGCTGTGTAATCGGTGATGAGGACAAGGGCGTGAATAAGTACACCTGGAAGGACTGGACAGTAGCTCGTTATCAGGAGAGACTTAGAAAATCCTATTATATATTGCAGGATTATCTTGGAAATGATAAGTAGTATAATGGTTAAGTTGTAATTATTACCAGAGGTTAGAAGAAATATATGGGTAAGGCTGCGAAAAAAAGAGATAATTTATTTAACGAGATTTATGGCGATGATAATTCTATCTATGAAGATGTTGAAGATTATATGGACTATGTTTATAGAGTGATAGATGATTTTGAAAAGGGCAAAGAGGATAAGTATCTGTCTCGTCTTGAGAAGTATCAGTTGGCTCAATCAGAAAATAATAGAAATCATAATTCTGTTTCAATGGAAAGAGAATTGATTAACATTGTGAAAACAGGTGATTTGAATGCGCTAAAAGAAATGTACGCTGATGAGGAAATGTTTGTTGATTTCTCTACTATAGGATATGTCTCAAAGAACGTGATGAAAAGACATGAATACTATGCTTTGACAGCTGTAGTTCTCACTACGCGAGCAGCTGTAGAAGCAGGAGTATCCGTTGAAAAAGCTTATGAACTTAGTGATATATTTATGCAGCAAATATCAGAGAGCACTACAATTTTAGAATATAATAAGGTTAGTTTAATAGCCATAGTGACATTTATTAAACTGGTATCTGATTTAAAGAAGAACAAGAAATATCCTTATATTGATGCTTGTAAAGATTTTATAGCCAGAAATTTGAGAAAACCTATAAGAGTATCTGATATCGGACTGGAGATTGGAATCAATAATAGTTATCTGTCCAAGAAGTTTGCTGAAGCAGAAGGAATGACAATAAGTCAGTATATCTGTAAAGAGAGGTGTGAACATGCGGCTAATTTGCTGAAGTATTCTAATTATGAGCTGTCTGAGATTGCAGAGTACTTCTGTTTTTCATCTCATAGTCACTTCGGGGCTAAGTTTAAGAAAATATATGGAATGACTCCGAATGAATATAGAAAAAGATATAAAGAGAGTGGTACATATTTTTATTAAAACACAGATATCTAAATGACAAAATATGTTATAAACAAGCAAAAAATATAATATTTTTGCTTGTTTTTTTTATATAAAATGAGCTTAAAGAGAGATGTTTCGAAACAATAAGAATTATATTTAGATAATATGAAGTGACCTCACATTTGTAGCAACGTGGATTTACCTGTATACTGACGATTGGAAATAATCAAAGGTAACAGGGATTACCGCATACAAAAGGAGGCCACTTACATGAAAAGAATAATACGAATCGGAAT
>JAGBNK010000023.1 GCA_017634455.1 Lachnospiraceae bacterium
AAAAGAAAACGGAATATTGCCAGACGATTGGCAGACCGACTGGATGAATACAGCGAGGATTTTTGTCGTTTCTTCTGGGACTTCCGTGTGCCCTTTGACAACAACCAAGCGGAACGGGAGGTCAGACATGCCAAAGTCAAGATAAAAGTTTCCGGTTGTTTCCGCTCGCTGGAAGGTGCTAAAGAATTTGCAAAAATTAACTCCGTATTAAGCACAGCCCGTAAGCATGGCATTGTTGTCATAGATACAATAATGGCAACGCTGGCTCAGGCATCTTGTATTCCCTGGGCATTGGCTAGTGAATAGTTACCAGTTTAATACTATGTAGAGATGCACGGAGGCTTAGGAAACAGCATAGTGACGACACGATATCTTGCAATGGGGGAATGTTTTTTGAATCCATCTATGAGTAATCTTCTTTGTGAGGTTTGTACAGGAGAAAAGAAATTGTGTGTATTTGGTATGGGGATAGCAGCACAGACGAGTTGTAAATTTTTGCTTGATGAACTTGGGATAGTTCCTGATTGTTATACGGATAACAATCCAGCCAGGTGGGGGGAGGAATTATTTGGTAGACCGTGCATATCGCCTGACGAACTATTTCGTCAGCGTGACCAGTACGCATGTATTATAAGCACAACAAAGCATGCTGACACTATAGGAAAACAACTAGACGAAGCGGGATTAGAAGATTGGATTATAGCAATGGAACTGCAGGACTTGTTCCTTGAGGATAGTTTTCTTGCTTATTTTATCGGTATAGATAAATTCCCTCCATATGTACCACTCTACAAGGAATATCCTCCCCATGCATTTCGTGAATATGCTATGGGCAATAGGGTTGCGGTGTACTCGTGTATCACCGGTGGTTATGACACACCCGTGATGACATCTGTATGTCCGGACAACATTGATTATTTTATGATTACGGATGACGTAAAAGTGGCACGTGATGCTGGATGGCCTAATGTGATTGACATTGATAAGGTAGTACCGAAGGATATTGATAGAAATGATCCAGCACTTATGAATCGCTGGTGCAAAATGAATGGTCATAGACTTTTCCAAAAATATCATTGGTCTATATACATTGACGGAAAGCTGAAACCTAAAGTAAATATAAGTAAATATGTGAAGTATACATCGCAAATAGGAATTAGCACATGTCTAATTGGAGTTCGACACAAAGATTTGAATGCAAGAGATTTATATGGTGAAGGTTTTTGTCTAAAACGGATCTTTTTTTCAAAAGGAATTTTGAATGATAAATTAATGCAGAAAGTAAAAAAACAACTAAGAAAATATGCTTCTGAGGGATTTCCTCGCCAAAAATTCCAAATAGAGGCATCTGCTATAGTACGTGATCATGATAACATTTTAGCTGATATAATTATGGATGAATGGTTTGAGGAATATGAAAAGGGGGTACGGAGGGATCAGCTTTCTTTTGAGTATGTTTTATGGAGAAATGGTATAGACATGAAAGATTATTGTCCAATTCCATTCAATACCAGCCAAATTTTTGAATGGATTGATCATGCTAAAGTGAAAGATATGATGAATTAAAGTCGAATTGACCTTTGATATAGTGAGGCTAAATAAGATGGATGATGATTTTTATATTTTTGGTGCAGGCACTTATGGTAAATTACTGTTTCTCGTTGCGGAACGCAGAGGCTTTCGTAATATTACATTTTTAGATAATGACAAACAAAAGCAGGGAAAAGATATATATCATGGTGCTTTATGCATGTCACCTTATGATGTTAGTGATGAATGTAAAAATAACAGAGTTTTAATTGCCATTAAAAACAGAAATGCTGTTAAAGAGATATCGAGGCAACTCACAGAATTGGGGTTTAAGGATTTTATTGAATATGATGAGACGACAATATATGATCTATGGAAAAGCTTAGAAGATAAGGAAGCTATACAGCTTAGCTGGGAACTAAGCAGCATGAGAGGACGTCCTCTTAATCTTGAGAATCCCACCACGTTTAACGAAAAAATTCAGTGGTTGAAGTTGTATGACCGTAATCCACTCCATACGACATTGGTAGACAAATACGCAGTAAAAACATGGGTGGCTAAATGTATTGGTGATGAACATATCATTCCCACTCTAGGGGTGTGGGAAAAATTTGATGACATTGATTTTGATGAGTTGCCAGATAAGTTTGTATTGAAATGCACACATGATACGGGAAGTATTATGTTCTGCACTGGAAAAAAGAGATTTGATTATGTTGCAGCACAAGAGAAATTGACAAAGTGCCTAGGTAGAAATTATTTCTGGGTTTCCAGAGAATGGCCGTATCGAGATGTTCCTCCAAGGATTATTGCTGAGCCGTATATGGTTGACGAATCGGGGGATGAATTAAAGGACTATAAAATCCAGGTTTTTGGAGAGGAACCTAAATTTATTCAGGTCGATTTTGGTCGTTTTTCTAAACATGAAAGAAATCTTTATACCCTTGACTGGGAATATATTCCAGCCTCTATACTCTACCCTACTGCGCCAGAACATATCATAGATAAACCTGACTGTTTAGAGGAAATGATTTATTTGGCAAAGAAACTATCAAAGGGAATGATATATGACCGGGTCGATTTCTACATCATAAATAGCAAAGTATATTTTGGAGAGATTACATTTCATCATGGCTCAGGACATGAAATAATAAAACCGCTTGAATTTGAAAATAAGATGTCCGAATGGCTTCATTTGCCATTCGAGAAGTAAGGGGGGGATTGATTGTGTTTGATCCACGTGTCGCATTAGTGCATAAGACCGTATATAAATATCCGTCACCGCAGTCGTTTTATCGTCCCAGTATAGCCTATCCGGAATACAAATTCGGAAGTGAACTGTCTGCGGAAGCAAATGAAGTTTACGATATGGTACGTGAGGGTTTTCGTTTGTTTGGGCTTGATGAGGAGAACTATGGTACAGATAGATGGAATCCCTTAGGGACGTATGTAAAACATGGGGATAGAGTACTTATAAAGCCAAATTTTGTGATGCATCAAAATGGTTCTGGCAATGGCATGGATTGTCTAATTACTCATCCTGCTGTCATGGCACCTGTTATTGATTATGTACTTATTGCACTAGGGGGAACTGGATCGATAATTATTGGCGATGCACCAATACAGGATTGTCATTTTGACGAGATGCTCGAAAATGGCGGCGTGCTGCCATTGCTAGAATTTTATCATAAACAGGGTATAGATATTTCTCTTATTGATTTTAGAAATGTTCGTCGTGATTGTGTTGATGGTGTATACAATAATCAAAAAAACCAAGCGGTAATTGATGATGGTGTGCTTGTTCGTCTTGATATCGGTGATAGCGCATTTGATGGTCTTCCAGAGAGTCGGATTAGAAATTTGAGGGTTACAAATTATGATCCGCGCATCATGAATAAACATCATCATGACGGAATTCATGAGTACAAAGTGAATAGGAATGTACTTGAAGCTGATGTTGTGATAAATATGCCAAAACCTAAAACACACCGCTATGGAGGCATAACAGCTGCGCTTAAGAATATTGTCGGCATAAATGCGAATAAAGAGATGTTGCCACATCATACTATGGGCAGCCGTGATGATGGTGGGGATTGTTATGTGCATAAGAATTTACACCTTGACGAAGCGCACTTTCATATTGATGCGCGTAATTCCTTTACAAGCGACGGTAAAACAACTGAGGCCACACAGGAGATGGATCAGTATAGAAAATGCTATGAGAGAGGTGTGAAGGAGAGCGGAGAAAAATATTGGTTCGGTGGATGGTATGGAAATGATACAATATGGCGTACCATTGCTGACCTTAATAAAATTTTTTATTACGCGGATAAAGACGGGAAGATGTGTGATTCTGTTCAGAGGAAAATTTTTATAGTGGCTGATATGATTTGCGGTGGAGATCACAGCGGGCCGCTTGCTCCTTCGCCAGTTGATGCTGGGGTCATAGCAATGGGAGAAGATCCTTTTCTTTTTGATAGGACAATTTGCTCTGTGATGGGGTTTGACTATAGCAGAATACCACAGTTGTCAGAACTAAAGTATTTCGCTGACGGAATACACAAAGTATCAGAGGGTGAAAGAGAAGCAGCTATTGTTGTATCGAATGATCACGAATGGAATCGAAAAAATTATGATGAGATTAGAGAGAATTCTGTTCATTATCAAGCGGCATATGGTTGGGAACCGATGCTGGGCTACAATGATTGTGCACGGTTAAGGGAGAGAATTTGTAAAGCGGCTGGAGCATATATTTTTGGCTTTGGCATGATAGGAAAAAGACAAGCAAAAACTTTGATGAAATGGGGTATCAAGCCCAAAGCATTCTTTGATAATAATCCAGAAACTTGGGGGATGGACTTTGAAGGAATACCTTGTATATCTCCCAAAGAAGGGGAAAGAGAACGAGTGCTTATTATTGCAGTAGGAAACATTCATACAATCAATGCACTAAAAATACAGTCTAAAGAATTAGGTTATCAAAATATACTTATCTGGAATAATCAGACAGAAGGATGACTTGCATGAAACCAAAGAATATAGCAATACTCTTATCAACTTTAAATGGAGGTGGGGCGGAGAGAATCGCTGGCCTCTTATCAAAAGAACTTGAAAAAATATATAATGTATATATTTTCCTAAAAAATTCAGATAATATTGTTTATGAGTATGGTGGTACCATAGTTGAAGCCGGCATAGATGAAAAAGGAATTTTTTACGAATATGCGGTAAAAAAGCTCAAAAAAGAATATCATATTGACGTTGCAATCAGTTTTATGGAAGCAATGAATTTTGTAAATATCCGTACACGTAATAACGAAAAAATAATATTATCTGAACGCAGCGTTCAATCGTTGATAGATCCTCCAGCTTGTGCAGACAATGAAAGAATAAGGAGATATTATGATTATGCTGATGCAATAGTATCATGTTCGGAGGGATGTAAGTACGATTTAGTATATAACTATGGAGTTCATAATAAAATCAAAACGATTTATAATTTTATCAACAAACAAGAAATACTATCTAAATCAGACGATAATAACGATTTTTTAATAAAGGATTTTTTAGAAGGAGAGGAATATTACCTTAATATCGGAAGACTGCATCCGCAAAAAAATCAATTGAAATTGATAAGTCAATATGCAGATTTTCATAAGAAACATCGTGGTATCAAACTCGTTATATTGGGGAGTGGTATGCTTGAAAGGGAGCTTAATCAACATATACAAGATTTGCATTTAGAAGACTATGCGAAAATTGTTCCTTATACGAGAAATCCTTTTGTTTACATTAGACATGCTAAAGCACTCGTTTTATCTAGTCGTTACGAGG
>JAGBNK010000024.1 GCA_017634455.1 Lachnospiraceae bacterium
AGGAAGAGGAAACCAAGAAATCGTCAGATGGAGATGATGCGATTGACAGTCCATTAAATCACCTATCTTCCTATACGATTGATATGACTATTGAGAGTAATAATGGACAAATGAGTGTAATAAATATCGCTACAACCGAGCCACCAGCATTAGACGACCAAGATTTCATCAAAGTATGATGGATTCAAGGATTTTAAATAAGAATCAAGATTTTAAAGAACTAAAAGAAACAGAGAAAGGACGTGATGCTATGTGTGAATCATTTACAAAGTTAGCTGATAAGGTTGCAGATGAGCGAGCTGAACAGACAAAAATAAATAATATTAAACTAATGATGAAGAACATGAAGTGTTCTTTAGAGGAGGCTCTTAATGTTCTTGAAATTAAGGGAAAAGAGCGTGCTATCATAGCAAAGCAGCTCCAAAAGTAAAACTTAATTATAAATGACTTGACATAATAGATGGTTGAGTTTATTATATCAGCAACAGAAGAGATGCTCTTAAGAGCGCTAAGTAATGGAGGCATTACTTTCGATAGAGGACCTAGCACGAAGTGCTAGGTCTTTTTGGTTATATAAGTATCAATTAGAGAGGATGAACTGTACATTCTCCAACTTCGTTATCCAAAAGTTATTTTCTCCTCTAACATATCAAGGTCATATTGATAAAAAATATACATTCGGGTTCAGAGTATTTTACAATTTTCTTTTTTATCTAATAGCTATAATCAAGTCATAGTCGACAGGACTTGTTTGTATATCAAGAGAGATATACAAAAATGGCGCATAAAATCCATAACATAATGCAAAAAACAAAATGCAAAAATCATAATGCAAAAACATATAGTTACAACTATATTTATGGAAAAATAAATCTCAACGACATATACAGTGTTATAGATTTTATGTGTCCCTATAAGGAGGGAAACTATGATTTCAATATACCAGGCGAAAGCGTCCGGATATGGACATGACATATATTTCTCATGGAAATTGTCAGGAGACTGCGGCCAGTGCAATTATCAGATTGTAGTTCGAGATGCTGATGGAGCCGTTGCTTGGGACAGCGGTGTAGTGCAGGACAAGAATCGTCACAATATCAAATGTCAGGTGAAGCTTGAAGCGGAAAACATATATACATGGACAGTGATGTGTGAAGGTACTGACGGTTCAAAAACATCTGCTACGGGCAATACGTTTTATACAGAGATAAGCAAATGGGTTGGTCAGTGGATTGAGCCGGCCAGAACACGTCGACCTATTACGGATTCTAAAAATCCAATGGAGCCAATTACGGAAGTGGACCCTCTTGAGAGGCTGGATCCGGCAGTATATTTTCGTGGCACATTGAATCTGTCAGAGAATAATACAGGACGCAAACTGTTGTATGTGACAGCGCATGGTATATATGATTTCCTGATAAATGGAAAACTTGTATCATCCTTATTGGCACCGGGATATACATCCTATGATAAAAGATTGGAGTATCAGTGCATAGATGTCACTGATTATCTCCATGTTGGTGAAAATGTAATTGCTACAATTGTGGCAGACGGATGGTACACAGGTAAAATGGGCGCTGTGGGATATGGCCAGCAGTATGGAACGGAGAGCGGATTATTATTCCAATTGGTGGAGCGCGATTCCAATAAAGCAAGTGATTCATTGACAGATATGGAAGCGGGCAATGGAGCTGATAGGGCGGCAGACAAGAAATTAACCAAGGTAATTATGACTTCGGGCCCGGATATGAAATGGACTACAGGAGCATATCGATATGCTGATCTGTTTGTAGGTGAGTATTACGATCAATCTCTTGAACCGACAGGCTTAAGCGATATTACAGTAGATGATGGCACATGGCAGTCTGTTCGTGTGGCGGATTATGGTTATGAGAATCTCACATTGCAGGGGATACCTGAGGTTCGTGAGGCGAGAACCATAGTTCCGACTTTGTTACATACTCCTGACGGAGAAATGGTGCTTGATGCAGGTGAGACAGTGGTTGGATATGTCAGCTTTGATACAGAGTTGCAGGCGAATCAGATTGTATCCATGGAGCACAGCGAGACTCTCACCGGGGAAGGCAATTTCCTGCAAAATATTATCGGTCATAACAAGGATCAAAAGGACTTCTACCGTGCAGCCGAGACAGGACGTCACAGCTACAAACCACATTTTACATATCACGGATTTAGATATGTTAGATTGGAAGGTTTTGAAAATATTGATGAAAATAATTTCCTGATACATGTCCTTGAGACACCAAAGGATAAGACGGGCACATTTAACACATCGGATGAGAGATTGAATAAGCTGCATGAAAATATTATCAGATCTCAGAATGGTAATATGATATGCATCCCAACAGACTGTCCTCAACGTGAGAAAACGGGATGGACAGGAGATATGCAGGTGTACGCACCGACAGCATGTTATGAGCAGGATGTGGAACAATTCCTGAGACATTGGCTTGTGGATATGAGGCATGAACAATTGCCGGATGGTCAGATTCCTCACATCATTCCGTATTTCCCATCTCATGATTATATGAAGCCGGAGGGAATAGATGGTGTATCGGCAGCAGGATGGAGTGATGCTGCTGTAATCATACCTTGGAGATTGTATGAGGCATATGGTGACAAGGAAATCCTGCGAGAGAACTTCCATATGATGCACAGTTATATGACATCTGTGCGTCAGCTCATGGAGGAGATTCCGAAGGAAGTGAAGGAGAGTTGTGCGGATCCTAAGATATTGGAGCGAAACAGATATCTGTGGAATACGGGATTCCAATATGGAGATTGGCTCATGCCATCAATTCAGATGTCAGGCAGACCGATTTTCGAGGTGGTGATACAGACAGGTCATATTGTAGCAACCATGATGACTGCTATCACTACAGGTATTATGGAAAAGGTATGTGCTGCACTTGGTATGCCTGAATTGGAAGCTGAATATGCAGATTTTAAGGGGAAAATATCTCAGGCATTCAGAGATGAATATGTGCTTCCTGACGGAAAGATAAAAAAGGATTTCCAGGGAATATATGTATTGGCATTGGCTTCCGGAGTTCTTACAGAAGAGCAGGAGCCGATAGCTACAGAGAGATTGGCACAACTTATTCATGAAAATGGTGATTTGTTGGATACAGGCTTCCTGTCAGTGGCATATCTCCTTCCAATGCTTTCTGCACATGGTCGGAAAGAATTGGCAAATAAGATATTGTTCTCAGAGAGGTGCCCATCATGGCTGTATGAAGTGAAGATGGGAGCAACTACCATGTGGGAATACTGGAATGGATATGCACCGGATGGAACACCGGAAGATGGATCTATGAATCATTTCGCATTTGGATGTGTTGGGGAATACTTATACAGAAGTATCCTGGGAATCGAGGGATTGGAGCCGGGATTTTCGAAGGTTAGAATCGCTCCTGATTTCTTTTGCGGACTTGATGAAGTATCCGGAAGTTATGACAGTGTCTGGGGCAAAATCAGTGTTCACTGGAAGAGAGTGGACCGGCAGATCAATATGGAAATCACACTGCCACCTGATGTGAAAGCTGAAGTATATAAAATTTCAGAGATTGAAAATGGTGCAAATATTAACTTACTTGGCGCCGGTAAATATAAACTTGAATATACATTAGGAGGAAAATAAAAATGGAACCACAATTAAGAGGATTAATGCAGATAGGTATTATCGTAAGAAATCTAGAGGAAGCAGTAGCAGAGTATGAGAAGATGGGAATCACAGGATGGGATATTTCATCGCTTAATAATGTAACACCACCTTTTACAGATTTGAAATTTGATGGTAAGGAACTGCCTGTGAAGGGAGATATTTTAAAGACAGCTATGCTGACAATATACGGTGTTGAAATCGAACTTATCGAGCCTGCAGCTGACTGTACAGAGTATAGCAAATGGTTGAAGGAACACGGCCCGGGCATCCATCATCTGGCATTTGATGTGAGAGATCCTTATGAGACATTTCTTGCAGAAAGCAAGGAGATGACAGGCAAGGAACCATGGGTGAGAGGTACAGCAATCAATGGCAATATGGATTTCTCATATGTGGATTTGAGAGAGAAGATGGGTATCATTGTGGAATGCTATAAAGCATTGCAGCCGGGAAAACCTATTTTGAGATTTGATAAAGAAGCGGAGGTGTCTGAATAATGAGAGGACTTGTATATTACGGACCAAAGGATATTCGATTAGAGGAATTGCCAATGCCTGAAGCAACAGACGCAGATGTGGTTGTCAAAGTTGCAAGAGCAGGAATCTGTGGCTCGGATTTGACAGCTTATCTCTACGATGGAATGGGCGTTGGAATATTGCAGAAAGGTCAGTTCGGTCACGATGGTCAGTTCGGCCATGAGATGGTTGGAACAGTATATCAGGTTGGCAGTGAAGTAGAGGGGGTCAGTGTAGGTGACAGAGTATTTATCAATCCTACCAAGGCCAAGAGAAATGGTATGATGGGATGCGATATCGCTGGAGCATTTTCTGAGTACACTGTAGTGGAAGATGCAAAATATGGATACAACTTATTCAAATTGGCAGATGATATCACATTTGATGAAGCTGTAGTAATTGAGCCTCTCTCAGTTGGGACTCACGGCAAGAATATTATCAATGTGAGACCTTCTGATAATGTAGTAATCTATGGAGCCGGTACAATTGGACTATGCGCTCTCAGTGCAGTTGTAGCAATGGGTTGCAAGGCACCTGTTGTTGTAGATTTAAATGAGAAGAGATTGGAATATGTGGAGAAACTCGGTGGCGTGGGATGCTGCCCTGACAGAGATGGCGACGTGGTAGAATTCCTCACAAATCATTTTGGACCTGTGTTCACACAGTTTGGTCAGCCTAGAGTAAATGTGGATGCATTTATCGATTGTGCAGGCGGTGGCCCGATTCTGTCAAATATAATTGGAATGGCCAAGATGCATGCCAGAATAGCAGTTGTTGCTGTATACAAGAGACCGGCAGAGATTGATGCAGCCGGATTGCTTAGTGCGGAGATTACATTAAAGGGCTCTTGCGGATTCGAATATGAAGATCTGATAGAAGCATTTAACAATGTAAATGGACATAAAACCAACGCACCTATTATCGTGTCTCATGAGTTTAGTCACGATCAGGCAGTTGAAGCATTTGAGTTTGCGGCTGATCCTACTTCAGGTGGTGTGAAAGTAGTAATCAACTACGACAAATGAGATTAGTAAGTGAAAATCCCCGGATGATTTACTCCGGGGATTTTTGCTGTTGTTTGCGATATTGATTTGGTGTTACACCCACTTGGTTTTTAAATACCCTGGTGAAGTGGCTGGCATCATAACAGCCTACCTTCAAGCCAATCTCTGTCACAGACAGGCTGGTGTTTGCAAGCATATCTTTGGCATCATTTATACGGGCATTATTTACCATTTCTGTAAATGTCTTGCCGGTACATTTTTTGAGAAGCTGACACAGGTATGACAGGTTGTATCCGAAGAAGTCTGCGGTAGATTGCAGAGTTATGTGGTCGTAATTCATGGTGATATAACTTATTAGTGCAACCACGTTGTTTTCCTGAGAGCGGTTCATTGGGTTGGCAATGATGGCATCCATCTCATAGTATCTCAGAAGATGAACGAATATGTGTCGCACATACAATGCCATCTCCTCCTGGAAGAGATAATTCTTGGTTTTATTTACGGAGAACATCCACTCAAAAGTCTCATGCATCCATTTGTCATCCCCTGTAGGATAGAGAATATAAGGTATGATGGATGTATCATATAATATATTTTCAAAGAAACTTACAATGGCAGGATTTTGGCGAAGCATCTTGAGAAATGTGCTCCCAAAGAATACCTGGCTGACCATAATGTCCAGTACAATAGCATCATCGCTTGATGCGGAGATGGCATGGACGGTATTTGGAGCCAATATACAGAAGTCACCGGTGTTGAGTGTGAAGGTATGATCTTCTATAAATTGTGTACAATTTCCGCTGTATACATATACCAATTCTATGTAGTGGTGATTGTGCATGAGAGGGTAGCTGTATCGACCGTGTACGTTGATGTCAATGAGGTTTTCATCGTTCTCTTCGCGGGTGTCACGAATAGTATTAACATCCTGGGCAGAGCTGTTAATCTCATGGTATTTCAACGTGTCTTCACTTAGTATTTTGCGGTTTTCCGGCAATTGCTGGTAATCGGTCAGCGTCATTGCACGGGACAGATATTTCTCACCCTGGTCATAATATAATTTCTTAAATTGTTTTTCGATATCCGTTAGTTCAAATTGTTTCAGCGTCATTTTTTATCCTCATTATATATCTATAAAATATACCATTTTCAAAAATAAAATATACAATTATATAATAGATTTCCCATATATAATAACATCATAAGCAAAGAAAATGTATATACTTTTCAAAATGTTCACTAGGAGGAAGGGAAAAGATATGAGTGACGTATCAATAGAAAATGTAAATACGCCTGATGGGGGGGCTACGAACAAAAAAGAAAAGACAAGCCCGTCTCTGGCAATAGGTTATGGATTAGGTGAAGCTGCAAACCAGATGAGCTGGTATATGATTAACAACTATTTGACATTATTTTACACAGATGTTGTAGGTCTTGCAGGAACATCGATTTCATTGATTATGTTGATTGCCCGTGTGTGGGATGCAATTAACGATCCGATGATGGGGTCTATCGCAGACAAGACTAACACAAGATGGGGTAAGTTCAGACCTTATTTGATGTTTGCTCCACCGTTTCTTGCAATATTTAACATACTGACATTTACAGTATTTCCTGTAACGGGTGCATTGAAAGTGTTCCTTTGTCTGATTTGTTATATCGGTGCCGGCATGCTTTACACAATCATCGGTACAGCGCAGGGTGCTTTGGTAAATGTTATTGCCATTGATTCACAGGTTCGTATGAATCTGTCTACGGCAAGAGGAATCGGTTCAGCTATTATCAGTTTTGTGCTTTCAGTAGTTGCAATGCCAATGATTCTCATGTTTGGAAATGCAGAAGTTGCTACAGCAAAAGGTTTTTTCTGGACCACAGTTGTATTGTCAGCAACAAGTATTCCAATGTTCCTTGCAGAAGCATTTCTGTGCAAGGAGAAGTACACTGCAAAGCTTCATTCTACAGATGCTGTAAAGGCAGAGAAGAAGAACTTTATTACACAGCTTAGAGAGCTCATCAAGAACGATCAGCTTACAGCAATTGTTATCTCAACATTATTTGGGTCAATCTGTGTTACAGCACGTATGAGTCTGCTGTCTTACTACCTTATTTATGTAGTAGGTTCATATCAGTTGATCTCAGTTGTATTTGGTGTAATGACAGCTGCTCAGTTTGTTGGAACATTGTGCATCCCAACAATGACCAAGCTTATGGGAAAGAAGAAGTACATGTTGCTCCTCACATGGATCATGATTGGTGGATTCGTGCTTATCTACCTCTTTGGTGCCAAGAGCACACCATTACTTCTTGTGGCAAGTTTCATCTGTGGTCTTACCAACTCAGCAGGTGCTCTTAGCTACGGATTTGTATCTGATTCTATCGAGTACGGTACATGGAAGACAGGCCAGAGACAGGAAGGTCTCGCTGCTTCTTTCCTTTCACTTGCTGTTAAATGTTCACAGGCAGTATGTGGAGTGTTCGGTATACTTCTCATCACAGCATTTGGATATGTGGCAGGTGTTGAGCAGACAGAGGCTGCTAAGAACGGAATCAATTTTGTTGTAAATATTATCCCTGTATTCTGTGGATTGCTTTCAATCTTACCATTACATTGGTATAAGTTGACAGAATCACGTGTAGCAGAAATCAGAGCTGATCTTGAGAAGAGAGAGACAATATAGGAAATAATAGAATAATTTACAGTGGCAGAGTATTTTGCGAGTAAGTGCAGAATACTCTGTAACTTTCTAAAGGAGAAACAGAAAATGAGTGTAGAGTATATGAATCAGTTGTTAGAGGGGAGAAGTGCCAATCACATATTCCCATTCTTGTGGATGCGGGAGCAGACAGAGGAGACACTGAGAACAGAAATAGAAAAGATATATGAGTGTGGTATCAGAGCAGTATGCTTGGAGTCAAGACCACATCCTGATTTCATAGGAGAGGGCTGGTGGCATGATTTTGATATTGTCATGGACGAGGCCAAGAAGCGCGGAATGAAGATATGGATATTGGACGATGCCCATTTCCCGACAGGTCAGGCCAACGGATTGATTCCTTCTAAGTATCCTGAGCGTGCCAGAAAATATATGATGATGCAGTATACAGATTGTGTGGGTCCTGTGGTTAGCGCAAATCTGGATGTGAATCTCCTCACTACCAAGCAGTTTACCTGGTTGGATTTCGGTAAGAAGATTGATAAGCCTATCATTGACAAAGCAGAGATTGTCAGCGTGACAGCTGTGAAGCTTATCGAGGATGACATTGTGGGAAATGAAGTGATAGACATCACTGAAAATGTATCTGACGGATGGCTTACATGGGATGTGCCTGAAGGAACATGGCGTATTTGCGTGATATTTATCACATATGATTTCGGTGCCAACAATGATTATATCAATTATATTGACAGAGAATCGGTATCAACACTCCTTGAGGCAGTGTATGAGACTCATTATGAACATTATGCTGATGAGTTCGGCAAGACAATAGCAGGATTCTTCTCTGATGAGCCGGGATTTTATAATGTGGCAGGCTATCAGATGAGAAATGCCATCGGCAGAAAACATATGGCTCTTCCATGGTGTGCAGAAATGCAGGGGATATATGAAGATAATCGACCTGATTGGAAGAAGCAGTTGATCTATCTGTGGTTGAATTGTCCTGATGAGACAATTCCTGCCGAGCAGCGCAGATTCTATATGGATCAGGTATCAATGCTCTACTCTAAGAACTTCTCTTGCCAGCTTGGTAAATGGTGTGAAGATCATGGCGTTGCATATGTAGGACATGTAATTGAGGATTATGAGGAGCATACTCACCTCGGTGGTGGAGCAGGTCATTTCTATAGAGCTATCAAAGGTCAGGCTTATGCCGGAATCGATGATATCGGGGGTCAGATTATACCCGGAAATCCGGTTGGTACACGTCGCGGCGTGACAGATATATTGGATGGCAGATTCTATCATTTTGGACTGGCCAAGATGGGCGCGTCAGCAGCTCAGATTGATCCGGCCAAGAAGGGTAGATTACTCTGTGAGATGTTCGGTGCATACGGATGGAATTTCGGCGTGAAGAGTATGAAATGGTTAGTTGATTTCCTTCTGTTACAGGGTGTAAATGAGATGGTTCCTCATGCATTTTCCATGGCAGACTATCCTGATGTGGACTGCCCACCTCATTTCTATGCAAGAGGCAACAATGGACAGTTCCCATATTTTGCACAGCTTATGAAGTACTCAAACCGACTTTGCGATTTGCTCAGCAACGGTGTAAATGTACCTCAGGTTGCAGTAATGTATCCTGCTGAGAGTGATTGGATGAATGAGAGCATGAAGTTGCAGACTCCGGGCAGAGTGCTTCTGGAAAATCAGATTGATTATGAGGTTATCCCTACTGATGTATTTGAAGATTGCAAGTATTATGGAGTATCTCTTGAGGAACAGGTGCTCACTGTAAATGGCAGAAAGCTGTATGCAGTCATTATCCCTGAGACTAAATTTGTGGATGAGAAAATGTATAATGCTGCAATTGAGATGGCACAGGCCGGAATTCCTGTATATTATGTAGATTCAAAACCTGAGTATGTAATTGGTGACGGAGTACGTCATGAGTTGACTGATATGGGAAAATGTCAGGTGATAGAGCTTGATAAGATTGCTGAGGCTCTCAAAAGTCAGGGAATATATGATATTAGTGTGTCTGCCCCTGCGTCAGATTTACTCTACTATCATTATAAGAAGGAAGCTCAGGATATCTATGGCTTATTCAATACATCTGTCAGTGCTACAGTATCGAGAAGTGTCGCACTTCCTGTTGAGGGCAGGGTGGTAGTATATGATGCTATGGAAAATGTAATGAAGTCTATCCCACAAAAGTTGGTGGATGGTTACGTTGTAATAGATGTAGAATTGCGTCCTTATGAGAGTATCATTGTAATAGCCGGTCTTGATATGGTTGAGGATGAACTTGAACCGGTAAATGCCGGAAGAAACGGAGAAGCAGATGTGGTTGTTGACATATCAAATGATTGGAATGTGACAGCAGTTCGCACAATCGAGTATCCGAATTTTCCTACCGGTGAACAGGTATCTATTCTTGAGGCATACTCAAGAAAGCATCCTGAGTTCGCAGGAATCATGCGTTATGAGAAGACTGTAAATGCAGAGGATAGCACAAGACTTGTACAGGCTGCAGACCAGGGCGAATTGGTATTCTTCGAGCCTCAATATGTATATGAGTGTGCTGAGGTCTGGGTAAATGGCAAGTCGGCAGGCAAGCGAGTTGCTCCTCCATACAGTTGGGAAATCAGTAAGCTTCTCGGGGACGGATGCAATCAGATTATAGTGGAGGTGTCAAATACACCAACACGTGATACATTGAAAGCATTCTCACCATTTGGTCCGGAGCGTGAGATTATCGAGCCATCCGGTATGTTTGGCAAGGTATCCATCACATCAGTTGTGGATTAATTTGCGAGAGTGAGTTGGGACTCTGCTATATTATCTTATAAGCTCCTTTCCCAATTTTTTTTACTTTCCCGGATTGTTCTAAATTGTTCAAAATCCGTTGCAACTGTCTGGGGCTACAATGGAGCTGATAAGCTGTTTTTTCGACACCTTTTAAGGTCTTATCATTACTGATGTATGTCATATATGAAATAACACGTTCTGAAAGTGAACTTGGAGCTGCTTCCTGCAGTGCTATGCTTTTAAATCTATCTGCAAGAGCTTTTGAAAGTACTCTTAGAAAAACAACATTTTCTAGGAGTGCTTTTTTACTGTCTTTAACTGAGCAAGCAAGACATCTAAGTGTTCCTGATGCCTCACCAAAAACTCCATGATTATCTCAGATGGATATTTATCGGAGCTCCGGTCATCATCCTTTCAAACGGAATGGTTCATCTGTTCAGATCAGCAGGACTGATCAAGGAAGCTACTATTGGAATTGTCATAGGAAATGGAATTAATATCGTATTTGACTGGGTATTCATTGTCCTTATGGGAAAAGGAACTGCCGGAGCTGCCCTTGCGACAGCTGTAGGTTTTCTGTGTTCTACAGTGTATTATTTTGCCTGTATTGCAAAAGAAATATCAAAGAAAAATGAACTATACAGCATTTCGCCCAATAGCCTTTCTGTTACACCGGCAATGACTGCAGATGTTGTAAAGATAGGAATTCCCGGAGCTTTGATCACAGTAATGATAAGTGTTTCCAATATAGTCCTGAATAATTACATTAGTATTTATGGTTCTGATGCAGTGGCTGCTTATGGTATTGCATATAAAATTGATATGTTCCCGATAATGCTCAGTGTTGGCTTAAGTCAGGGCGTTGCTCCACTTATGGGATACTGCTATGGTGCAGGACAGAAACTACGATTAAAAAGAGTTATGAGATATGCAACGATTGACGGAACTATTTTGGGAGGACTGTTCACGGTTATGTTTATTGCAGCAAGTCAGATTCTTACAAGCATTTTCTTTACGGATAAAGAACTTGTGGCATTGTCAGCGTCATTTCTTAGAGTTCTAGCGTTGTCAGCACCCTGCCTAGGAATCATAAATACGGTCACATCATATTTCCAGGCTTTGGGAAAGGCAGTAAATTCATTGGTTATAACTCTGATGAGAAATCTTATTCTGTTCATTCCTGGTGTTATCATACTGAACAAACTCTTTTGACTTGAAGGTGCAATAGCAGCCCAGCCTGTTGTAGAGGGAATCCTCTCGTTGGTATGTATTGTAATGTATATGATGGGGGTCAAGGCAAAAACAAAAAGCCTGATCACACATAATGATGTGGCATCTGAAGCAGTGTAAAGAGCTCGATAACTTTAAATTTGTCGAGCTCTTAATGGAATAACGAACCGATTAACCTTACACAGACCAGTACCTCTGGACTCGCCCAGATGATTTGTTACAGATAATAAAGCGTACATAAGGGATCTGATTAGTAGAATTAATGAAACAAAATTTAACCGAGAACTTTGATACACTACAGGATTAGCAAATGAAGAATTTAGAGAAATTAGATGTTTGGAAAATGGCAATTACCTTTTATGTAATAGAGAGATTATAATCGATGAGATATGGGCATTAATTAATGATTCTTGTTATAATGATATACTTATTTTAAAAGTAAGTAATCCGGCTTATTATGTAGTAGATGGGAGTGAATGTAGTGCTATAGTCATCATTAACGATGAAATTATAGAGCCTCTTGAAAAAAAATTGCATCTGGTTATTATAGATTTTCGGATGGACATATTGAATCAGTAAGTGATTTAACCATGGAGGAGAGATATACATATAAGGCAATGGACGATGATAAGTATATTGTTATAGACGTGCAGGATCATTGCTCTATTATTCAAGAAAATGATGATGTTATTCGCAAGATACAAGAATTTGATGAGCTGAATCAAGAAAGAATGCGTAGTTTGCAAAAGCAAATTTCTAAGCACAAGACTTATGAAGTACAGCTTGGAATATAAGGAGAAAGGAAAAATGGATAAGAACAAGTATGTAGAAAAAGTTTTGAATCAAAGTATTCCACCGCTAATTCCATACAAGTTAGTTGATGAATATGGAGATTTTATCAATGACGAAATGCGAAATGTTGTGAGAGCAAATTGTTTGCGAAGATATTTAGAAGGAGCCATAGATTTATTAATTAAGGATAAGGTATTGGCAGCAGGTTTACTGGAAGAAAAATGGAATAATTATAATCTAAACAATCGTATTCAAGCAATTGGAAAGTATTATAGTAAAAGAATTGAGGAAGAATTCTGTAGATTGAGAATAATTGGAAATGGCGGTTCTCATTATAATCCAGGGGAAATGATATCGACAGAAGATATTAATGAAGGAATAGAAATTGCAACTAAAATTGTTGAAGAAGTTGTAATAGAGTATTTTTATAATCATCCAGTTGGAACAGAACCACCAGTTTTGACAATGCTAAGTAGTTTGCCGCCATGTAAAAGAATATATATCTTAGAGAGGGTTTCAAAAAAGGAACAAGGCAATATAATACTAATAGATAAGTTAGCAATGGCATACCTAAAAAATGGGGAAAAAGAGAATGCCATGCAGTATTTGAAAAGTGAGAAAGACAATGGAAATCTTGACGAAGTAATGTATGAACAGCTTGTAGATAAAATAGAACTTCTTGACCAGTCAATGGATAAATTTGATATTGCAAAAAACATATTAGATGTGGCAAGAATATTTGAATGTCTATTTTCACTACCAGATTATAATAAATATCTAGAGTTTATTAATATCTTTTTGGTTTTAGTAACAGGTTACAATAGGGAAAAATAAGAAGGATACAAGATGCAAGTAATAGAAGAACTTTTATATCAAAAAACTGCACAAGGATTAGATTGGTTTTTTAGTGTATGGTGGTATTGGCTACCTGCTGGAATAGGATTCTTATTTCGCTTTGGATTATTAAAATACAAAATATGGAACCCTGAAATGCGTGTTAAGGCAATTCTTAAAGATATAGGGATTGTTTTTGGGTTGACAATACTGTGGAGCAGTATGAATTCAGCGGAGGTAGATGATAATGCAGCAGTAATGCTTATTATATTAACTTTTGTCTATATTTTTTATGGATTGGCAGAAAGCTGTGAAGACACAGGTGGTACGACAGAAAGTTTGCTACTAATTATAAAAAGCGTTTTTGTTACCATGTTATCATTTCAGACAATATGGGGAACTCTTTTTGGGGCTGTGCTTACAGGTGTTTTAGCAATGCTTGCTTACAAATTTTGGTTTGGTGTAGAGAAAAAAACAGACTTATTCGAGATAATCTTTTTATGCGTTGAAGCGGTAGGGTTGTCAATCTATGGAGAATTTCATGACATACAGGGAATAGGTGTTTTATTGTTTGTCTTTTATGAAGAAACAGCATTTTTCTTGTTGAATTATCTGGTTAAAGAAGGTGCAGCAAGATATTTTGGAGAGGCAGAAGATTATTAACTTGTAAAGGAGCGTTCCTGTAATTCATAAATAGCGCCAATTGAAAAAAGAACCTCAAGATAAGATTGAGATGCATCTTGGCGGATGTAACAAATCAATCAAAATACTGGAGGTTCAAAATGAATTATACACAGAATGAAAAGATTGAACAAGTAACTGATTTAACATTGGTTGTTGGTGTAGACATTGGAAGCCAACTTCACTATGCCAGAGCTTTTGACAACAGAGGGTGCGAGCTTACTAAAAGAGTATTCTTTTCAAAATGATCTTGAAGGATTTAATTCCTTCTACCTATGGGCAGAGACACTTGGGGTTGATAATAATAAGAGTGACGTGTTAATAGGCTGCGAGCCAACGGGCCACTACTGGTTTGCTTTTTCAAAGTATGTGACCGATCATCAGATGACATTGGTAATGGTCACCCCATTCTCAGTAAAAAAGATTAAGAAATTAGATGATAATAGTCCAAAGAAAACGGATTCAAAAGATCCAAAAACAATAGCAAAACAGGTTGTTGATGGAAGATATTCAATTCTATACATGCCAGAGGGCATTTATACCGAAATAAGAGAGTTGGTATACAGCCGTGATAGAATCATGAAGCAGCATAACATATCTGCAAATAGCATTCAGAGATGGCTTGCAATACATTTCCTAGAGTATCTGGGATTATACACAAGATTTGATGCAGCAAGTGGTTTGGCAGTGCTTGAGAAAGCTCCATTGCCAAAAGATGTAATAGCGCTTGGTGTAGATGATATCAGAAAGATTTGGCACGACAAAAAGATGCGTGGTAGAGGTGTTACAGAAGATAGGGCAAAGATCCTGGTTGAAGCTGCGCACAATAGTGTTGGTCTTGATGGTGGCATTGGAACTAAGAGTGAATTATATATGCTTCTTGAAGAGCATCGTCTATGGACTTCTCAGCAAGAGGTTGTAAACAAAGTCCTTGAGGAGGCAATTCTTAAGGTTGAACATGCGGAGAAGTTACTCGCCATTAAAGGAGTAGGAAGTATTACAATAGCAGGATTCATTGCTGAAGTAGGTGACATTAGACGCTTTAAGTCACCAAAACAGATTCAAAAATATGCAGAACTAGAATTAGTCGAGAACAGTTCGGGAAAGCATAAGGGAAGGTCTAGAATCAGCAAGCGAGGACGAAGAAAACATAGAAAAATCTTGTATCAAGTAATGATACCGTTGCTGTCAAGAAATAATGAGTTTAGAACAATCTATGATTATTAAGTAACTCGCGTGAAGAATCCGCTAAAGAGGCGACGGCCTATGATAGCTGTCAGCTGTAAGTTGATATGTGTATTCTATGCGGTATTAACAAAAGGAGTGGATTACGACAGATTTAAGATGATGTCAGACATTCATCGAGACGGGGAGTTAATCGCTGCCTAAAGTAACAAGTACTGTAACTAGGAAAGCGTTCGCCATCAATGGTGCTGTGAAACAGGAATGTAAAAAAATATATAAGACAAAGTAGAGCTAGTAGCTGCGTTGACATTTTTTATAGGGCAATGACCTTGTTATAGGAGCATAAGCAGCACCCAACTATGGATAAGCAGAACGAAGGAATTTAGGACCTGGCAGAGGCTAGAGATCCTGGTAGACATGAGAGGTTAGTTACTGTAGAGGAATCGGGGAGAATGATAAGGCCTTCATAAGGAAAAAACGAAGACGTTTTATTTGTTGTACTCAAATTCATCGGAAATGGACTCGTTGAAGTCGCTTCATATCCTAAAAACTCTATTTTGAATATATATGTAACTTATTAATCGTTTAACAAAGTCAGTAAAATCAAGTGATTTTGTTATACATGCACTAAAAAGAATAGAGAGAAACTCTGCCTTATTTTTTGCGAAAAAGATTTGGTAGATAAAAAATATGGTACTATAGGTTAGGCTTTGTTCCAGCTTTGTTCAAATTATGTTCCAGCAATTCAATTGTGAAAAAAGCCTATAAATACGCCGATTTCACGACTTTAAACGAATTGTTTTGGGGGCTATTTGTAGCATAATTGGCACAAAATTATTTAGGAAAATGTAAGAAATGGCTTAAAATCAAGCTTTTTAGAAGGAGAATATACAAATATGAAACTCGGAATCGGCGTTAGTGCTGCATTTCACGTTTCTCTTCAAAAGTTCTCAAACTTTGTTATTTTGGAATTCCCACATATCATAAATTTCACACAAATTTTCATATCTTCACAAAAATTATAAAATATTGGCGTAGAGATGGCGTAAGTACTGGCGTAGTTCGGTAGACTTGGCCGTGATGATAGGTAAGTGATAATAATAGTTACTTCCAAAATTGAGCCTTAGTGCAAATGAGCTTATCCTTAAGCGACTTGATAAATACAAAACAAACTCTCCTAGGTATGTCATTAGATGGATAATTACTCCTGCTATTTGACATGAACTGCGGAGGGTTTGTTTTTTAAGATCTGCTTTTTAGATTTAACTGATTTATTTACCAACTTATTTACCAATGTGATATAATGAATCTGGTTGGTAAATAAGTTGGTAAAAAGGTTGGTAAATTTATGAGTTTAACAGATAAGATTATAGAGTTATGCTCCTATGATGATGAGCAAGAATGGTTTGAATTCAAAGAAAATTGGTTTCAGCCGGAAGAACTTGGAGAATATGTTTCTGCATTATCGAATGCAGCTGCATTTCATTACCAGGAAATGGCGTATTTTATTTGGGGTGTTAATGATGATACCCATGAGATAGTTGGAACAAATTTTAATCAGTACTGTGACTATAACAAAGAACCGTATCAAAACTACTTGGCTAGAAATCTTTCTCCGAGTATTAATTTTTCTTTTGAAGAGGTAGAAATCAACGGTAAAAGAGTAGTTGTATTACTTATTCCGCCGGCAACGGAAATACCCACATCATTCCGTGAAACTCGTTTTATCAGAATTGGTTCTTCTAAAAATAATATAAAGAAATATCCAAAACGAGAAATCCAACTTTTTAAAATTTTGGATGGGCGTATAGAAACTATAGAGACTATTCCGGCAAAATATCAGGACTTAACCTTTAACAAACTGTTTGGATATTATGGATCAAAAGGGATAGTTCTTAAAGAAGAAACGTTTGAAAAAAACTTAAAACTTAGAAATAAAGACGGTGAGTATAATATGCTTGCCCAGCTTCTATCAGATAATTCTCATATACCGCTCAGAGTTTCAATATTTGAGGGGAAAACGAAGAGTGCGCCTTTGTTTTCTGTTCGTGAATTTGGCAATAATTGTATTCTTTATTCGTTGGATAGTTTGCTCCAGTATGGAGATGTTTTGAATATTATACAAGCGGATGAAACAGACAGAGTCGTTGAACGCAAAGAAGTACCTTTGTTTGATAACAAAGCATTTCGCGAGGCTATTATTAATGCAGTA
>JAGBNK010000025.1 GCA_017634455.1 Lachnospiraceae bacterium
AGACTAACTATTAAAGAAAGTCAATAAAAATGTTTTAAAACAGAAATGTTTTGAATATAGCGGCGGTGACTATATCATCGCAATCAGTACATTGAAAATTGCATGACAAATAGAGCATCAAGTAATGGTGCTCTGACAAGAAGATATGATATTGGAATGATTAGACGGATTCTATGTATTGTTGGCCAGAGGTTTCGAGTTTATAAATGACTCGAACAAGCTTCTTTGCAGCATGGGATATGGCAACATAATAATGCTTGCCTTCACTTCGTTTTTTAGCCAAGTAAGCTTTAAAGGTTGGATCCCATAGACATACGTAAGCAGTAGCATTATATAGTGCATAACGAAGGTATCTTGAACCGCGTTTTTCCATTCGAGAGTGACAGTTATCCAATTGACCAGATTGATACGTTGAGGGAGACATCCCTGCAAAAGCAAGTATTTTATCGGGAGAATCGAATTGACTGAAATCTCCAATTTCTGAAACAATCATAGCTCCCATACGGTAACTGATGCCAGGTATACTAAGGATTGGGGAATTGATTTCATCCATAATGGTTTTAATTTCGGTTTCAATTTCTTCAATCTCAGAATCAAGCTCACGGATAAGTTTAATTGTGTGCTTTAACTCGAGAGATTTTGCTGGCATATTTGAGCCTATGGAAGTTCTTGCAGCTTCTCTGAACATAAGAGCAGTATCTTTGGTGTAATGACCTTTGGATGCTGTTTCTACAAGATTAGATAACCTTGTAAGATGAGCATTAGCTACGTGCTTTGCTCCAGGGAATTCATAAAGAAGCTCATAAACAGAGTTCATATGAAGAGTTGGAACAAGTTTTTCTAGTTCAGGAAAAAGGATGCATACAAGACGAGAAACAGAAGCCTTGAGTTTTGCTCGTTCTTTAACTTTATCAAAACGATAACGTGTTAGTGACTTGAGTTCTTCGTTATGGTACGATGTGTCTGAGTAGGACTTTAAGTTCACATCAGACATTAGCATAGAAGCAATTGTACAGGCATCTACCTTATCCGTTTTCGTCTGTCTAAGGCTCAGACTTTTTCTGTACAGATTTGTATGTAGCGGGTTGATAACGTAGGTCGGCAAACCTTTATCAAGGAGATATCCGAGAAGATTGTAACTATAGTGTCCAGTGGCTTCTAGTCCTACTTTTACTTTAGAAACATCTTCCATAACGGATTCTATTTTCTGATAAAGTTCATCGAACCCATCGAGGTTGTTGGTGATGGTGAAGGGCTTAAAAAGAACTTCTCCATTAGAGTTTGTGATAAAGCAATCATGCTTATCTTTAGCGACATCAATTCCTACAAAAATCATATAGGACCTCCTTAAGATAGTATTGATACTGTTTTAAGATCCACAGGGCTCCTTGTAATCGTAACCTACTTCTTGATAAACCGTCATGCGGTAACTAACTGATTAACAAATGAACAAAGAGACTGTGGTTGGAGCCTTTTGAAAACCATCAAGTGGTAGGAGAAAAACACCAATCCACAGTATCTTAAAATAGCATAGTCGAACCTATAGAAAAGGTAAAGAAAGACTATGACTTTATATAATAGTAGGGAGAAAAATAATGTCAGAAGAAAGATTTGAAGTAACACCACAGTTGGTAAAACTGTCTGAGTTATCTCAGAAGTCTTCATATATCAATCCAGATTTATATACTGAATATGATGTTAAAAGAGGTTTGCGTGACCTAAACGGTCGCGGTGTGCTTGTTGGTATCACAGAGATTTCAGAAGTTAACTCAACTAAAATTATAAATGGGGAAAGAGTACCTTGCGATGGTGAATTATTCTATCGCGGATATAATGTACAGGAAATTGTCAAAAAGCTTCCTCTTGATTATCACTTTGGATTTGAGGAATGTACATATCTCCTGCTATTTGGCAAGCTTCCAAACAAGGAGGAGATGGGCGAGTTCTGTGATTTGCTTAGCACTTACAGATCTCTGCCACCAAATTTCGTTCGTGATGTAATTATGAAGAAACCAAGTCAGGATATGATGAATGCATTGGCAAGAGGTGTACTGACACTTTATTCATATGATGAGAATCCTGATGATACAACACCAGCAAATGTACTTCGTCAATGTATGCAACTGATTAGTATGTTCCCACTTCTATCGGTTTACAGCTATCAGACATACAGACACTATTACAATCTGGAAAGTTTGATTATACATCCACCAAAGCCAGAATATTCCACAGCAGAAAACATTTTACACTGTCTGCGTGACGACTCTAAGTTCTCTCCATTGGAAGCTAAGCTTTTGGACGTAGCATTGATTCTCCATATGGAGCACGGTGGTGGTAACAACTCTACATTTACTACTCATCTGGTTTCATCATCAGGAACAGATACCTACTCTGCTATTGCCGCTGCCATCGGTTCCCTAAAGGGTCCAAAACACGGTGGCGCCAATATCAAAGTTGTGAAAATGTTTGCGGACATGAAGGAAAATATTAATGACTGGACCAGTGAGGAAGAAGTGGGTGCTTACCTGAAAGCCTTGTTGAATAAGGAAGCTTTCGACCATGCAGGATTGATTTATGGTATGGGACATGCTGTTTACTCACTTTCAGATCCTAGAGCTGTTACATTCAGAGCCTATGTAGAAGCTCTGTCAGAGGAAAAAGGATATCAGAAAGAATTCGCACTCTACTCTCTCGTAGAGAAGCTTGCTCCACAAATCATTGCAGACAAGCGCAAGATTTACAAAGGTGTAAGCCCAAATGTGGATTTCTACAGTGGATTCGTATATCAGATGTTAGGACTTCCTTTGGAACTCTACACTCCGATCTTTGCCATCGCTCGTATTGCAGGATGGAGCGCACATCGAATGGAAGAAATATGTCACAACGGCAAGATCATGAGACCTGCATATATGACAGTATGTCCTCACAAAGATTACATTCCTATGGAGGACAGAAAATAATTTCAAAAATCACAAAAGGTATCAGCTGCTTAAAGCTGATACCTTTTTATTATCCTATTCAAAATTAATCTATTCTCATATGTTATAAGCATCCACTAGCTTATCATTTCATCTTCTATTAGCAATCACCAGCTTCACTCCTGAATAAATCAGATAAGCCGATACTAGAATCGACCCTATTCTATCCAGATATGAAGAAACAATAGATGCAGGCATTAGAATCACCGACAACAAAGATGCACTCACACAGGTGTCCACCAGAGACTTAGCTCCGTAGAGTTTACCCTGAGCCCCCAATATCTCATTTCCATTTTTCTTGTACATTGTGGAGTATCTAATCCAGAAAAATATATTTACCAGCAATCCCAGGAATGCTATGACAAATGCTGGAATAACATTGCCCTTGTCCCTAGAAGCCAAGAAGCATGCCACAATTATCATAAAGTTTCCACTGAAACACATAATAAATCCTACCAGACTATTGGCCCGTCGCTCCATCTCATCAATTCTCAAATCCTCATACTCTGGATGTCTGGTAACACGCACATAAGTGATAAATGATACTATTATGGCCATAAGTTCTGCACTTCTTCTGACAAAATCAGCAATCTGAGTGGAGCTATGACCAAATATCAATCCAATTCCAAGAGTTATAGGTCCAGGGGAACTGAGAAGCACAGACGCCAACAAAGTCTTGTAGCCATCCTTCGAATATCTCTCTCTTCTATTATCCCACATTGATTATTCCTCCATTTAAATAGAAGGCCGTAATAACCATAGCTGTGGTAAATGGACAAGTAATTGTATCACTTCCCTTTGGAGAATATAATTCAACCAAAGCACATAAAGCAGCTGCAGCAAAAATCATAATAACTGTTGGTATATTCCAAACTGTATGGCGTATGAGCAAAGAGATAACTATGCCTAAAGCTGCAAATGCAAACATAGCTATGCTGCCCTCCAAGCTTTTCTTCTTGTTAGGGCCTATTTTGATTTTACCAAAACGTTTGCCAACCAAAGCTGCTGCTGCATCCCCTAGTCCCCAGCTGTAGAAACTTGCCAATGCCAAAAATCTATCATTTAATCCGCCCCACATCAAAGCGGTAACCATAACAAATGATAATCCTGCCAAGAGCAGACTCGCAGGCAGTTCTCCAGGTTCTCTGCCATTTATAAATTTGGTAAATTTAGGATTTCTATCAAGCAATAAAAGAATCGGGAATATACACAGCACAGATATAATCATAGATACAATATCTGACTTATAATCATCAAAGGAAAATAGCCAAATAGCATATAATCCAAGAACAATCAGATGTAATGTCTTTCTAAAAATCTCATTTGGCAATTTAACTTTCCAACGCAACAATGCCGCTGTTGACACACAAATTAACAGGTAAATCAAAATATTTATCATAATTATTCTCCATCTATGCTAATAACAAACCAAAAGTTACTTCCCTGTCCAGGATTAGAATCCACGCCGTAGGTGGCTCCATGCATTTCAAGTACCTTTTTCACAATAGATAGTCCTAAACCAGTTCCCATTACTGCCCGTTTATGTGCCTTGTCCACCTTGTAGTATCTATCCCATACATAAGGCAAATCCTTTGGGGCAATTCCAGCTCCAGAATCAATTATTTCAATCTTCACTCTGGAATTGTGAACTGTTTGAACAACATTTACCCGCTTATTATCCCCTGTATAATTTATAGCATTATTTACCAGATTATATATAACCTGATTCATCTTGCCTTCATCAGCACAAATCTCAATCTCTCTGTCATACTTGAAGTCAATAGTATAACCTTCCTGCTCCACCAGCTTATTATATCTTTGGAGCACTTCTCTGATACTCTCTGTCAGATTGTATCTGTGGCAATCCAACTCAATGGCACCAGCCTCAAGCTTTGACACATCCAGCATATCATTTACCAAATTGGTGAGGCGCTCAGTCTCATCAATAACCACTTGCACATTTTCAGGATTATTCTCCCCTGGCAGATCTCTCATAACCTCAGAATAAGCCTTGATCATAGTAAGCGGAGTTCTCAAATCATGAGACACATTGGCAATGAGTTCCCGGCGCAAGTTCTCAGTCTTGCTCAGCTCATCCGCCGCATAATTCAAAGTCTCTGACAACTGACTTATCTCCTTATAATCCTGTTCATTAAAAGAGATGTCATAATTGCCATGAGCCAGTTCCTGAGCAGAATCATTTAATCGCTCCAATGATTTAGAGATAGTTCTGGATGAAATCCAGGCAAGCACCAAAGCCACCACCAAAACCACTACAGTCACTACCATAAGCTCAAACTTAATAGTATGAACAGTGGCATCCACCGGTGTTAGAACCGAATTCACCATAAGCACATAATCCCCTGATGTTGTGCTTATAATCCTCACATAAATCACACTTTGAGCCATATCATTGCCACGATTCTGTACAAATCCAGTGCGATTATCCATTGGAACCATATCCATATTCACCTGAGGATTATCCATCATTTTACGGCCTTCAAATATGATTTTAGTCTCTCCGCCAGCTGACTTGGCAGCATTATAATATTCTTCAAAGACTTCAATGGGCATGGCATTAAGCTGTCCTGAAGGATTGTATTCCGCACTATATGCGGAATTACCGGAAGTATCCGTCACATTAATGGCCACATTTTTCTCAGATGCCAGATTCGTCAAATCCGACGCCTTGCTATTGCTAGATGCCATAATCTCATTGACATCATCCATTATGCGCTCTGTCTCTAACTCCTTAATGTATACATATACATTTTTCAAATATACAACCTGAAAGAGCCACAATACAGCAATTAGAATAATGGCAAACAATTCAAAGGTGGCAAATATTTTCCACTTTAGGCTTATCTTCTTACTGCGTAACTTCAAACCTATAACCTACTCCTCTCAATGTAACCAAAAACTCTCTGTAAGGACCCAGACTATTTCGAAGTAACTTCACATGGGTATCCAATGTTCTGTCCTCACCATAGTAGTCATATCCCCAGACTTCAGTAATAAGCTGTTCTCTAGTGAGAGCTATATTTCTATTTCTTACCATGTAAAATAATAAGTCGTATTCCTTTGGAGACATATCAACCCTTACTCCATCAACGGATACAGTTCGAGCTGTAAAATTCACTTCCAGGCCCTCATAGACAAATATATCTGCTGTATCTAAGTTATTGCCAGATGAATTTCTATTGCGATTTATAACCACATTTATTCTCATCATAAGCTCTTTAGGTGAAAATGGTTTCATAACATAATCATCCACACCTACTTCAAAGCCATGAATCCTATCATATTCCTCTCCTCTTGCAGACAGCATAATAACTGGAATATCCTTGATTTTCTTGATGGCGCCACAGGCAGAGAATCCATCAAGTTCAGGCATCATAACATCCATTATTATAAGGTCATAATCATTTTCACGGCACATTTCCACAGCATCCATACCATTGGAAGCCTCATAGATTTCATAACCTTCAAACTCACCATATTTGCGGATGACAGCACGAATCTTGTCCTCATCATCCACCACCAATATCTTATCTGCCACAGTACTCACCTCTACCTTTTCTCAGTCCCATGGAGAACCATGACCATCCCACCAGGAATATAATAATCATAGCTACATTTACATAAGGATTAATTGCAATTACCAAATCATTTACCATGCCCTCTATTCCAAATGCCAGAGATGTCAAGGCAAATAAAATTGTTCTCGGGAACAAAAAGTTGGCAAAACCAGCCTCATCTCTACATGTTACCATCTCTTCCTTTGCAACAAATGATGGTGGAATCTTGGCATCCTTTTTCATTCTAAAACCAATGAACATAAGATAGATTCCCAATAGAGTTACAACCACATCAAAAATAATCATAAAATCAAATTTCATTCTACTATCTCCAAACAATTATATTTTGAATTAATTATATCTCTATGATTTTTCATAAGCAAACAAAATCAATGTATTTTTCGTGATAATTCACCCCTGTTACCATATTTTGACACCTCCACATTTTTTCGTAAATTTTCAGTTATTTCATTTGAATAATAGATATAATTAGTGTAAAATTAGAAATGATAACATCATGCTTTTAATAAGGAGACAACATATATGGGATCTACTAAAAAAGTATTAATCTGCGATGATTCAATCATGGCAAGAAAGCAATTAAAAGATAATATTTCTCAATGTGGTATTGAAGTTGAGTTCATTGAAGGAAATAACGGTCAGGAGGCTGTTGATTTATATAATCAGCACAAGCCAGATATGGTTTTTCTTGATATTGTTATGCCGGAAAAAGATGGCGCTACTGCTGCAAAGGAAATTCTTGATTCCGATTCAAATGCTATTGTAATTATGGCATCTTCTATCGGTACTCAGCAGCAATTGAAGAATGCTATTGAAGCCGGAGCCAAGGACTTCATTCAGAAACCCCTTGATTTAGAACAAGTCAAAAAAGTTGTTTTGGCACACTTAGGAGGAGAATAATATGTTTTCACAATTCTTTGGAAGCTACCTCCTACGCAGAGAGGTAATCACATCTGAGCAATTAGCCGAAGCCATTGCCAAAGTCAACGAAGCACATATTAAGTTAGGTACTCTGGCTATTCACTCTGGATACATGGTTGCTACTGAAGTTGATGAAGTATGTTATCTTCAGACTCGTGAAGATAAGCGTTTCGGAGAAATCGCTGTAGAAAGAGGATATCTTACAGAAGAACAGGTTACAGAATTACTTCAAAACCAGACACCTTATTATCTATTATTAGGTCAATGTCTAGTTGATATAGGCGCAATTGATAATACAGAGCTTCAGAACTATATTATAGATTACGAATCAGAAAATGAACTGGTTGATGTAGATTTAAGCTATGAAAGCACAGATAAAATCAAGCAGATGATTGAGCGCTTCTTCGTAGTTGCAGAGCTTGAAGTTTCTGATTATAGCATAATGTATTTAGAATTGTTATTTAACAACCTGGTACGTTTTATTGGAGATGACTTCACTCCTCTCACACCATTCCCTTGTAGCGAATATCCTACAAATTACTGTGTAGCTCAGAAATTATCTGGACAAGTAAATTGCGAATCTCGCATCGATATGCCAAAGGAAGTTGCTATAGAATTCGCTTCAAGATTTGTAAATGAGGATTTCGAAGAATTTGATGATTATGTTCAGGCTTCTGTAGAAGATTTTATGAATCTGCATAATGGTCTGTTTGTGGTTAATATGTCCAACAGCTACTCTGTTGAATTATCACTTGATCCACCAACAGTAGATGCCAACGATGTATTGGAATTAAATGATTCAACATTTATCCTTCCAATCATCTACCCATTTGGAACTATTCATTTATTAGTTTCTCTGGGCTAAATAATAATTATATTGATAAGCACTAAGGACCTTAACTTAAACAGTTAAGGTCCTTAGTTTTTTCACTTCAAATTCAATTAATAAATATTATTTAATCATATACCGTGGTAGGATATTTGGCTGTGCCGAATCCTACATCATATAATACCTTACCAGATTCATTGTCAGTTATCTTGAAGTGAATCTCATCTCTCTGTCTCTTGAAGAGCTTCTGTAAGAAGTTATATTTGATACCTGGAATCTTCTTGTTCTCCACATCATATCCATAGCTTTCTAACTGTTCCTGTACCCATGGCTGTAATTTCTTAGTATAATTACCATGAGCTGTCACTTCCAATGTCTGACTAGACTGATTTGCATTATAATTCATAAGCATCAAATCCAGATAAATGATTGGAGATATATCCATTGTCTCCCAATCCTTGCCAGAACCACCGGTAGCATATACAGTAAACTTGGATTTGCCATATTCATAACCTGACAAATCAATATCTATTGTATAACCGCCCAGAGTAGTATCATGTGTCATTTCGCCGGAAACAAGAGGATCCTTATCAGATTTATTCTCATAATAATTGAATTTAAATCCTGTAGTATTCTCTGTTCCACCTGATACATTTTTGAAAAGAAGCTTGCCCTTGTTAGTAGACAAATCATAATCCACAAGCTCAATATCCATATAGATAACATCTGCATCAGCATTGCCGCCTTTTACAGTAGACATATCAATATCAGCAAGCTTAGCAATAAACTTCGACTTCTTAGCCAACTCGTCATTGAGGAAATCCAATCCGTACTCTTCTATCTCTGTCTTGGTCTTAGAATACAAATTAGTACCCAATCCCAACTTATCTCCAGGTATACCTACATTCATAGCTGCCAGAGTTGTAGGGAACAAATCAAATGTAGAATAAGTTCTAGCCTCTCCTGTGCTCTTAGCTACTGCTTTGGCACCACCTGTTTCAGAATCAGGCAAGCCACCATTTGGATCACCATTTAATATAGATACATATGTCTTTCTCTGATAATCCTTGGATACATCTGCACAGAAATCACTATCCATTGTCAGATGATCTCCAGAGAGAACCACTGTGGTATTGTCATACCATGGTTGCTGCTTAATCCACTCAACCAACTCACTTACCTGCTTTGATGAGCAGTACATTACATTGGAATATTGATCATTGAAATTATTTTCACACAAATCACATACATAGCCATCCTCGAAATGAGTATCTACTGTAAGTATCGTAAAATTAAATGGAACTCCAGAGTTCAAACTCTCATTTCCAAGAGTTGTAAGCTCTTCCTTGGCATGTTCAAAGAGGATTTCATCCTCAAATCCCCAGAATACATAGTAATCCTTATCAATCCAGCCCTGATCTACCGCATAGCGATAATCCATAATGTCATACTCACCATGCTCTGTAAAATATGTATCACGACCACCGAAGGAAGCCTTGGAACCAAGCATATATACCTGATGATATCCCTCATCCTTCAGGATATCTCCCAGTGTAACCATATCGCTAAAGAATTTCTTCTGGGAAGACATGGCATTGTGTCTGATATCCAGCTGAAGCGGTAATCCAGAAGTCTGAGCCATTATTCCACCCATTGTCCATGTGGCTCCAGGAAGAGGTATGGCACCATTTAATACACCGGAATCACCTGAGAAATTCTCATTTGCCAAACCGATTTCAGTAAATTGTGGAATAACATTTTCCGAAAAAGCTCCACCAGCTGCTTCATCAGCATAAGTAGATTCCATTGATTCCAGATATACATATACCAGATTTCTCTTCTCCTCAGGGAACTTCAAATCAACATTTTTCGGATCCACATAATTCTCTTCCACAAAAGTCGAACCTACAATCTGACCCTTCATGTAGTCGATAAAGCCAACTCCATTATTGAAATGAACTGCGGCCCATATAACCATTACCCATGGAATCCACCATGCAATAAAGCGGAAGATTTTCTCATTTCTGGTTCTGTCAGCTTTGGCTTCATGCAAGAAACCTCTATTTGCCAGAAAAGCAAAGAGATTATATACAAATAATCCCAGAAGCACTGCAGGCAACATACAGTTAATAAAGAACTTCTCTATCATGCCGCCACCTGTACCATCCAAATTAGAAGTCAGATGATATACCAGCTCATCCATTGTAAGTCCAACCCAGGTTTTGAGTGCCCAAATAGATGAAAACATTATCAATCCTGCACCCCAGTACCAACGGGAATAGCCGTGTCTACCATCTTTTTTAAAATGCAATTTCTTCATCTTAATTATTGCCCCTCTTTCTCTTAGTCTGTGTCCAAACTAGTAATCCAAGAAATACAATAAATGCAACTATAGAAACATATAAACCATATTTCACATAAGGATTTGTATATACCAGTTCAATGTCATGCTCACCTGCAGATACTGCAACAGCCATGTACATAACATCTGCGTTATAAAGCTTGGTCTCCTTGCCATCTACATACGCCTTCCAGCCATCCGCATATGGAATTGTAAACATAACCATATCATCAGCCTGAGCACTGTAATGAGCATTTACCTTGTCACAACCCACCTGTAAATCTGTCACGCCCTTGCTCTGTAAGTTTCTAGCACACTCAGTGTAATTATCAAGGGGCTGACAGTAGATGCCTATATCGTCAAATGTATAGATACCTTTGGTTGGAAATGTAATATCAATCTGAGTCAGACCCTGTCTCTGATAATTGAAGTTGACAGTATAATTATCCTGACCATTGTAATATGTATATGCCTTGGTATTTACAGTCATCTTGTCAACTAACTCATTCTCACCAATATATCCTGTGAAGTTCACATCAATATTGCTTATTGGAATAGAATAATATTTCTCTGACTTATATTTCTGCTTCTTGGAATATGATAAATGTTTCCAAGCCTCAGCATCATATGTACCAGTAGGATCAGCTTCAGGATTATTGTACAAATCATACATTGTAGACTCCTGAACCTTGAGATTGTCAAAGCACAGATATGTCTCTGCTTCATCCAATCCTTCGAAATACAAGGATACTGTAGCACCATTTGCAATAGTTACTATCTTGCCATCCTCAATATAAGCATTGCCATCCTCATTTTCAATTGTATAATCAATCTTTTCAGAAGTAAGCTTAATATCACTCTGTGGTATATTCTGAAGTTTAGCTACATCAGCATCCTCCAGGACAACGCCCTCTATAAGTGCTTCCTGCTTCTCAACAGAATTCAACTTATTCCAATCACTTCTTGTTATATAAGAACCAACTCCGAATCCAAGAGGAAGTACATCCTTATTTACATATACTTCATATTTCTCATCATTGATTTCAAACTCTTCTCTATCGATGTAATCATAAGGAACTACCTTCTCAAGAGGCATCTCCTCAGGAGCATTTAGATCAGTATCATCAACAGGCTTAGTTGCCCCCTCGTCAGTTACAGTAGATGTAACATCGGATACAATTGAATCATCATCACCACCTGACTCATCCTCTGTCTCAGCATCTCTCTGCAGAGCATAATATTTCACACCTGACAAAGTATTTAATATAGTTCTGTCATCATATCCGTTGTAGTCAAATGAATTGGTGTCCGGTAATTCCAGAAGCATTCTAAACTCATTTACCAAAGGATTAGACAAAGTCCAATAGTAGCTTGATGAAGACAATCCAACTGTTGTTCCAGCATTCTGGGTTATAACATTGCTGGCATATCTAAAGAATGATTCATCTCCCAGTTCTTCCACCTTGGCCAGCACTGCTGCTGTCTCATTATCCCAGAACTCTCTCACCATCTTCTTGGAAGTACTCTCACCAATGTAATCATCCTTGGCATATCTGTTGAAGAATGAACATACCACAGACAGCATTACAATTATAATGATTGCCCATGACTTTCTCTTCATTGGGAAATATTTATCCTTGTCCTCGAAAGGCATAAGAATTACAAGTGCTGCAAAAGCAAACACGATTATTTCAAATACATCTACTTTTCTAGAATATCCACAGATGAAGCAGATAACCACATACACACCCAGACCTGCAAATATTTTCATTGCATCCTTGGCATTGAGATTCATCAGATCATCCCACATTTTCACCAGTATATAACTGCACAGAAGCACAAAGCCGAAGCACCATCTGTTAGTCACATATGAGAAACCATTTAAAATATGTCCCAGCTCAGGCACCAGCATAACCACAATACCAATAAGCATGAAGCTCTTGAGCATGCCATAGCCCTTCTTGGTTACAAACAGAATAACTGCCAAAAGCACAATAGCTCCAAGTCCCATGTACATCCAGTAGTTACTTCCTGATGCAATGAATCCACCTGGCAACTTAGAATAGTACATCAATGGATAGAATGTAGGAACATATGTCTCTCCACCCATTCTGCTGTCTGTGAGAAATGTAATTACTACAGGTACAAATATCATTCCTGCAAGTCCCACACCCAAAGCTGCGTAAATTCCAGTCTGTAATGTATATACAAGTCTATCCTTCCAAGGAGCCTTGCCAAATATATATACTGCAAAAAGGAAGTATACAACTGACAGAATAACCAGCATGTAGAAAAAATAGAAGTTACTTAAAGCTGCAAGCATTACTGACACTGTAAGCACCCAGAACTTCTTCTCTCTCTTCAGCATCTCCATTCCCAATATAATAAGTGGCAAATATACCATTGGATTTAAGAAGAAAGGATGACGCATAATATTGGTCAATGCCCAGAAACAGAATATATATGACATAGTACCAGCTAATACTCCATATCTGTTCTTGTTTCCCATATAGAAGCACATTGCAGAAAAGGCTAATCCAGCACAGTATATTCTGGCAAATATTGAGATACCATAATAGATATACATATATTTGCTTGAAAATAAAAATGCAAATATACAGAATGGATCGCCGATAACATAATAATTCAATGTTGCTAATATATCAGCACCCTCTCCTATGGAGAAATCCCATCTAGGAATGGTAAATGTATGCTCCACAAAAAAGTTATGAAGTATCTGACGAATATAATCTCCATAATAGATATATGCTCTAAAATGCTGTTCATATCCATCATCCTTCCATATGAATGTTCTCTTTGCTACTAAAAAGAATATACATATAACTGCAGTAATACATGCAAATGCAATTGTATAAGTTAATATGTATTTCTTCTTGCTATCATTTGTTCCCATATAAGCTCCTTAAAAGTTTTCCCATAAAACCCAGTAAAGAGACGCTGTATTTCAAGCGTCTCCCCTGACTATATCAATATAATTATTTCACCTAACTATACAAGGAAATTTCTAACAACCTGTGGCATTTCATCAACAGCACAAATTGTCTTGTGACGAACCTCAGCATTTCTAATTTCCTCAACTGCCTTTGGTACCTCCACGCCAGATACCTTGCTAAGTTCATCAACCAACTCAAAGTCTTCCATTGACTCATACTTAGAATCAATTGCAGACATTACGCTTCTTGCAAACTTGAATGGGCTTGCAGTTGAAGCAATAACTGTAGGTGTATCATCCTGAGTTTCAGCCTTGTATTTAGCATAAACACCAGCTGCTACAGCCGTATGAGTATCAATGACATAACCAGTCTTCTCATACAAATCATGAATTGTCTTGGCTGTCTCTGCCTCATCAGTATAATTGCCATAGAATTCATCTAACTGAGCCTTCATGTCAGATGTGATTTCATACTTACCGGTCTCATTTAACTGCTTCATAAGTTCAGCATTCTTTACTGAATCTTCACCGGCAATTCTATATATCAATCTCTCAAGGTTACTTGAAATCAAAATATCCATTGAAGGAGAATTTGTTAATACAAAGTCTCTGTTTCTGTCATATACGCCTGTGCTGAAGAAATCATATAATACCTTATTCTCATTGGATGCGCATATAAGCTTTGCAATTGGAAGTCCCATATTCTTGGCATAAAATGCTGCCAGAATATTTCCAAAGTTACCAGTTGGAACAACTACATTTATCTTGTCTCCTGACTTGATTTTCTCATTTTCCACAAGCTTAGCATAAGAGTATACATAATATACAATCTGTGGTACCAATCTACCGATGTTGATAGAATTGGCAGATGAAAACTGAAATCCCTTGGCGTCAAGTTCAGCAGCCATTTCCTTATCAGCAAACATCTGCTTCACACCTGTCTGAGCCTGATCGAAGTTACCATCAATTCCAACAACCAATGTATTATCGCCAAGCTGTGTAACCATCTGTTGCTTCTGAATAGGACTAACTCCGTCCTTTGGATAAAATACAATAATGCGAGTTCCCTCAACACCAGCGAAGCCTGCTAATGCAGCCTTTCCTGTATCACCAGAAGTTGCTGTGAGAATTACAATATCATTTTTCACATTGTTCTTTCTTGCTGATGTAATCATAAGATGTGGCAAAATAGAAAGTGCCATATCCTTAAATGCTATTGTTGAACCATGGAATAATTCCAGATAATATGCACCATCTGCATATACAAGAGGAGCAATCTCATCTGTATCAAACTTACTATCGTAAGCTCTCTCAATACAAGTCTTTAACTCCGACTCAGTGAAATCTGTGAAAAATAATTTCATTACCTCATAAGCAGTTTCCTGATAAGTCATTTTGCTCAAATCTTCCAGACTTACATCTAACTTTGGAATGGTAGTTGGGACAAATAATCCGCCACCATTTGCCAAGCCTTTTAATATAGCCTGGGAAGCGCTTACAACTTCATTTGCATCTCTTGTACTAACATACTTCAATTCCATGTTTATACCTCTTTTTTCACCTTGATTTATTATACAATTTACTTCACAAAACTATCGTTAATTATACTTTATTTGTTTGAAAAGTGTCAATGTGATATATTAGGCATAACAAGGGCAAATAAGCCTAAAAACAAGTAGTTTTGCACAAAAGGGAGACCCATGGCAACAGGAGTATATAAGACTAAGAAAAAGGATGGTTCCACATACTACAGAACCAGTATAAATTACAAGGGCAAGCACATCAGTCTGGGTTCATCAGATGATCCACAGATTGCTCATGCCCTGTATACAGAAGCAAAGTCCATAATCAATGATTCAGCTTCCATAACTATTGCCAACTTTCCTGCTGCATTATGCCATCTGCACTTTGAGAAAGCCATCAGTTTACTGAATCTCAGGGACAATAATATATATATCAAAAATCCTATATATCTGCAGAAAGGATTTTTCCTGTATTACCTGTCAGAAAACGAGGCTTTAAAATTTGACAACGATGACCTATTCTACTATTCCAGTCACAAAATAATCAAAAGACAGGGACATCTCTTTGTAAATGATTATGGAATGCAATATAACATTGCCCAGAGATACGGCATCAGAAACTTTGGAGTCGAAGGTAGAGATTATGAATTCGCCAATGGCGATAACCATGATTTCACCTATTCAAATATTATTATTTTAAATAGATACTACGGTATAACAACAGAGGAGAAAAATAATAAAACCTGGTATGTTGCCAAACTTCATCTCAATGGCAAAGTTATCATCGGCAAATATACTAATGAACTCAAGGCTGCCATCGCTTATAACAAAGCTACAGATTATGCCAAAAAACATGGAATTGACAAGGATTTTCCAGAAAACTTTATCGAGGAATTATCTCCCCGAGAATATGCGGACATATATACCAGAGTTGGACTTGCAGATTCCTTCTATGAACATATTGACCGCATCAGTTCAAAATAAATTACAGCACTAAAAAAGCTTCATGAAATCAGATTAACACTGATAACATGAAGCTTTATTTTTGAAAATGTTAAATAATTATTTTGAATTAATATAGTTCACAAGTCCTTCACAGGCAATTATCTTTTGCATAAATGGTGGGAACGCCTGGCCTTGGTATGTCTCACCCTTGGTCCTATTCGTAATCACACCTGTATCAAAATCAACCTCAACCTCATCACCCTCATCAATAGACTTTGAAGCTTCTGGACATTCAATAATCGGAAGGCCAATATTAATAGCATTTCTATAAAATATTCTGGCAAATGTCTCTGCTATTACACAACTAACTCCCGCTGCTTTAATAGCAATTGGTGCATGCTCTCTAGAAGATCCGCAGCCAAAATTTTTGGTTGCAACAATAATATCACCAACATTTACCTTCTTAACAAAATCCGCATCTATGTCTTCCATACAATGCTCTGCCAGCTCCTTTGGATCAGAAGAATTGAGATATCTGGCAGGAATAATTACATCTGTATCTACATTATCACCGAATTTAAATACTTTTCCACATGCTGCTTTCATCTATCTCACCTCCTATAAATCTTTAGGACCACTGATGCGTCCTGTAATGGCACTTGCTGCTGCAACTGCTGGACTGGCCAGATATATTTCAGAATCAATTGCACCCATTCTACCTACAAAGTTTCTATTTGTAGTAGATACACATTTCTCTCCACTGGCAAGAATGCCCATATATCCACCCAGACATGGTCCACAAGTAGGTGTGGAAACAACTGCACCAGCCTCGATAAATGTGCGAATAAAACCAGCTTCCATAGCCTGTAAATAGATATTCTGAGTTCCAGGAATAATAATACAGCGAAGATTTTTGGCCACCTTGCGCCCCTTTAAAATTTCAGCTGCTGTTGCCAAGTCCTCAAATCTACCATTGGTACACGAACCAATAACAACCTGATCAATGGCAATATCTTCTACCTCATCAATAGTCTTGGTATTCTCTGGGAGATGTGGAAATGCTACTGTTGATTTCAATGTAGATAAATCAATTGTGATTGTCTCATCATAATCTGCATCCTCATCTGCTGCATATACCTTGTAATCACGGCTTGAATGTTCCTTGAGATACGCCTCTGTAATGTCATCAACAGGGAAAATTCCATTCTTGGCTCCTGCTTCAATGGCCATATTACAGATGCAGAGTCTGTCATCCATTGATAATTCCTTGACACCCTCTCCAACAAATTCAAGGGAACGATACAGAGCACCATCAACTCCAATCTCGCCAATAAGATGCAAGATTACATCCTTACCGCTGATATACTTCTGTGGTTTACCAATTAATTCTACTTTGATGGCAGAAGGAACCTTGAACCAAGCCTTGCCTGTAGCCATTCCTGCAGCCATATCAGTAGAACCAACACCTGTGGAAAATGCTCCAACAGCTCCATAAGTACAGGTATGCGAATCTGCTCCGATTATACAATCTCCAGCTACGCACAATCCTTTCTCTGGTAAGAGGGCATGTTCAATCCCCATCTGTCCCACATCAAAGTAATTAGTTATATCATTTTTGCATGCAAACTCTCTTACACATTTACAATGCTCTGCTGACTTAATATCTTTATTTGGCACGAAATGATCCATCACAAGAGCAATCTTGTCCTTATGAAAGACTCCGTCCACTTTCATCTTCTCAATCTCATGAATGGCAACTGGTGAAGTAATATCATTTCCCAGAACCAAATCCAAATCAGCCTCTATAAGCTGACCTGCAACCACTGAATCTAATCCAGCATGAGCTGCAAGGATTTTCTGTGTCATTGTCATTCCCATTGACTCTTCCTCCTTCTTTTGTTCTAATCTCGCCGTCAAATTAGTAGCGAGATAATTCCAATTTAGATAAACGGCCGTGGAAATCCGCGGCCTTTCAAATCAATATACTTCTTCTCTGTGTGCAAAAAGCACACCCCCAAAACCTTCAACCTAAAAATGAAATTAGTTGTTAATAAATTTATCTTCTTCGTTGTTCCAGCTGTAAAGAGCACGAATCTGCTCTCCAACCTTCTCTGCTGGATGCTCAGCTGCAAGCTTTCTCATAGCCTTGAAGTGAACCTGTGAACCTGCATCAGACATATCAAGTAAGAAGTCCTTAGCAAATGTACCATCCTGAATATCCTTCAATACCTGCTTCATAGCCTTCTTTGTATCCTCTGTTACAATCTTTGGTCCTGTAATGTAATCACCGTACTCAGCTGTATTTGAAATAGAATATCTCATTCCAGCGAAACCTGACTGATAGATAAGGTCTACAATAAGCTTCATCTCATGTACACACTCAAAGTATGCATTTCTTGGATCATAACCAGCTTCAACAAGTGTCTCAAAACCAGCCTGCATCAATGCACATACACCACCACAAAGTACTGCCTGCTCACCGAAAAGGTCTGTCTCTGTCTCTGTTCTAAATGTTGTCTCAAGGATACCAGCTCTTGCTCCACCGATACCAGCACCATATGCAAGTGCCATATCCAATGCCTTACCTGTTGCATCCTGTTCTACAGCTACAAGACAAGGTGTACCCTTTCCTGCCTGGTACTCAGAACGAACTGTATGTCCTGGTGCCTTTGGTGCAATCATAGTAACATCAACATCTGCTGGTGGCTTGATGCATCCGAAATGAATATTGAAACCATGAGCAAACATAAGCATGTTACCAGCCTCAAGGTTTGGCTCAATATCTTCTTTGTACATCTTAGCCTGCTTCTCATCATTGATCAGAATCATGATGATATCTGCCATCTTAGCTGCCTCTGCTGTAGGATAAACTTTTAATCCCTGTGCTTCAGCCTTAGCCTTTGACTTTGAACCCTCATATAATCCAATAATAACGTCACAACCTGACTCCTTTAAGTTTAGTGCATGTGCGTGACCCTGGCTACCATATCCAATAATAGCGATCTTCTTACCTTCCAATAATGAGAGATTACAATCCTCTTGGTAAAAAATTCTTGCTTCTTGTGACATCTTATTTTCCTCCTTATATCACTTCTTTTGATTTATAACTTAACAACACCTTCGGCTCCTCGTGACAAACCTGTTACGCCGGTTCTAGCCAGCTCTAAAATCTCATTGTCACCGAGCATATCCAAAAATGATTGCAGTTTATCTGGATTACCTGTTATCTCAATAAGCATTGAGTCTTGCTGAATATCAACAATCTTGCCATGATATATATCCTTTACAAGAGCTGTAATATTATTTATTTCATTGGCTCTGTAAGAAATCTTCACCATCATAAGCTCTCTTGTAATAGAGCTGGTAGGCTCTAACACCTTGATATCCACTACATCCTCAAGCTTTGACACCTGCTTCTCTATCTGTTCTAGAGTCAAGTCATCTCCACTGGCCACAATTGTCATTCGAGTAAATCTAGGATCTGCAGTAACTCCAGCAGAAAAGCTGTCAATATTAAATGCACGTCTACTGAACAATCCCGATACATGACTAAGTACACCTGGAGTATTTTCAACTAATATGGACATTACTTGTCTTCTCATAAATTCAATAAACCCTTTCATACATTTGTCAGTCACATTATATTGTCTCATAAGCAAACCATGTTGCATAGACATTTGATAAATATTTTTCAAATTATCAAAAAACACTTTAATGCACTAACGTTAGAAATTATTTTAGCACATTAAAGTGTAATGTCAATGGAAATATGTAATTAAAATTATTATTCATTTTCAAAAATTTCAGTAGCAATACTAATTGCAAAGTCATCATATATATCAGACTCAACTAATACAGTATGTTTCTTCTTATCCCAGTCCGTAACCTGAAGCTCAAGTTTCATATTCTCTGCTCCTGCCAACAAATCGTCAAACAGATGAGACATATCATAATTCTTGCACACCTCAGCCACTGGAATATCAGCACACTTGGCCACAGCTTCCTTGGCAGTCCAAAGCACAGTAAATATCATATCCTGTCGAATGACATCTTTGTCATTTTCAAGATTTTCGCAATGTCCATCAATGGCACACTGTTTTGCACCCCCTGGTTTTAGCTCCATAAGCTTTAATTCCTGCTCTGTGAAATATTTCATCACAACCTGCTGGTTAAATCTGCCTCTGCGCTCCACATCAATCCCCACATGTCTATCTGCAACAGCGCAGGCTACTATTCCTCTTGTATGAGATATTGAGAAATGCAAGTCGCTGTTTTTCAAAAACGGTTTACCCCTGTCTGAAATATCATATTCCAAATCACAGCGGCCTCCCATTTCATCATAGAGCATCTCCTCAAGAAGGCTGCCTGCCATAAGTTCTTCTTCCTTGCGTTCATCAGTTCTGGCATCATCCACCTTTTTTGCTCTCACCGGGCTAAGCTTAGAATACAGCCTATTATAATCTTCTATAAAATTTTCTACATTATAATATTCAAAGGTCCAATTTTTCATCTAAATAGCCTTCAAGATTTCTCTTGCCTTATTAATCTGTTCTTCACTTGGCACATGTACTCCCTCAAGAGCATATGGAATCCCCATATTCTCCCATTTAATCATGCCAAGAGTGTGATATGGTAACACCTGTACCCTATCAATCATCTCTGGATTTAATCCGTCCAAAAATGTTCTAAGTTCCTGCAATCCAGCCTCATCATCTGTCAAATCTGGAACCAACACATGACGAATCCACATATGCTTATTATGATCTGATAAATACTTAGCCAGCTGTAAAATATTAGCATTGGTATGTCCTGTGAGACTCACATGCTTACCCTCATCCATTTCCTTAATATCCAAAATGAATAAATCTGTATATTCCATGAGCTCATTGAATTTCTCCAGATACTCTGGATTCATGCTAAATGGATTTCCACTTGTATCCAAGGCAGTATTCACGCCCTTGGACTTGGCAAGTTTGAATAATTCTGTTACGAAATCTATCTGAAGCAGAGCTTCTCCACCACTGACGGTGATTCCACCTTCCTTGCCCCAGTAGTTCTTATAGCGCATTGCCTTGTTCAGCAAATCTGCTGCAGTATATTCCTCGCCACCTTCTAATGCCCATGTCTCAGGGTTGTGGCAGTATTTACAGCGCATACGGCATCCCTGCAGGAATATTACATATCTGATGCCAGGGCCATCTGTTGAACCAAATGACTCTAGGGAGTTTACTTTTCCAATCACATTTTCCATCTTATCACCTATCTATCTTTCTTACATCTCCACTCTCGGACACATATAACTTTTCCGGAACGCTTCCGCTACGTATTCGCACCAGCGGTACTAAATTCGCTGCGCACAGGCTTGCTCATTAAGTGCCGGGGCTCATAATGTTCCTTGAAAAGATATATGTGTCCTGCGAGTGAAATTACATAATAATTCATATATAGTATTTGAATTATTGACACTCTCGGGCACACATGACTTTTCCGGAACGCTTCCGCTACGTATTCGCACCAGCGGTACTAAATTCGCTGCGCACAGGCTTGCTCATTAAGTGCCGGGGCTCATAATGTTCCTTGAAAAGTCATATGTGCCCTGCGAGTGAATGCATATTTTGATAATTAACAGTTACGAGCATCGAGTTTAGTGCTTGTAGACGCAGGCGTGTATTCTCAAGGTTCACATATAGTGAACCGGAGAATGCCGCCGAGAGATTCTGCAAGGCACTTAACGAGATGCGACATCATAAAATCAAACTAGAACACAAACATGAGAGAATTATACCGCATATTCATCGATATAACAAAGTGGGCAGAAATTCAAATTGAGAACTTCTGCCCACTCACCTTTAATATTTAACCATCAGATGGTTATACATCCTACATCATTGCATGGAATGTTCTAGAGATAACATCTCTCTGCTGTTCCTCTGTAAGGTCAATAAATCTTACAGCGTAACCAGATACACGAATTGTGAAGTTCTGGTACTCTTCCTTCTCTGGATGCTCCATAGCATCGATAAGCTTTTCCTTACCGAATACATTAACATTTAAATGGTGTGCACCCTGATTGAAGTATCCATCCATAGCCATTACAAGGTTATTGATTCTCTCCTCATCAGTTGCTCCAAGAGCCTCTGGGTTGATTGTCTGTGTATTTGAAATACCATCAAGTGCCCACTCATAAGGAATCTTGGCAACAGAGTTAAGTGAAGCAAGAAGACCATTCTTCTCAGCACCATAAGCTGGGTTAGCACCAGGTGAAAGTGGCTCACCTGCTGGACGTCCATCAGGAAGTGCTCCTGTAGCCTTACCGTATACAACGTTTGAAGTAATTGTAAGGATTGAAGTTGTAGGCTCTGAACGACGATATGTATGATGCTTCTTGAGCTTCTCCATAAATGTACGAAGTAACCATACACCGATCTCATCAGCTCTGTCATCATCGTTACCGTATCTAGGGAAGTCACCATCGATCTTATAATCAACAGCAAGTCCATCCTCGTCACGGATTACACTAACCTTGGCATACTTAATAGCTGAAAGTGAATCGATAACATGTGAGAATCCTGCAATACCAGTTGCAAATGTTCTTCTAACATCTGTATCAATAAGAGCCATCTGAGCTGCCTCATAGTAATATTTATCATGCATATACTGGATAAGGTTAAGAGTATTTACATATACATCTGCCAACCAATCCATCATCTTGTCATACTTCGCCATTACTTCATCGTAATCAAGTACATCTGAAGTAATTGGCTGATAAGCAGGTCCTACCTGAACCTTACTCTTCTCATCAACACCACCGTTGATAGCGTAAAGCAAGCACTTAGCAAGGTTTGCTCGAGCTCCAAAGAACTGCATCTCCTTACCTGTCTGTGTTGCAGATACACAACAGCAGATTGCGTAATCATCGCCCCAGATTGGCTTCATAACATCATCGTTCTCATACTGGATTGAAGATGTCTCAACAGAGATATGTGCAGCATATCTCTTGAAGTTCTCTGGAAGAGCTGCTGAATAAAGTACTGTAATATTTGGCTCTGGTGAAGGTCCCATGTTCTCCAATGTATGAAGTACACGGTAGTCTGTCTTAGTAACCATTGAACGACCATCAACGCCGATACCAGCCAGATCGATTGTAGCCCATACTGGGTCACCTGAGAATAACTGGTTGTAAGACTCACATCTAGCGAACTTAACCATTCTGAACTTAAGTGTCATATGGTCGATAAGCTCCTGAGCCTCTTTCTCTGTAATGATACCCTTTGCAAGGTCTCTCTCAATGTAGATATCAAGGAATGTACATACACGTCCGATTGACATAGCTGCACCATTCTGTGTCTTGATAGCTGCAAGATATCCGAAATATGTCCACTGAACAGCTTCCTTGGCATTCTTGGCAGGCTGTGAAATGTCATAACCATAAGACTGAGCCATTTCCTTCATAGCCTTAAGAGAATTGATCTGCTCCTGAAGTTCTTCTCTAAGACGGATAACCTCACCCTTCATAGAACCAGAACCGCAGTTCAATTTATCTTCTTCCTTGAAGGCAATAAGCTGATCGATACCGTAAAGAGCGACTCTACGATAATCACCTACGATACGTCCACGACCGTATGTATCTGGAAGACCAGTGATGATCTTGTTCTTTCTAACAGCTCTCATCTCAGGTGTGTATGCATCGAATACAGCCTGGTTATGAGTCTTGTGGTACTCTGTAAAAATTCTATGTAATTCAGGGTTTGGTGTGTAACCATACTCTGTAAGAGCCTTCTCAGCCATCTGAATTCCACCGTATGGCATAAATGCTCTCTTAAGTGGCTTGTCTGTCTGAAGACCAACAATCTGCTCCAAATCCTTCATCTCTGGATCAATATAACCAGGAGCATGTGATGTGATAGATGATACAATATCTGTATCCATATCAAGGACACCACCCTTTGCTCTCTGCTCTTTCATTAATTCCTGAACCTTACCCCAAAGCTTATCTGTAGCCTCAGTTGGTCCTTCCAGGAAACTCTCATCTCCATTATATGGAGTGTAGTTCTTCTGAATGAAATCTCTTACATTGATTTCTTCTTTCCAAAGTCTTCCTTCGAAGCCTTCCCACTGTTCAAAATCTAACATTTTGTTCCTCCTTATAAAATGTAAAGCTTGTTGCTTTTATCCTAAACCGCAATGCAGTTAGTTATATCTAACTTCCTACATCACGATAAGAATACAGGTTCGTTAATAATTTGTCAATATTATTTTTTGTACTTATATTAAAACAAGGATAGTTTCTCACGATTGTATTTAAAAAAGCACAACTACTACTTTAGTGACCTTTAGGTTTTCTATCTAACTGTCCCGCTTCATCAATTAAATCTGCATATATCAATCTGATAAATAATACCAATAAAATGACACAGCTCATCCATATTGCTTTAAGACCAATATGAACGCATCCAACAGTACATATAACTGCACCGGCGAAGAACATTAAGAGCAAACTTCCATGCTTCTTAATTCTGGACAAAGATGTATCATCCTTGTGTCTCGAATATTTAACTAAATTACTTCCAAATTGTCTGATGTGATTAGTACAGAAGGTAGTCGCCATAGGCATACCCTCGAATTGTCGAAATGTATTAAACTGCATTGAGCAAATGAAATTAAAAGCAATCTGTGGCACTTGATCCGGCACAGTTGCTGGTAGACATCCAATTAAAAAAGCCACAATCATTTCAAATCCTACCAGGATGGTATCCCATCTCAAGAATTGAAATCGTTTGACATATTTTGCAAGAATCTCTGAGAAAATTGTTCCAAATAGATAAGCACTAATAGGAATGAGATAATATGCCGCTTCCTTCCAATTGGCCTTGCCCAAGGCCATTCCAAACAGGACTATATTGGCAGTCTGCGCATTACAGAACACTCCTCCTCTGAGATTGTATGTATAAGCTCCATACATGCCTGCCGCCAGAGTCAATATCCAAAAGGTCCATCTACTCTCGCAAAACAGGAATTTATTCTCCTGAGTAATTGTAATATCATTTTCCATGATTACATAATCTTCTTTCGCAATATCTAATTTTTATAAAAATAAAGCTTTAGGCTTCCATGAATATTATGCCCAAAGCTTTATATTTTTCATATTGATATATTCAACAAAAATTATTAAAATTCTGTACTTTTCATGTATATACTTGTTATGCGTGCATTAATCTGCTGCATTCTGGCCTTGATGACCTTGCACTCCTGTCTGTCGTAGGTGTACATACCATTGATTTCCTCCTCTACATCAGACAGCTGAGTATAGATACAACCACACAATCCATATGGAATCATAGGATATACCATATGTTCATACATATCAGATATTTTGGCCGTAAGTTCTTCTTTGGTTTTGAAAGAACCGTAGCCATAGGTTTTGTTATGCCATATATGACCTGGTATAGGCAGTGAATAACCTCCACATTCCTTTAAGAACATAGGCTTATGCTTGTGCTTCAATTTCTTATACCAGAAGTACACATGGTAGGAATCAAAATCACTCTCCTTCTGTGCAAACCAGCCTGAAGTTGAATCAAACAATCTGCTGGAATCATAGGCTTTTAAAATCTCATAAGCCTTGTCACTATCAAACTGGCCCCATCCCTCATTGAAAATGGTATAGACAACCACACAAGGATTATTTCTCACCTGATCTATTGTAGCTTTACAATGTTCAATGAAGAATTCTCTGCGGAAGTCGTCATCATATGCATCACGCCACTGGCTCTTTGGCTCAATTCTAACGCCCTTGCCCTTGGCATATCTGGTATCTTTTTTCCTTTTAAATGTAAGTGTTGGCCAGATGGTATCACGCCAATAATGATATCCACCACTATTTACCATATCCTGGCACACTAGCATTCCCAGTCTGTCACAGGCGGTGTAGAAATAATCGTCCTCAATTTTGCAATGAACTCGAAGCATGTTAAATCCAAGCTCCTTCATGCGCAAAATGTCATCATCATATTGAGACAGATCATTAGGTCTGTAAATACCATCTGGCCAATATCCCTGAGACAAAACTCCATGCATGAAAATCGGCTTGCCATTTAAGCAGGTTCGCAAATATCCATTTATCATCTGCTCATCGAAAACCCTCAGTGCAAAATAAGAATAAACCTCATCCTCTCCCTCTGTTATTTTCACAGGATATAAATGAGGATTATGCAAAGTCCAGTTTATAGGTTCTTCCACATCAATATGTTTCGAGATGCTCACACCGTTACTCATACAAGCTTCTATGTCAACAGATGACAAAGTATTAGTCATTTTCAAATTGTCAATGTAGATATCAGGAACATTTTCCAGCCACACGCTCTTCCATATACCGCTGACCTTGGTATACCACATGCCACCACGGTCAATTCTCTGCTTGCCATAAGGATAAGCATGAGACAGTGTGTCTGTAACTTCTACTCTAAGTTCATGAGATGAATTCTCAATAGTTCCTGACACTGCTTCTGTTATGTCGAATTTAAATTTCAGATATCCGCCCTCATGATGACCTACAAATTTATCATCCACATATACATCAGCAATCTGATCTACTGCTCCAAAATGAAGCAGAATTCGTGGCAAATCAAAACCTTCTGGAATAACGAAAGTAGTCTTATATGTCAACTTGCCATCCCATTTCTCACTGAGACATATATCTCTGTCTTCATAATTGGCCAAATCACTTTCCAGTGGAAATGGAACAACTATATCCTTGTCATTGCATTTCCATATACCATCAAGAGACTTCACCCTGATACGAGCCATCTGAGGCTGTATATGAGTATCTTTTAGCTCTGTTATAAATTCAACATTCATTTTCCAGTCCGCCTTCTTCAAGTATTATTTCTTCAAGTATTATTTCTTCAGGTATTATTTCTTCAAGTATTATTTCTACAAAATCTCTTCTAACTATTATATGTATCAAAAATAAGCTACTATGTCTCTGACTACTTGGATGCCAAAACATTCATCAACCATCTTCCTGATGTACTTAAATCTGATTCTGTAAAATCTGAAATCTTGTCACAGCCAGAATTCAAAACAGATGATGACTCATTCTTGTTGGATAAATTCCAACATACATAGCTTATATTATAAGAGTCCATCAGCTGAACCCAGGCATCAGCTGAAGCTTCATCTATGTTGCCATTGCCTGAAGCATCGCAGATACCATATTCAGATACAAATACCGGCAAGCCGGCATCATGGGCTCTTACCAACTGATTTCTCAAATCATCCTTATGGGTTGCTGCATAGAAATGCAAAGTATACATTACATTGTCATATCCTGTAATCGGATCAGAAATAACAGGATCAAGCTGCTGACACCACTGAGGTGTACCCACCAGAATAACTGCATCAGTGTTGGCTCTTATTGCAGGAATCACAGCATTGGCATACTCCTTCACCTGTGACCATGAAGTGCCACCATTTGGTTCATTACAAATCTCATAAATCACATTGTCATAATCCTTGTATTTAGCCGACATCTGTGAGAAGAAATCAATTGCCGCCTGCTGATTTGTCTGAGGATTATTGTCCGATAAAATATGCCAATCAATAATGACATACATTCCAAGCTCAGTTGCGTAATCCACTCCATTATTTACCAGATTAATAAGCTCTGTTTGATTTCCGCCGCTGCAATAACCACCATTCTCACCTGTGTACATTGCAAGACGAATTACATTGGCTCCCATTTTCTGAAATGGGGCAAAGCAATCTTTATTTACATACTGTGGAAACCAAACCAGCCCATGGGTGCTTATTCCCTTTAACTGAATAGGTTTACCTGATGCATCTGTCAAATCAGTCCCCTGAACCTGTAATTTCATAGAAGTTGCCCCATTCAAATCTGTGTCCTCCTGAGTTGCCTTATCATCCGTTATTTGCTGTATCACTTCTGTTTCTACCTGTTTCGAGTCAGTCTTTTCGGAATCACCCTTATCAGCACATGCCGATAGCAAAGTCAGATTTAAACAGAGCATAATTGCTAACAGATTCAATAATTTCTTATTTTTCATAACCGAACCCTTTCATATATGCTTACATCTCCTGTTTTAAAACAAGCTAAAACCCATAAAATATATAACTGGCACCAATCAGAATCTCAGCCCTTTGATTTTAGATATAAAAGCAGAAAATAATAGCAACTACCAATCCAAGCAAAGCTCCACATACAACCTGAGAAGGAGTATGTCCCAGGAATTCCTTCAATCTGGTTTCAACAGGAATATCCGCATTGAGATAATCTACAATCTCATTGAGCATCTTAGCATGTTTGCTGGCTTCCAATCTCACACCCATAGCATCATGCATGACAATGATCGCCATCATAAATGCCATTGCAAATACAGGCGAATCAAAACCACATTCAATAGCTGCCGCTGTAGCCAAAGCTGTAACTGTAGCCGAATGTCCGCTTGGCATTCCTCCGTCGCCAAATAGTCTCTTGATATCTAATGTGTGATTTACAATTGCATAAATAATTGTCTTGAGCACCTGCGCAGCCAACCAGCTGCAAGCAGATGCAAGAAGTAAATGATTATTCAATAAGTCACCAATGTTCATAGTTCTTCCCCTTGTGTCCAATAATACATTTATTATAGCACAGTGAGACTTTGATGAAGCAAAATATTAATCCAAATAACAAGATGGTCAGCACAAACGCACTGACCACCATAATTACATAATCACTATAATATCATTTCCACCACATAAACCATCACACAAGCAGCAACTGCTACAACCGTCAAGCTTTTCTTCTTCAAGGCAAAAATAACAGCAACCACAGCGCCTGCTACTGCTCCCAGCCTGGTATCTGTAGAATAGAAAACCGCCGGAATAGTCATGGCAGACAATACCGCATAAGGTATGTAATAAAGAAATGACTGCACATATTTATTTTCAATCTTGTTTTTAATGGCTACGAAAGGAATCACTCTCACCAAATATGTAGTTCCAGCCAAAATAGCCAAATAAATCCAAAAGGATGCTCCTGTCATGATTCCGCCTCCTCTATTGGGAAAAGTACTGCTCCCACAAGAGCTGCTACTACTCCACATATTGTAATGGCAATTCCTGTAGATACTCCCTGTAAAATCGGCAAATATTTAAATCCACAACTCATAATAATTGCAATTAACACAACCACAATAACAGGTTTTGATTTCTCCATCTCAGGAACTACAATTGCAATAAACATAGCATACAATGCAATTCCCAAAGCACTTAACAAAGAACCCGGTAGAACCTCTCCAAGAAGGGCTCCAACAAGAGTACCAAGTGCCCATCCCAAATATGGAAATACACATAAGCCTGCAAAGAAACTTCTGCTTACAGATTTTCTACTGCTGGCCACGCCAAAAATCTCATCTGTCATCATAAATCCCAATATCCATCTGTATATTCCTTTGAACTTACTGTCCGCCTTCTGTCCAATGGATATGGACATAAATGAATATCTGATATTGATTGTAATCTGAGAAATCAACATTTCCATATACAATCCCGGATGAATCATTGTGCCGATTCCCGCCAACTGTCCGGCAGAAGTAACTGTAAGCATGGATATAATTGTGGCCTGCCACCAATATAAGCCGGTACCTACCGCCATAATTCCAAATGTAAATGATACTGATAAATATCCAAGGCCTATAGGTATGCCTGACATTAATCCTTCTTTAAAATCTTTCATTTCTTATTCTTCATCTATCCATTCGACTTCATTTTCAACGAAGCCCTTCTTCTGCTTAATTTTCACAACCAGTTTCACAATAAATCCACTGGCAAAAACCAAAGCTGATACACACCAGCCGCCAATAAACTCAGCCCAGAAAGCATAACCATAATGACCGCCTTTTATAACAAATAAAGTATATAAATTCCATACAAACAATACAGACAATGCTATTGGAGATATATATTTTACAGAAAGTACAAACCACTTCTTTGGCATTTTGAATCTGTCTGCATTTAGGTTAATCTGTTTTAAAACCTTTTCAGGATCAAACATCCAGCCTACTGCAATACACTCTAATACACCAATTAAAATCAGATTAATCTGATTAGTCCAGTTATCTACAATATCAAGCCAAGCAAGACCGGCTCTAGTACAGTATATAAGAGAAATGATACCAGCAATAGTACAAATTCCAATTGTAGTCTTCTTTGGATTCAACTTAAACTTATCTGAAACAGATGCTGATACGCCTTCCACAATAGAAAAGGCTGAATCAATGGCAAGTGTTACCAGCATAAGATAGAAAATTATACCAAAAATTACATTTACCACACCATTACTAGTCAGATTTACAATAGCCTGTGGATATATAAGAAATGCTGTAGCAATTCCTGAATCAGATATTTCATCAAGCATGCCAACACCACCCATTGTAGAAAACATTACAATGGCAGAGAGCACACTGACAGCTGCATCACTGAATGCAATAATCATACAATCTTCTGCCAGGTTTGTAGCTGCATCAAGATATGATCCATATGCAAACATAATAGCCATCATAATTGACAAGCTATAGAACACCTGACCTGTGGCATCAATCCAAAGTGAAGCATCTGAAAAAGCTGACAACTGTGGAATAAATAGCATCTTTAATCCGTCAAGGGCTCCATCCATTGTACAACCCTTTATTGCCAATACAAGAAGCAATACTATAGGAAGCATTACTGTATATTTAACAACAGCTCCCACTGAACTTGCGCCATCGCGAATACAATAATACATCAATCCCCATGCTACAATAGCAGCAATTAGTACAGGAATTGGAATTGTATATCCCACTACATCCCAAGTAGTCTTGGTCATGCTTTCAAATACACCTTTGGCAGCAACAGCATCTCCAGTCATATGACCGAATTTAAATGCGCCTACTACCATAAGCAAAATCCAGGCAAATACAATTGCGTAATAAGTTACAATAACAAAAGCATTTGCTGTAGCAGCCCAACCTACTGGTTCCATCTTCTTATTAATACCACGAAGTGACTCTGCTGCACCCTTGTGCAGCTTTCTGGCAATTGATAATTCCATCATAAGAAGTGGAATACCAATAGCAAATAATACTATAAGAAATACTACAAGAAATGTTCCGCCGCCATGTTTGGCCGCAAGTCCAGGGAACCTCCATGCATTTCCTAATCCTACTGCAGAACCAACAGAAGCCAGAATAAATGTACTTCTGGAAGCCCAACTATCTCTTTTTTCCATATTCATTTTCTCCATCTTTTATAAAATATACTTCTGTGTAAAAAACACCTTTCCACTATACTACAAACCATATTTCTATTCAAGAAAAAAGCTGACAGTCATTAAGACTGGTCAGCTCTGTATTCATCGATTACTTTGTGTGTCATTTTATCTATTTCTGATTTAAGCTCTGTCAAATACTTAGAAAATGCCACATTCTCATTGCCGTATGTCAGATTCAAATCAAACTCTAATGGCAACCATGTAGCCAAATCGGATTCATCATGAGATATAACTGCCTCCAATCTGTCTATAGCCTTGTATATCTTGGCTTCTTGAGACTCTAGGGCATTCATTTCTTCATATAATGCAAACCACTGTTCTCTCTCAGGTTCAGGAAATGTATCTACCCAGTTAAATAATACATCCTCCTCCACATCTTCATCCTGACTGTTCTTATAAAAAGAAGGAATATCTCCAGTAAATGCTTCTCCTAAATCATGAATCAGACACATGCGTATAACCTTGTTCATATCTGCATCTGGAAACTCACTTTCCATAAGCATTGCCATAAGAGCCATTCTAAATGTGTGATCAGCCACACTTTCCTTTCTGTCAGCCTCAGTGTAGCAGTGTCTTGTGGTGGTTTTCAACCTTCCTGCAACATTTAAAATATCCAGTAATTCTTGTGGTTTCAACTTACTTCTCCTCCATCTCTCTATAGAAAATCAACCTTTTATATTGTAACACATATGCCAATTAATACGAGGCTTTCAGGATCTTTTTAATCCCTTAAGATAAGCTTTTTGTTCTGTTGTAATTCTATAACTTTCTATCGCCTTCTGTATTGTCTTATTATGTGTCCACACATCTAATTCCTGATTAATGATATAGGGAATTGTCGCATCCCACTGCTTTGCAAGAGCTGTGGCATAATACCAGGCTCTCATCATATTGACATAATATTCATCAGACACAACATCCGCTGGAAGTTTTAAATAATCCTCTTTAAAATCTTCATCCAGAAAATGTTTCATAAGCATGAGCATTCCAAATCTACATGTATAAGTATGTTCTGAAGAAATCCATTCCTGACATTTATAAATAAGTTTTGCTCTGTTTCTTTTAAATGATACCGGAGAAATGGAATCGCACACTGCCCAGTTATCTATATATGGAAGAAACAATTCCAGTTCCTTTATACACTCATCATAATCCTTTATCTCAGCAATCATTAGACCATGAAGCATATTTTCATCAAAATAATAATGAGGCAACTGCTTGAAAAAGGCTTTCGAATCATCTGTATATTCTTTCATCAAAGTCTTGGCCAATTTACGACAATCTGGAACACGCACTCCCAGGAATCTATCAGCATCAACACCCGGAGTCAGTTTCTGTTGAAATAAAGCATTCTCTGAATCCTGTAGTTTCTTTAATTCTTCTATAATAACCTCTGACATATTTTCCTCTTATTATCCATTTTTTCTTTTGACACTTTCACTTTTGTAAATCCATTTTACATTTAACTCATGAAAATAGTCACTCTACGAATCGTTTACATCGTATTTATTAATAATTTTATCATATCCATCAACTAATCCCTAATAAGAAAAAAGCTCTTACACAGTCATGTGTGTAAGAGCTCTTATCATTTTTAATAATTTTTTAAATTATATTTACAAAGCTTAGAACTTGCCAGCCTTTGCAGCTTCCTCAACTGAAACAGCAACAGCAACAGTCATACCAACCATTGGGTTGTTACCAGCTCCGATAAGTCCCATCATCTCAACGTGAGCAGGAACTGATGAAGAACCAGCGAACTGAGCATCTGAGTGCATACGTCCAAGTGTATCTGTCATACCGTAAGAAGCTGGGCCTGCAGCCATGTTATCTGGGTGAAGTGTACGACCTGTACCACCACCTGATGCAACTGAGAAGTACTTCTTACCCTGCTCGATACATTCCTTCTTGTATGTACCAGCTACTGGATGCTGGAAACGAGTTGGGTTTGTAGAGTTACCTGTAATAGATACACCTACGTTCTCATGATGCATAATTGCAACACCTTCCTGAACATCATCAGCACCATAGCACTTAACTGATGCACGGAGACCATCTGAATATGGTGTCTCAGATATAATATTTAATGTAGCTGTCTTATAATCATACTTTGTCTCAACGAATGTAAATCCATTAATACGAGAGATGATCTGAGCAGCATCTTTTCCAAGACCGTTAAGGATAACGCGAAGTGGCTTCTGGCGAACCTTGTTTGCCTTTTCAGCAATACCGATAGCACCTTCAGCAGCTGCGAATGACTCATGTCCTGCTAAGAAACAGAAGCACTCTGTCTCTTCCTCTAATAACATCTTTCCAAGGTTACCATGTCCCAAACCTACCTTACGGTGGTCAGCAACTGAACCTGGAATACAGAAAGACTGAAGTCCCTCTCCGATTGCTGCAGCAGCATCAGCAGCCTTGCGGCAATCCTTCTTGATAGCGATTGCTGCACCTACTGTGTAAGCCCAAGCAGCATTCTCAAAACAAATTGGCTGAATACCCTTAACCATATCATATACGTTAAGTCCAGCATCCTTTGTGATTTTCTCAGCTTCTTCAATTGAGCTGATTCCATATTGATTCAGAACAGCGTTGATCTGATCAATTCTTCTTTCATATGATTCAAATAAAGCCATTGTATTTCTCCTTTCCTATTATTCCTGACGTGGGTCGATGATCTTAACAACACCCTGCTCTGGAGTAACTCTTCCGTATGAACCAGAAGCCTTCTCCCAAGCTGTGTTAGCATCGTCACCCTTCTTGATAAAGTCAGTCATCTTTCCAAGAGAAACAAACTGGTAACCAACTACACAGTTATCCTTGTCAAGAGCGATACCTGTTACATAACCTTCAGCCATCTCAAGGTAACGAACACCCTTCTCCTTTGTTGCGTACATTGTACCAACCTGAGAACGAAGTCCCTTTCCTAAATCTTCAAGACCAGCACCAATTGCAAGTCCGTCATCAGAGAATGCAGACTGTGTACGTCCGTATACAATCTGAAGGAATAACTCTCTCATAGCAGTATTGATAGCATCACAAACCAAGTCTGTGTTTAATGCTTCAAGAATTGTCTTACCCTGTAAGATTTCAGCTGCCATAGCTGCTGAATGTGTCATACCAGAACATCCAATTGTCTCAACCAATGCTTCCTCAATAACACCTTTCTTTACATTTAAAGACAACTTACAAGCACCCTGCTGTGGTGCACACCAGCCCACACCATGTGTGAAACCAGAAATGTCTTCAATCTTCTTTGCATGTACCCATTGTCCTTCTTCAGGAATTGGAGCTGGATCATGCTTTGCGCCCTTTGCTACAGGACACATGTTCTCTACTTCTTTTGTGTAAATCATTGTAGAACTCCTTTCATTATACATTTTAAAGCTCATCACACTTTCATGTGAGATTTTAGAACTTTATAACGACCATATAAATATGTTAAAAAATAGACATTAACATATCGGTCTTTATTTTCGCATATTATAAGTTTTTCGTCTAGTAGTTAAGTGCCTTATTTAAGCAATTTCTTGTATAAACTATGTACTAGACTTCTAGTTTTTTCTAATTTTTGCTCACAATATTATTCATATCTTTGTAAATAGAATTAGCTGGAATCACTCCGCGAACTGATGATGTCGGATAAATATTAGAATGGCATCCGATTACAGTACCGGGATTTAATACTGAATTGCATCCTACTTCTACATAATCTCCAAGCATTGCTCCGAACTTCTTCAGACCTGTCTCTATCTCCTCGCCATTTACTCTGTCCTTTACAACTACAAGGGTCTTGTCAGATTTTACATTGGATGTAATTGAGCCAGCACCCATGTGTGACTTATAACCTAAAATAGAGTCTCCCACATAGTTATAATGAGGCACCTGCACACTATCAAATATAATATCATTTTTGATTTCTGTAGAGTTTCCAACCACAGAACCCTTTCCGATAATTGCACTTCCTCTGATAAATGCACAATGTCTGATTTCAGCATCCTCATCAATTATAAGTGGTCCATTTAAACAAGCTGTAGGAGCAATTGTAGCTGATTTTGCCACCCAAATGTTATCTCCTATTCTTGTATATTTATCCTCATCCAATGTAGGACCTAATTCCATTATGAAATTCTTGATATCTCCAAGAACCTCCCATGGATATGTCTTATCCTCAAATAATTTTGCTGCAATTGTATGACTCAAATCATACATATTACTAATTTTGGCTGTTTCCATTTTCCACGCCTCCTATATTATTGTTATTATTTTCCACTGATGAATCAGCAGGTTGATTATTATTATTTACATCCGCTCTATCCTGAAATACAAATTTAATACCATCAAATCCACCGGTTCCATCTTTGCCTACGCAAAGCTTCGCATCAAAGGTTGTACCCTTCTTAGATTTAAATCCTTTTATTTCTCCAGTAATCCCCTTCTCAGTAAGTTCACGAATCTGTCCATCATTAAGTTTCACGCCACAGATTGTACCCATACCAAATTTACATTTAGAATCAGGATTTCTATAATCATAATTCTCACAATTAAAACCGGTATAAGTCTTTATAATCTGGCCACCACAGAATGGACATTTTGCATCTTTCACCACATTGGCTTCCACATTGTCAAAATCAAATACCACCTGATATTTACCAGTATCATCTGCTTCTAACTTCAGACATGCATCAAATTTCTTGCCACTCTTGCCCTTGAAACCTCGCAAAGTTTTGGTCTTCTTCTCACTGAGAAGTTCCTTCACATTGACAGTTGATATTGCTTTGGAAGCAATCTTCTTGCCAATATAGAAACGGCAAGACTGAGGATCATCTCCATTGTAGTTGCTACAACTATAACCATTAGCTTTCTCAATAATATCTCCGCCACAGTTAGGACATTTCACACCTTCCACAACTGCTGGAGCCACATCTGTGAAATCGAATACCAGACCATATTTCCCCTCTTCATTTTGCTCCAGTTTCAAAACAGCATCAAAGCTCTTCTTGGCCTTGTTCTTGAAACCTCTAATTGTATCAGACTTACCATCTGTCAGCAGCTTCTTCACCTGTTCTTCATCAATTGTAACACCACAGATTTCTCCTATGGCAAATCTACATTTAATATCCTCATTACGATAATTTGCACAGCCATAACCAAAGGATGTAGTCATTATATCACCGCCACATACCGGACATTTCACACCTAGAGGTTTTCTGGCTGCAATACCCTTGGCATCTTTACCGGTAAACTGATTAATATTGGCTGCAATCTCATATGTGAGATTTGAGTTTGCCATTTTCAGTGTCTCTGTGCGAATGTAATCCTCAAGCTTACGGCGGTATTCCACATCATCAACTGTGCCATTTATAATGCCTTCCAATCCCTTCTCCCAGGATGCAGTCATCTCAGGATTAAGCAGGTTTGGTGCAGAAAGTACAATTACTTCATATATCATTTCTCCCAAATTCTCAGGAGTGATAATCTGTGTTTTGTTATTCTGATTTAAATATCCAATTCTAACAAGCTTCTCTAAAATATCTCCACGAGTAGCAGAAGTACCAATTCCAGAACCCTTTATCTGCTCACGAAGTTCCTCATCCTCAATTAGATTTCCTGCATTTTCCATGGCCAGAATCAGATTACCGGAAGTATATCTCTTCGGTGGAGAAGTCTTACCTTCTTTGATTTCATAGCCATTTACAGCAAGGGCATCGCCCTTTTGTATGCTTGCCAGGGCTTGAGCCAGTTTTTCCTTGTCGTTACCATCATTTTCCTCACCATCATCTCCATTGTCAGAAGAGTCCTTGGCATTCTGAGGAATTCCGGCAACCTGCAGAAATCCGGGCTTATCCAACAGATTGCAGGACACATAGAAATTCTCCTGTCCTACCATAATATGAAGCTTGGTCTTCTTGTATTCTGCTGCAGGATAGAAAATAGACAGAAATCTGCGCACAATCAAATCATATACCGCTCTTTGAATGCTATTTAATCTATCCAAACCATTTACCTGCCCAGTAGGAATAATGGCATAGTGATCAGTAACCTTGGAATCATCTGTATATCTACTCTTCTCAAGGCCTACATACTTCTGATTATTTAAAATATCATCCACGAACTCTCTCGTATCTGGATAAGCTTTGAGCTTATTTAAGTTCTTGGTAATCTCTCCAGCCACAGCCTTGGTCAAAACTCTGGCATCAGTTCTCGGATAAGTAGTAAATTTCTGCTCATAGAGAAACTGAGCCACATCCAAAGCCTGTGCAGGACTTATCTTGAATCTCTTGGAACATTCAGATTGAAGCTCCGCCAGATTAAACAGAAGAGGTGGTTTCTTCTTGGAAGTGGTCTCTTCCTTGGCCTCAACAATCGCTTCCTTCCCCGCAAGTTCAGAAATCAGATTGTTGGCACTCTCCTCTTTCTTAAATCCATTTTCCTTATAAAGAAGCGGTGATTCAAAATATTTTGAACCTTCCTCCGCCTTCCACTCTGCATTGAATTTGCCGTCTGTAAAATTACCTACCACTCTGTAAAATGGTGTTTCAGTGAAATTACGAATTTCTCTTTCACGTCTAACTACCATTCCCAGTACACAGGTCATAACTCGACCTACAGAGATGGCAGTGTAACTCTTAGTTGCTGCAGCATCATTTATCATACGACCATATTTCACAGACAGAGCTCTCGAGAAATTAATTCCAAGAGCGTAATCCTCAATAGTTCGCATCAATCCTGACTTACCAAGTCTCTCATAGTCAGACATAGGCTTAGCCTCGCGAATTCCACGCATAATCTCGTCATCAGTCTGGGAATCAATCCAAACTCGAAGTTCCTCCATACCGTCTCGCACACCGCCATAGATGCGGATGTTTTCCTCAATGGTCTGTCCTTCTTTTCCCGAGTCACCAGCCCAGTAGACTGTATCAATATCTTCTCTGTGCAACAGGCTATTTACAACCACATACTGATCCTTGGCGCTTTCCACCACGCCGTACTTATAATCCTGTGGCAGAAATGGAAGATCTTCCAAGCGCCATGATTTGTATTTTGGATCATAATCCTCTGGATATACCAGCTGAACCAGATGTCCATAACACCATGAAATTACATATTCATCATTTTCTATATAACCGTTATTATTGCCGCTGACATGCAGCACTCTGGCAAAATCACGGGCCACCGAGGGTTTCTCGGTGATTATCAACTTCTTCCCCATTTATTACAGTTCCTTCATATCAATTAATATCAGGCTATCATCTTCCTCAGCCAGAGCCTTCAACTTGTCATCAAACTCTGTAGCCGAGAACATGTAAATATTTTTTGCAGTAATTCTGGCCTGCTTCATAGACTCCTGCAATTTCTCATAGGCCTCAAAACGCATCTTGGAATCCTTCCAATTGCAAATACCAACAACATTTTCACGAACATTATCCTGACCTACAATATCAATAGTTCCCTGCTTACCAAGCCAGATGCCTGTCTTTACAATCTTAATAGGCAGCTTGTTGATTCCTGAAAGCAGCTCCAGATATTCCTGACATACATTTACAAAATATCTCTGTAAATATTCTTGCAAGTTTTTTGCAACATATCTGTCATAAAATTCTTCTGGTGTCATGGTAAATAATTTCGACTGATTTGGATATACAAATGTAAACCAGAAGTTTACCAGATTATGCTTAATTCTATAGATGCCCTTCTTGGCATTGCTCCAGCCTCCAGTCTCAAAGGACACTATCTTATCAGCCACATCAAAGGCTGCCAGATTCTTCATATACACACTAATCTTGGCTCTGGAATAGCCTGTATCAATGAACAGATCATTCAGCTTTTCATTACCACGAGCCAATGATGACAGAATTGTCTCATACACAGACAACTCTCTCAGTTCAGAAGAAATATATGCCTCCGCCTCATTAAATAGATATCCATTAGGATTTAAAATATTGTTACAAATATTCTCCTTAATAGACTTCTTGCCATTCCATCTGTTTAAGTACTCTGGTACTCCCCCAATAATTCCGTAAGTTTGAATACACTGAGCCACACTATAATTAGGAAATGCTCGAACTACATCAATGAAATTCACATCCTCAAGTCTGATTTTGTAATCTATGGCTGTAATGTCATCGCCTAATACCTCATCCATCTCACGGTCTGTCCATGACAATCCCGAATTACATAATATAATCATAACTGGTCCCGGATATAATCTATGAGCCTTCAGCTTCAATATGCTCTCGTAAAATGACTTATCCTTCTTGGCAATGTTCTGGAACTCATCAATTATTAAAACAAGCTTTGATGAATCTCCGCTCTTTACTCTGTTAAAACATTCGTCATAATCACCAGTAGATAAAGTGATTTCATACTCCTGTTCCAATTGACGTTTAATTTCTCTATTAATCTCTTCAACCGAAGAATTAGGACATCTGAAATAGAAGAATTTCTTCTCTCTAATAAATAATTGTAATAGTTGTTCCTTCTGACATCCTCTTGCTCCATACATGAGCACCAGATTGTTGCCGGATTTCTTATATATTCCTTCTAACTTCTTCAGTTCTTGACTTCTAATTACCATTGTCTCTACCTTTCCAAATTCGTCCGTATTTTCACGGCTTAGCTATTGCTACATACGGCTATTTTTTATATTAATGCCAATTTCAGCCGTACTTTCACGGCCAGATTTTCCCTGCATACGGCTAAAATCTCAATACTACCAAATTTTATCCGTACTTTCGTATCCAAATTACTATTTCATACAGATAAAAATCTTATTAATGCTAATTTCATCTGCATTCTAATGGCCTAGTTGCCGCTAAATACGGATGTTTCTCACATTAATACCAATTTCAACTGTACTTTTGTATCCAGATTACAACTTCATACAGATAAAAATCTTATTAAATCCAATTCCAACCGTATTCTAATGGCCTAGTTGCCGCTAAATACGGATGTTTCTCACATTAATTCCGATTTCATCCGTAATTTCTTGTCCAGATTACTACTTCATACAGATAAAAATCTTATTAATGCTAATTTCATCCGCATTCTAATGGCCTAGTCGCCACTAAATACGGATGTTTCTTACATTAATACCAATTCCAACCGTACTTTCGTATCCATATTACTACTATAAAAAACAAGAATGGGAATCATCTCGCGCATAGAAAATATTATAGTAAATCCTAGAGAAAATAACAACAGAAAAACAGCCATAAAATTAAATATAAATTTTATTATTTGACCACAAAAAGAAGGTAGATACCTGCCTATAATCAAGCAAATATCCACCCTCTTATATATAAAATATACTTCATTCAATTAATAGCTTAATATCAAAATATATTTCATCAAATCAACAAATCAGTACAAGATATATATTATCAAATCAACAAATCAGTACAAGATATACTTCATCCAATTAAATGACATATACTCTATATCAACCAATTACTTCTTTGTGATATATCCCTGAGCCTTGAGAAGTTCTGCACAGAGTACAGCACCACCAGCAGCTCCTCTTACAGTATTATGTGAGAGTCCTACGAACTTCCAATCATATACGCTATCCTCACGGATACGACCTACACTAATACCCATACCATTCTCATAGTTTACATCAAGCTGTACCTGTGGTCTGTTATCCTCCTCCATGTAGCGGATGAACTGCTTTGGAGCACTTGGAAGGTTAAGCTCCTGTGGTACACCAGAGTAATTCTCTAACGCTGCAATAAGCTGCTCTTTGGTTGGGTTCTTCTTGAACTTAACAAATACTGCCGCTGTATGTCCATTTAATACTGGAACACGGATACACTGACATGTAATCACTGGTGAAGTAGCTGGTACAATTTCGCCCTTCTCCTCATCAATATGTCCCCAGATTCTAAGTGGCTCTTTTTCAGACTTCTCTTCCTCACCACCGATAAATGGAATAATATTTTCAACCATTTCAGGCCAATCCTTAAATGTCTTACCAGCACCTGAAATAGCCTGGTATGTTGTTGCTACTACCTCATATGGCTCAAATTCCTTCCATGCAGTAAGAACTGGGGCATATGACTGAATAGAACAGTTAGGCTTAACTGCTACGAATCCTCTTGTTGTTCCAAGTCTCTTCTTCTGGAACTCAATAACCTTCATATGTTCCGGATTAATTTCTGGAACTACCATTGGTACATCAGGTGTCCATCTGTGAGCACTGTTATTGGATACAACAGGTGTCTCTGTCTTGGCATATGCTTCCTCGATAGCCTTGATTTCATCCTTAGTCATATCAACAGCTGAGAATACAAAGTCAACTTCTGAAGCAACAGCTTCAACTTCATTTACGTTCTTAACTACGATCTTCTTCACAGCTTCTGGCATTGGAGTATCCATCTTCCATCTGTCGCCAATAGCCTCCTCATATGTTTTACCAGCACTTCTTGGACTTGCTGCAATTGTTGTAACTTCAAACCAAGGATGGTTCTCCAACAGAGATATAAATCTCTGACCTACCATTCCTGTTCCTCCAAGAATACCTACTCTTAATTTCTCACTCATGATTACTTCCTCGTCTTTCCTGCGATGTAGCCTTTCCTACATCCCCTATAATATACTTCAAACCGGATGTTGTCCGTCGCTCACAAACAACTGTCCATCTAGCAAAATATATTAAATGAATTTCCTGTAAATTACAAGGGGAAATGGGCAATTCCTACATTTTACACAAAGCATTGTGTTTTTTTATAAATCTTTTATACATAATTATTTATTACACATCATAAAACTGATTTATAACTAATGATTTACTCAGGCCACTATTCTCTATAGTTATTCAGCCAAATACTCTTTATAATTCTCTATAGCCTGTTCCATAGCTTCCTTACCAGGAGCTCCAATTGTAAGTCGCTTATTTACACATGTATCCATGGAAATAGCCTCATAAATATCCTCCTCAAAGACAGGACTGATAGCCTGCAATTCCTCAAGGGTCATATCATCAATGGCAATTCCTCTATCTATGCAATAAAGTACCACCTGACCGATAATACTGTGTGCGTCTCTGAAAGGCACTCCATGATTTACCAGATAATCTGCTGCATCTGTAGCATTGGTAAATCCGTTCTTGGCACTAGCTTCCATATTGTCCTTATTGAACTCCATAGTCTCAAGCATTCCATCAAAAAGCTGAATACATCCATTTGTTGTATCCATGGCATCGAAGGCCATCTCCTTGTCCTCCTGCATATCCTTGTTATATGCAAGTGGAATTCCCTTCATAGTAGTAAGCAGGGACATCAAAGCACCATACACTCTTCCAGTCTTACCACGAACAAGCTCCGCAATATCAGGATTCTTCTTCTGAGGCATAATACTGCTTCCAGTACTGTAAGCATCATCAATTTCCACAAATCTGTATTCATTAGAATTCCAGATTATAACCTCCTCAGAAAATCTGCTGAGGTGCATCATTATTGTAGAAAGCGCTGACAGATATTCAATGAGATAGTCTCTGTCAGACACACCATCCATACTATTTTCTGTAGGGCCATAGAAATCCAGAAGTTCAGCAGTATAATCTCTATCCAGCGGATATGTAGTTCCTGCCAAAGCACCTGAGCCAAGCGGGCAATAATTCATTCTATTATAAATATCCTGCAGACGAAGCTCATCTCTTCTAAACATTTCAAAATAAGCTCCCAAGTGATGGGCCAAAGTAATTGGCTGTGCCTTCTGAAGATGTGTAAATCCCGGCATAATAGTCTCAGTATTTTCCTCCATAATATGTAAAATAGTATGAAGCAAATGATTAATCTGACTCTCTGTATATAAAACCTGACTTCTAGTATACAGACGCATATCCAAAGCCACCTGATCATTTCTACTTCTACCAGTATGAAGCTTCTTGCCAGCGTCACCAATTCTGTCTATCAGATTGGCTTCTACAAAACTATGTATATCCTCATACTCTGATGTTATCTCAAGCTTACCTGCTTCCACATCGGCTTCAATCCCATCTAATCCAGCCAGAATCTCATCTCTTTCTACCTCTGTGAGAATACCCTGCTTAGCCAGCATACGTACATGAGCGCGGCTGCCCTGCAAATCTTCCTTGAAGAAACGCTGGTCAAAACCTATAGATGCATTAAACTCATAAACTAATTTGTCAGTTGCCTTGGTGAATCTACCACCCCATAATTGTGCCATAACTTATTGTCCTTTCTGCTCCATTCTACGCGCCTTACTCTCATTATATGAGAACACGCAACCACAATAGTCTTGTCTATACATACCGTACTCCTGTGATAATTCACAGCTACGCTTGTATCCATTTTTCTTTTTGAAATCTGAATGCAGATATTTCACTCCGTATTTCTCTTCCATCTTGCTGCCAATATCATTTAACAAAGCAGCATCCTTCATAGGACTTATGGACAGAGTCGTGGTGAAATAATCCATATTCATCTGGCGTGCCATCGAAGCCGCTTCCCCTAAGCGCAACTCGAAGCATACATTACATCTTGCCCCTCTTTCAGGTTCATTTTCCAGACCCTTCACACTTTGAAAAAAGCGCTCCTTGTCAAAGTCCCCCTCTACAAACGAGATTGGATGCTTTGCCGGGAAACGCTCAATAAATGCCTGTTGTTCTCTGGCTCTGTGGAAATATTCCTCATCAGGATAAATATTAGGATTATAATAGAAAACTGTTATTTCAAAATAATCCGATAAATATTCCAGGCAATAACTGCTACAAGGCGCGCAACAACTATGAAGTAATAATTTCGGCACCTTATTACCCTCAGTTATTTCCCGAATTGTCTCTTCCAACATCAATTGGTAATTCTGTTTCAAATCTATCTCCTATCTTTTGCTCCAAAAGAAAAGTAATACAACTGCAAGAGCATATACAACTGCCATCAATGCCATAAATACCAGCTTACCACAGATGATTCCGGCAACTATCTGAGCAATAATTACCAATCCATGAATCCACAATGGTATTCTATTTAAAAGAGCTGCTAACACGGCCTCAAGAATTGCAATTGCACATACCGGAACAATTGGAATTCCAACAACCAGGTTGCTGATTATAATCATTACAACCATTGCTACAACAAATATAACTAATTGAATCAATGGCTCGTTTTTTACATTAGTAATTTTCTTTAGAACTTTTTCCATATTAAATCTCCTTGAAATATCATTTACTTATATTGATTTTCAACTTTCATCATTATAGCAATATTCAAATAATTAAACAAGATTTCAGGTTTTTTTATGGTACATATTTCCATAAAAAATCTCCTTTAAATCCATTGTCAAAAAAAGTTGAATTATATATAATCTATATGTTCGCTTCTGTGGCGTAGTTGGTAGCGCAACTGATTCGTAATCAGTAGGTCGTCAGTTCGAGTCTGATCAGGAGCTCTCTCCAAGTGGCCTATGTCAGGAAACGGAGGTTTTTATGACATATGACACATTTAAGCAAGAGGTTCTTGCTGAATTACAAGATCTAATGGGATCTGAATTCGATATTTCTACCAAAGAAATATTGAAGAACAACAATCTACGATTGGACGGGCTTATTATGTCCCAATCCGGTCTCAACATTTCCCCAACTATTTATCTGAATTACTATTATGATATGTATCAACAGAATACCTATGACTTCCATGAGATTGTCCAGCAGATTGTCAATTGCTATGAGCAAAACAAGATGGATGAGAATTTCGATATTGAATCTTTCACAGATTATAACCAGGTGAAAGATCATATTGTATACCGTCTCATTAATCTCAATCAGAATCAGGAGCTGTTGGAGGGAATTCCTTTTGTACCTTATCTGGATTTGGCTATCATTTTCTACTATTCTATTCCGGAAAATAATTTGACAAATGATTACTTCCAGGGTGCTACCGCTTCCATTCAGATCAATAATGAGCATCTGGAAATGTGGAATGTGACTGTAAAGGACATCTACGCCCAGGCCAAGCGCAACACCCACAAGATGTTTCCAGCTGTTATAAAGCCCATTGCAGAAGTCCTGAAAAATTTTCTATCAAATGGTGATTGGGATTTGGACTATGATTCTCTGTTGCCTCTGAAGCTCTATGTACTTAGCAACAGTATCAAATGTCATGGTGCCACTGCCTTGTTATACCAGAATCAACTTCAGAAATGTGCTGATGAATTAGATCAGGATCTGATTATTATACCAAGCAGTATCCATGAGATAATATACCTGCCTGCCTCCGCCGTGGATGATATGGAATATGTCACTCAGATGATTCAAAATGTGAATGAGACGGAAGTCAGTGTGGATGAAATTCTATCAGACCATCCTTATTTCTATTCAAGAGAGACTCGTAAGCTAAGCTGTGCTTAAACAAAAAAGCTGATACCTCAAATCAATTGGGGTATCAGCTTATATTATTTTACATAGTCATAGCCAAATCCTTCATTTCTTTGGCATTATCAAGTACTGTCTGAGTTATCTCTGCTCCTCCAAGCATTCTGGCCAATTCCTTCACGCTATCGTGATAATCAAGTGCCTGTATAGAAGAAATAGTTGAACCATCCAATACTGATTTCTCAATGAGATAATGTTGATCTGCCATTGCAGCAATCTGTGGCAAATGAGTGATACATATAACCTGATGACCTTTGGATACCATTTTCAGTTTCTCAGAGACAGCCTGAGCTGTTCTTCCACTGATACCGGCATCAATCTCATCAAATATCAGAGTATCAATATTATCATTTTCCGCCATAACAGTTCTGATTCCAAGCATAACTCTGGACATCTCACCACCTGAAGCTATATCCTTTAATGGCTTTAATGCTTCTCCTGGATTGGTGGAAATCATGAATTCCACATCATCAATTCCATCCACGGTATAATCCCTTAATCTCTCAAACTTCGTATCAAACTGTACATCTAAGAAGTTTAAATCCTGCAATGCCTGTTGCAATAATTTCGAGAACTTCTTGGCATTTTCCTTACGGATTATACTAAGCTGCATAGATAATTCTTCCAGTCTGTCCTGAGCCATCTGACATTCTTTTTTCAGATTATTATAATAATCTTCAAAGCTTCGAAGCTTATCCACTCTGGCAACCTTCTCATCCAAAGTCTCTAAAATCAGTTCTATAGTACTTCCGTATTTGTCCTTCAGACGATTGATTGAATTAAGTCTGCTCTCAATATCCGCGAAAACCTCCCCGTCAAATTCTGCGTCCGACATATAATCTGCCAATTCACGATTGAAATCTCCCAGTAGATTCTCCACCTCAGATAACATGCCAGCCAGGGATTCAATATCTGAATCATAATTGGCTGCCATCATTAGTTCTCTCACAGCTCTTCCAATCATATCAGAAGCACCACCTGTGTCAGCAGTATTATTTCTAGCTATTCCCAGAGCTTCCATAATTCGCTTGCTGTTGCTCATCTTCTTATACTTAGCTTCCAGTTCTTCATCCTCTCCGACCTTGAGACTTGCACCCGATATCTCCGCTATCTCATGTTCAAGAAATGATATCTCCCTCAGTCTTGAGGACTCATCCATGTTGGCTGAGTCAAGCTCCTGTTTCTTCTCCACATACTCCTTGTATGCAGATTTCAATTCACTCTTCAGTTGTCCTATTTCCGCTTTGGCATAGTCATCTATTAATTCCAAATGTTTCTTCTTATGAATTAATGACTGATGCTCCTGCTGACCATAGATATCAATAAATATTGAACCCACCTGCTTCAACTTATTGGCAGGTACTGTCTCACCATTTATCTTGGCCACACTTCTTGTCTCAGATATTCGTCTACTTAGAATCACCTGATCATCATAGACTGAAACATCTGCCTCCATTAATTCCTGTCGCTGTCTGTCACTTGTCACGCGAAATACAGCTTCAACCAAAGCTTCCTGCTCATTGTCCCTGAGCATTTCCTTCGGGGCTTTTCCTCCCAGTGCTAACCCCAGAGCACCTAAAATGATGGACTTTCCCGCTCCGGTTTCACCGGATAAGATGTGCAGTCCATCGAGAAAGGTAATGTCCTCCTCCTCAATGAGGGCGAGATTTTTGACGTGTAAATTCTCCAGCATATTTTTCCTTTCCCTCTTTATTATACGGATGTTTCATCAACAACCTTTCTTAATCTTTCCATGACTGCTATTGTATCATCTACGCTACGTATAGCGCACATAATCGTATCATCACCGGCAATACTGCCTACTATCTCAGGCAACTCCATATGATCCAAAGCTGCGGCAACTGCCATAGCCATACCTGAGACAGTTCTAATAACTAAAGTGTTTTGGGCATTGTCCATGGAGATAAATCCGTCCTTGAATATTCTGGTATATTTCTCCATAAGATCTTCTTCTGTCTTTCTATATGCCACATAACGAAGTTTCCCATCACTCATAGCTACCTTGGTCAATTTCATTTCTCTAATATCACGAGAAATAGTAGCCTGAGTTGCAACGAAGCCAGCCTTCTCCAACTCCACTGTCAGTTCTTCCTGTGTTCCAATTTCCTTCTTTACAATCAGATCTAATATCTTCGCCTGTCTTTCTGATTTCATACCCTTATCCTTTATTCTAATTTGCCTGTAACTTGGTTCTTATACGCTCTAGGAAGCTGGCATTGGTCAACCGAATCATCTTGGTCTTCTCCTTTGCTCTATGAACCAATAACTTCTCTCCCTCAGCCAATGTTCTACGATGATTACCATCGAAGCTTATTTCAGCAAACTCCTTCTCTCCTGGTCTTCTGGACTTCACTTCCACAACCAGCTCATCTCCTGGATCCAACACAATACTTCTTGCATTTAAAGTATGTGGATTAATAGGAGTCAGCAATATAACGCTAGTATTAGGATTTACAATAGGACCATTTGCCGACAAGTTGTAAGCTGTTGATCCTGTCGGTGTGGAAAATATTATTCCATCACAGTTGTAATCATACAGATATGCGCCGTTTACATATACCTTCACATGCATAACCTGAAGACCGTGACAGCTGGCAAGTACAATATCATTTAATGCTTCAATGCCATGCTGTTTATGACCATTGGCATCAATAATATGACCAGACAGCATCATTCTATCTTCCACTTCATACTCATCTGCCATAAGTCTGTCCACAGCATCATATACATTTTCCGAATTCAAATCACATAGATAACCCAGGTGACCACAGTTGATTCCAATAAGAGGGATCCTCTGTCCAAAGGTGTTCTGGGCAGCTCGAATCAATGTACCATCTCCGCCTATGGTGAGGATGCATTCTGTTCCTTCTGGAACCTGCAGGCGCTCTCCCTCTGAATCATCGTTTGGATTCACTCCATGACCGCAGACTCCGCCCTTTTCTTCTATATATTTCACAATATTCTGTGTGATTTTTGCATTTTCAGCTTCGGCATCTCTTGCCACAATGAAAAATTTCTTCATTATTTGTCCAACGATGAATGTGCAGCTGTAACAACCGCATCAACATCTACCTTTTCTGTATCTACGATGTTGCCAGTTTCATTTGTCTTCTTAATATGAACCAGATATTCAATATTTCCCTCTGGTCCCTTAATTGGAGAATATTCCAGATTCAATACATCGAACTTGTTCTCCAAGGCGAAATCAATAACCTTGTTGATGACTTCCTTGTGAACTGCCGGATCTCTCACTACACCCTTCTTGCCAACCTTCTCACGGCCAGCTTCAAACTGTGGCTTAATGAGACATACCATCTCTCCACCATCATTTAACAGCTCATATGCTGGCTGCAAAATCTTGGTAAGTGAGATAAATGATACATCCACAGATGCGAAATCCAATTTATCATCTATATCCTCTGGAGTTACATATCTGATATTGGTTTTCTCCATGCATACTACTCTAGGATCCTGACGCAGCTTCCATGCGAACTGTCCATATCCTACATCAACGGAATATACCTTGGATGCTCCGTTTTGAAGCATGCAATCTGTAAATCCACCAGTAGATGCACCGATATCCATGCATATCTTGTCTTCCAAGGTAATATCAAAATGAGACATGGCCTTCTCAAGCTTTAGACCGCCTCGGCTTACATACTTTAATGTATTGCCTCTCACTTCAATATCAACTTCTGTATTAAATCCTGTACCCGGCTTGTCCTCACGCTGACCATCAACGAAGACATTTCCCTCCATTATCATGGTCTTGGCCTTCTCTCTCGATGGAGCCAACCCGCGATTCACCAGAAGTACATCCAGTCTCTCTTTCATCTATTCCAATTCCTTATTTCTATCATAATTCTTTCTGCTCACTCACAAAAATCCGTATTCCATCTGCTCACTTGCAGAATAAGGCTATAAATATAAAACCGCTATTAACCAAATCCATCTACATACGGTTAATGATCTCTGTAGCCACAGACTTGGCATCTATATGAAGCATCTCCTTGAGAATATCCACATTGCCATGCTGCACAAACTCATCTGGAATGGCCACATTCATAACCTCACCCTCGTAGCCATTGTCATATAAGAATTTATGAATCTGCTGACCCATACCACCTGTAATAACATTTTCCTCCATAGTAACTACAAGCTTGTATTCCTTCATATGCTGCATCAGATATTCTGTGTCAAATGGCTTCGCAAATCTGGCATTTACCACAGTAGGATTAATTCCAGCCTCCTGCAAAATAGGAAGCATATCCACGCTGGTTTGCACCATACTTCCAAGAGCGAAGATTAACACATCCTGCCCTGGAAATAGCTCTTCACATTTACCAAGTTCAATAGGAGCTCTAAGTTCATGAAGCCCATCATATGCTCGACCTCTTGGATATCTCAATGCAATAGGTCCATTATAATCAATGGCATATTTCAACATATCTGACAGTTCCCACTTATTCTTTGGAGCCATCACAACCATATTCGGCATTGATGTCAGATAGGAAATATCAAAGATACCCTGATGAGTCTCTCCATCACTTCCCACGAGTCCAGCTCTATCTACCGCAAATACCACCGGCAAATTCTGCATACATACATCAATTAATACCTGGTCGTAAGCTCTCTGTAGAAATGTAGAATAAACAGCAAACACTGGTTTCATACCACCAGTTGCCATAGCTGCTGCAAATGTCACTGCATGTTCCTCTGCAATTCCAACGTCAAAGAATCTATCCCGGAACATATTTCTAAATCTCTTGAGGCCTGTACCCTCTGCCATAGCTGCAGTAATAGCCACAAGTTTCTCATCTCTGTCGCCCATCTTGCGCATAACAGTTGAGAAAATATCTGTGTAGGACGCATCACCATGGTTACTAGGAATACCTGTTTCAATATCAAAAGGTGCTGTGCCATGAAATCTGGATGGATGTCTCTCCGCAGGTTCATAGCCATAACCTTTCTTCGTAATAACATGAACTATAACCGGTCCCTGCACCATTGCAGCTTCCTTGAAAATATTTACCATAGCACTAATATTGTGCCCATCCACAGGTCCTAAGTACATGATTCCCATTTCCTCGAACATCATACCTGGAACAAACATCTGCTTAATGGAGCTCTTGGTTTTCTTGATGCTGGTTACCAGTTTCTCGCCGTATACAGGAATCTTTTCCAGAGAGTTCTGCACATCTCCCTTGAGGCCTATATAGCCTTCGCTGGTACGCATCTTGGCAAGCTGCTGTGACAATCCACCTACATTTTCTGATATAGACATATTATTGTCATTTAATACAATAATGAAATTCTTCTTTAAAGTCAGAGCATTATTGAGTCCCTCGAAAGCCATTCCACCAGTCATGGCTCCATCGCCAATCACTGAGATTACATGATAGTCTTCATGTTGTAGCTCTCTGGCCCAGGCCATTCCTATTCCAGCTGAAATAGAATTAGAACTATGCCCTGTGTCAAATACATCGCAGTCGCTCTCTTCCCTCTTTGGGAATCCACTGATTCCACCGTAGGTACGCAATTTATCAAATCCATCCTTGCGGCCTGTGAGAATCTTGTGTGTGTAACACTGATGTCCCACATCCCAGATTATCTTGTCCTTTGGCAAATCAAAAGCCAAATGCAATGCAATGGTTAATTCTACAGCTCCAAGGTTTGGCGCCAAATGTCCACCTGTCACAGACAGTTTTTCAATAAGAAACTCTCTTATCTCATGGGGCAACACCGATATTTCTTCCTTGGTGAGCTTCTTCACATCATTAACCTGATTTATTTTATCAAGTACCATTGTACTACCTCTATTTATCTCTCATCACTAACCACATGATAAGTTTTTCTAGGAAAATATTCTCATAAGGGAAATCAATCAAAATCTTGATAGCTTCCTCTGTCAATTTCTCCACATCATCCTTGGCTTTATCCAAACCTTCAAATACTATATAAGTAGCCTTCTGATTCTTGGCATCACTTCCCACTGTCTTGCCAAGCTTCTCCTCGTCTCCTACTACATCCAGAATATCATCCTGAATCTGGAAGGCTAATCCGATCTTCTTGGCCATCTGCTCAATCTGATTCACCTCATCCTGGTTCGCTCCACCAAGATAAGCTCCTATCATCATAGCGGCTTCAATAAGTGCACCAGTCTTTAACTCATATATGAAATCCAATCTGTTCTTGGAGATACCATATTGTTTGTCAGCTTCTATATCTACAACCTGGCCACCAATCATACCGTAGATTCCAGCCTTCTTGGCCAATACCTGAAGTGACTTATACACAGCCTTGTTGTCAGGTTCTATATCAAGAGCTTGTAAAGCTGTCTCAAATGCATAATTAAGAAGTCCATCTCCAGCCAGAATACCAATTGCCTCGCCATACTTAGCATGAGTAGTTGGCTTGCCTCGTCTGAGCATATCATTGTCCATTGCCGGCAAATCATCATGCACCAATGAATATGTATGAATCATTTCAATGGCAGCCATAAATGGCTCAATAGCTTTGGAACTTCCTCCAAATAATTTATAAGTCTCCAACATGAGAATCGGACGAATTCTCTTTCCTCCAGCCAGGACACTATAATTCATAGCCTCCATAACCGTCTTCTGATAACCATGCTGATCACTTGGTAAATAAGAATAGATAACTCTATCTACCTCTGCTGCTCTATACGATAACTCCTTATTAATTTCCATGACATTATACCTCCTGAAAATCTACTAAATCTCCCTGCTCGTTCAAAACCTTGACTTTCTTCTCCACTGCATCCATCAGAGAATTACAAGCAGCAATATGTTCCATACCAGCCTTGTAATATGCAAATGAATCTTCAATGGATATATTTCTATCCTCAAGCTTTGCAATGAGAGCTTCTATCTCATTCAAATGTTGTTCCATGCTGAGATTATCTGTCTTAACATTTTCCTCTGACATTATCTATCTTCCTTTCTGACACCGGTGACAGTAGCATCAATTCTGCCATCCTCCACATATATCTCCACAGACTCTCCTGTCTCCACTGCATTTACTGAATTAACCCTCTGACCTGAAGTTGTCAAAGTGACGCTGTAGCCTTGAGACAATTTCTTCATAGGTGACAGGCCATCCAGTCTGCCTGCAACAAGAGCCAGACGATTTCTCTTCTCAGTTAATATTCTGTCAAATAATGTTCTCAACTCATTTTCCATATTAACCAGACGCTGGCGCTCCTCATTCAATCTGCTCTGAGGGCTTAAATATGTCAGATTCTTGCATAAGCTGGCAATCTCCTGGCGCTTCATCTCCATCTGAGAATTCATGCCATAGGATAACTGTTCTGACATATTTTCAATTCTATCCAACAATGCATTGTAGTCATATACAGCCAACTCAGCCGCCGCTGACGGAGTCGGTGCACTTCTATCAGCCACAAAATCGCTGATGGTTACATCACTGCCATGACCTACTGCAGAGATAACCGGAGTCTCGCACTCGAAAATAGTTCTAGCTACTATCTCCTCGTTAAAAGCCCACAAATCCTCAATGGAACCGCCGCCTCGACCAACTATAAGCACATCCAGTCCCATATCATCCAATCTGTTAATACCCATACAGATACTCTCCGCTGCGCCTTCACCTTGAACCTGCACCGGACAGAGAATCAATTGCACATAAGGATTTCTTCTATGAGTAACCTGCATAATATCGTGAATAACAGCACCTGTAGAAGCAGTGACTATGCCCACAGTCTTGGCATATTTAGGAATAGGCTTCTTGTACATGTCATCAAACATTCCCAGCTCTTCAAGCTCCGCCTTGAGCTTCAGGAATTTCTGATACAAATCACCCTCACCCTGCTTCTCTATGGTCTTGGCATAAATCTGATATACGCCTCCACGCTCATAGACTTCCACAGAACCTGTAACTACTACCTGGTCACCGTCTCTCATATTAAACTGCAACCCTCTCGGCACCTGACTTTTCCACATTACTGCAGATATAGCACTGTCCTTATCCTTTAATGTGAAATATATATGTCCCGAGCCATGATATTTACAGTTGGACACTTCTCCCTTTATGGAAATATTTCCCAGCATAAAATCCTGGGAAAACATGTTTTTGATATATGAATTTATCTGTCCTACTGAATATATATTCTTATTCATTGAATTTTGCCAAAACACCATTTACGAAGCTTGATGATGAATCAGTTCCGTATTTCTTAGCTAATTCAACTGCTTCGTTTATTGCTACACCCTTTGGTATATCATCGTAACGCATCTCATACAAAGCCAAACGGATAAGTGATAAATCCACCTTGCTCATACGAGTTGTCTTCCAATTGTCTGTTCTCTCATTAATATCCACATCAAGCTCTTCGATCTTGTCAAATATCTTGAGACATTTCTCAAGAATCTCCTCAGCATCAGGGCCTTCAATCTCATTTTCCTCAATATAAATTTTAGCCTGCTCCTCCAAATCAGCCGCTGTGTGAAACTCCTTCTGGAATACTATTTTAAATACTTGTTCTCTAACTTCTCTTCTGGTCATAAGATTACCTTTCATATATATTAATTAGTTTTATACTCTTTTGCTCCCAATCTGCCTTTTGTAAAATATACAAAAAGGAGATGTCAATGACACCCCCTATTATACTCTAATTCATTTTAAAATAAAACAAATATACAGCTTAGATATGATAAATATTCATTTTTTGAATATTATTCATTTGCAACATCAACTGATGCAATCTTAACATCTACACTTACAACCTCAAGTCCAGTCATGTTCTCAACAGAGCCCTTAACTTTCTCCTGAATCTGCTGGCAAATGATTGGAATCTCATATCCATAAGCAATATTTACAGCAACTCTAACGACAATCTTGTCTGACTCATTTGTCACAACCTTGATTCCCTTAGCAAGCTTTGAGCCACCAGCTTTGCTAATTAATTCATTTGTCAAATTACCTACGAGAGAAACCACTCCATCAACTTCTGTAGCAGCAAGTCCTGCAATAATTGCAATTACTTCTTCTCCTATATTTACAATACCGTTTTCTTCTTCTTTAATAACGAAATCCTTCTTATCAGCCATTTCACATGCCTCCTAAAAATATTCTATCTGCATTATAACAAAATGCTTGTGCTTATAAAAGATTTTTTTATCGTTTATCCTTTGGCAACCAATGCAAATCGTAAGGTGTCATCTGATATACATAATAATTCAGGAAATTTGTATACAGCGCATTGGCTACTGAGCGCCACTGAAGCATTGGCTTCTCATCAACATTGTCATCTGGATAATAATTGATTGGCATCTGTATATCCATCCCCTTATCCAAATCTCTCTTGTACTCCTTATCCAGAGTCAATCTATCATACTCAGGATGACCCATGCAGAATATCTGACTGTTGTCTCTGGACATTACAAGAAATATTCCTGCCTCCTCAGACTCTGCCAATACAATCAATTCCTTGTTGGCTCTGATGGCATCCTCATCGGAAGTTGTATGTCTCGAATGTGGCGCCATAAACTCATCGTCAAATCCTCTCACAAGAGGAATCTTGCGATTATGAACCTTGTGATTATAAACTCCGAAAACCTTCTGAGACAGAATAGTCTTCTTAATTCCATAGTGATAATACAATCCAGCCTGTGCTCCCCAGCACTGATGGAATGTACAGGTAACATGATCCTTGGTCCATTCCATTATCTCTTTTAATTCATCCCAATAATCCACTTCCTCGAAATCCATAAGTTCCACAGGGGCACCAGTGATTATAAAACCATCATAATTATTGTCCCTGATATCCTCGAAGTGCTCATAGAATTTATTCAAATGAGACAGAGATGTATTCTTGGATACATGGTTCTTGGTTGTAATAAATGTAACATTTACCTGTATAGGTGAGTTAGATAAAGAGCGCAAAATCTGTAATTCTGTATCCTCTTTGAGAGGCATCAGATTTAAAATACCAATCTCAATAGGACGGATATCCTGATGAGTAGCTCTCTCCTCATCCATTACAAATATATTTTCATGTTCTAATATAGCCTTGGCAGGCAAATCACTCTGTGTTCTAATTGGCATAATTTATGTCTCCTTTTCAATCAGCGCCAACAATTCTTCTTCTGAAATAACAGGTATTCCCAGGCTTACCGCCTTGTCCAGCTTGCTTCCAGCAGCTTCACCAGCCACCAGATAATTAGTCTTTTTGGAAACTGAGCCTGTTACCTTTCCACCATTTGCTTCAATCAATGCTGCCGCTTCCTTTCTACCTAATGTAGGAAGTGTACCAGTAATTACCATGGTAAGTCCTTCCAAAGAATTTCCAGCATTTTCTTCCTGAAGCTTAGTCATATTTACACCACTAGATTTTAGTCGTCCCAGGATTTCCTGACAAGTAGGATCCGTGAAAAATGTTACCAGCGCCTTGGCTGATACATCTCCAATGTCATCCACCTGTCGTAATTCATCCTCTGTGGCCTTGGCAATAGCTTCAATATCTCCAAAATGATTCAATAGAGATTTAGCAGCAGCCTTGCCAATTCCCGGAATTCCAAAACCAGTCAGCAGACAGTTAGCATCATTTCCCTTAGACTCCTCTATGGCAGCCAGAAGCTTGTCTGTGTTCTTCTCTTTTCCAATAATACCCTCTGCTATAAGCTCGTCTCTATGATTAACCAAATCATATATATCAGCAATATTGGCAATATATCCTCTTCTAACCAATTCCTCAATATAGACTGTTCCAAAGCCCATAATGTTCATGGCATCTCTGCTGACGAAATTGATTATATGTCTCTCAAGCTGAGCAGGACATGTTGTTGAACTGCATTTAATATCAGCAGTGTTGGCCTCTCGAACAGTTGGTGCACCGCACACAGGACAAGTCATAGGAATCTTGTATGTGGATACCCCCTGTGGTCTTTTAGCCTTAACCACCTCTTTGATTTTCGGAATAATCTCTCCAGACTTATATACCACAATAGTATCGCCAATTCCAATATCAAGTTCATCTATAAAATCCTGATTGTGCAAAGTAGCTCTAGATACTGTCGTACCACACAATCTAATGGGTTCAAATACTGCTGTAGGATTAATTCTACCTGTTCGACCAACAGACAATTCCACCTGCAGAAGCTTAGTTTCCTTCTCCTCCGGTGGATACTTATAAGCTATATGACCACTGGAATACTTGCTTCCCGCTGGGAAATCATTTCTGTATGCCACCTGATCAATCTTCACAACTGCGCCATCAATATCATATGGAAGTTCCCCTCTCATATCTCCGATTTCATCAATGGTCTGGATGATTTCATCTGCTGTATCACACAACTTATGATATACAGTTTTGATTCCAGCCTGCTCCAATATATCCATTCCACCACAGTGGCTTTTAGTCAATTCATCCGGTCCTTGCTGTACGTTAAATACAAACATTTTCAAGCCGCGCTCTTTGGTAATGCTGGCATCTAGCTGACGCAGAGTTCCAGCCGCCAGGTTTCTAGGATTGGCAGCAAGCTTTGCATCATTTGCCATCTGTATCTCATTATATCTGTCAAAATCCTCATGACTCATATATACCTCGCCCCGAAGCTGCATAGAGTCATATGGCAAATCAACATAGTGACATACATCATCAACAACCAAGGCATTGGCAGTTACATCCTCTCCAACCAGTCCATCTCCTCGGGTCTCAGCCAGTGTAAGTTTCAATTTACCATCTGTAGTTTTCTCATATCTCAAAGTCATGCTAAGACCATCTATTTTGGTTTCAACAGAAAATCTAGCATCCGGATGCATAGCCTGAACTTTTTCTACCCAGGCAATTACATCCTCCTTGTTAAATACATCCTCAATAGAAAGCATAGGAACATCATGCTGTATCTTGACTCCTGCTTCTCGCTTGGCAACTCCACCAATCTTCTGACTAGGAGAATCAGGTGTAACCCACTCTGGGTGCTCTTTCTCCGCCGCTTTCAATTGTATCATCAACTGATCGTATTCATAATCGCTTATCTCAGGCTCGTCCATGTTGTAATATCTGTCCATATGATAATCGATAGTCTCAATCAATTTTAAATATTCATTATGTTCCATTTCTCACCTGTAAATATATATTATTTTGTGACAAATTATATCTGTGTCAAATATTTACTCTGAATCCCTCAGCTTCATAGCAAGCTGCAAATATTCCTCATCAGTTATATCACGATATCCGCCTAGAGGAATACCATCCAATTTCAGATTCACAATTCTAACTCGCTCTAAATCCTTCACTCTGTAGCCCAGCTCCTGACACATGCGTCTGATCTGACGATTCACACCCTGCATAAGCACAATCTTGAATTCAAACTTAGAAATCTTCTCAACCTGACATGGTCTTGTGGTCTTGTCCAAATCCTTCAGATATACTCCCTTGGACATCTTCTCAACGAAATCATAAGTGATAGGCTTGTTTACTCTTACAATATATTCCTTCTCATGATTATTCTTGGCCTTGAGAATCTTGTCCATAACCTCACCAATATTGGTCATAAGAATCAAGCCATGAGAATCCTTGTCCAATCTTCCTACTGGATACAATCTGGTAGGATAGTTAATAAAATCTACAATATTATTCTTCTCACGCTTCTCAGCTGTACTTACAATTCCAATAGGTTTATTTACCAGAAGCAATACCGGCTTCTGCTTTCCGCCTACCTTTATTCCCATAAAAGTAACTTCATCCTCAGGCAAAACTCTCTGACCTACTGTAGCAGCTCTGCCATTTATAAGCACATTTCCCGCTTCTATCTGTCTATCAGCTTCTCTTCTGGAACAGATTCCAGCCTCACTAAGATATTTATTAAGTCTCTCTCCATTTTCATTTCCCATTATCAAATCCTCCCTATATACAAAAGGCGAAGGCACTAGCCTCCGCCCACATATGCTTTCTTACTTTAAATATTCTTACTTTAAATATTCTGTCTTACAATATCCAGGCTGACCTTTGTAACTTACTTTGGACCAACCATTTCCTGCATCCTCAAGGACTGTAATAGTGTCTCCCTTATATGCCATAGCAACTTTTTGTGAACTACTATCTGGATTTGCACGTACATTTACTGTGTCTGAAAGAACTACATCTGTGCCTGTAGATGCATTATCAGTTGTGGTAGTTGTTGTGGAAGCTGAAGCATCACTTACATCAACGAAGTCAGCACTTACATAAGCCTTGGTTCCGTTGAAGTCAATCTTGGCCCAACCATTTTCCACACTATATACAGTAACTACATCACCCTTGTTTACCTTGCCAAGAGAATTACCATCTGAAGAAGCAGCATCTCTTACATGGATATCAGAAGCATTGATTGTGCCCTGCTTTGCATTAGCAGCCTCCTGCGCCTCAGCAGCAGCCTGTGCCTCAGCAGCAGCTTTCTCTTCCTCTGCTTTCTTAGCTTCCTCTGCAGCCTTCTGCTCAGCTTCCTTCTTAGCAGCTTCCTCTGCAGCAACCTGTGCTTTGTAATCAGTAGCCCACTTTGTAATTGACTGCTGTAAAGTACTATTTACAAATGTGCTAAGCTTCTCATCTGCAAGCATTGCCTCATTACATTCCTGCTGAACCTGTGCCTGAAGTGCAAGTACATCATCCTGCTGTTCAAATGCTGCAATCAAAGCTGTAATGGAACTATCCATCTGATACTCGCCTGCATTCTGATTATATAATCCATAAGTATTATTGATATACAAGTTACCATTTTCATCTGTCTCAACATAGAAGAAATCCAATCCTGCAACTGGAGTATCTATGTCATTAAATATAATCTGCAAATATGCTGATACCAGATAAGAATTCTCATCGATTCCACGCTTAGTATACAATTTAATGTTCTGATATTTCTCAATAAACTGACTGTAGTTCTGAATATAACTCTGCTCAGCTGCCGAAACAGGTGTAGCATATTTCTGTAAAGTCTCAACATCACCTGCAGCATATGCATTGTAATAATTTGTAATCAAATCCAACAACTTCTGGTCTTCGTTTTCTTCATAAGACTGATAAGCTCCAGCCATTGGATTCTTGCTTGAAGCAGAACCGTCTGTTCCCACAGCCAGGATGCACATCATAAGAACGAACACACCAGCTGCACCAATATATCTCTTATTCTTTACAAGAAAATTTCTAATTCCATCTATATCAATCTTTTTTATAATCTCTTTTACTTTATCTAACACTAGTCATTCCTCCCAAATATCTATGTGTAATATTCTCTCTAACAGAGAATATAATCTAATCTAAAACAAAATGTAGACGACTGGATTCGAACCAGCGGTCTTCGGAGTCGGAGTCCGATGCGTTATCCAGCTACGCTACGCCTACATACCCTTCTATATTAGCAAATAGGCATATCAAAGTCAATTTAGAAACCCTTATATTTCAGCCATTTTCAACCATTTTCCTCATATAATAATCATACATAATTTTGATGAATAATATTCAGTACCTGGGCCAAATCATCTACTTCCACCTGTCCTGGTGCACTGCTCTCTCCCAGGGCTCCAAATGTAATGCATGAACCATAAGCCTCGCCGCACATTCTGCTAATCACTCCAAGCTTACCCATGGACATTGCCACCGCTGGAGTTTCAGGATAATCCACAGAGAAATCATTGGTCACATGCAACAGATTAAGAACATCAGTCATATCCTTTGGAGTCACTGCAAGCTTTACAATATCAGCATGACCTTTTAACATTTCCTCATAAATCATTGCCATAGTAGACACCTCCGGTGTCTCAGCAAAATCATGATGAGATGTAATAACCTTGCCACCCATTTCATGTATATTCTTGATAACCTGTCCAGGCTTATCCAGTTCAAAGAATTCCACATCAATTAAATCAGCAGCATGCATGCCTGCCAGTCGGGTATAATACTCTCCCAGCTTGTCACTTCCAATTTCAGCATTGCCTCCCTGACCAACTGTTCTAAGAGTTGCAAGAAGCACTGTATTATTGCATAATCCAGCAAGCTTATCCAAAACCTGACGAACCTTGTCCAACTCCAGATAATCTGAGAAGCAATCGATTCTCCATTCAATCATAGGACATTTGGTGCCTATGGCATTTTGGGCCTTTTCTATAATTTCATCAATATCATTTCCCATAACAGGAACACATATAACCGGCTTATTGCCGCTTTTAAACTCAATACCTTTTATTAGCATATGCACTATTACCTCTCCACAATACACAAATTCAAGTCACCGTATAAGTATAAAGCACATTATAATCATTGGCAATAAACTAAATGTGTGAAAAATTGACACCAATATGCTTTTTTACTATTATTTACTATAAGATTTTGAAGACAAGGAGATTTGAGAAATGAGTTTTACATATTTAAAACCAATGCCATCACCGGAAGAAGTGAAAGACATGCTTCCAATGACATCCAAAATGCAACAGATCAAAAAGCAAAATGATTCAGAAATTGCAGATATTATAACAGGAAAAGATTCACGAGTTCTTGCAATTATCGGACCATGCTCAGCAGACAACGAAGATTCAGTAATTGAATATGTAAGCCGTCTCGCTCCTATTCAGGAAGAAATCAAGGACAAGGTGAAAATTGTTCCTAGAATATATACCAACAAACCTAGAACAACAGGCTCTGGTTACAAGGGCATTGCTTCACAGCCAGATCCAACTCAGTCTCCAGATATGGTAGAAGGCTTAATCGCCATGAGAAAGATGCACCTAAAGGCCATATTGGAAAGTGAATTCACTGCAGCAGACGAAATGTTATATCCAGAGAACTGGCCTTATGTAGAAGACATGTTATCCTATGTGGCAATTGGAGCCAGATCCGTGGAGGATCAACACCACAGATTGACAGTCAGTGGTTTCGATGTAGCATCAGGTATGAAGAATCCTACATCAGGAGACTTCTCAGTTATGCTCAATTCTGTATATGCAGCACAGCATCCACACCACTTCACTTTCGCTGGATATGAAGTGAGAACAACTGGAAATCCTCTGGCTCATACAATATTGCGAGGAGCTGTAAGCAAACATGGCAACAGCACTCAGAATTACCATTATGAAGATTTACTTAGACTGGCGGATATGTACAACAATATGGACCTGGTAAATCCAGCATGTATTGTAGATGCCAACCATTCTAACTCTGGTAAGAAATACAAAGAACAAATCAGAATTGTAAGGGAAGTAATGGCCAGTCGCCAGTTCTCAAATGATATCAAAAACCTGGTGAAAGGTGTAATGATTGAAAGTTATTTAAAGGAAGGCTGTCAGCCAATTTCTGACAACCAGGTATATGGCAAATCCATCACAGACCCTTGTCTCGGATGGGAAGATTCAGTAAATCTCCTATATATGATTGCTGAGATGAATAAGTAATAAATAGAATCATAAAAAGCAAAAACCGGAAGAACGATTATTCTTCCGGTTTTTATATGTCATCTTTTTCATAAAATTACTAGTTTTGAAAAATTGATATATAGATTGTTTTATAGAATTATTTATCGTCAAGAAGAGCCTTGGTCTCATAAGCCAAAATTGCTGCCACAGTCTTGGAATCCTGTATGCGTCCTGCATATATTTCCTCCAAAGCCTCCTCCATAGTCCAGGCCTTCACATCAATAACTTCCGCTTCATCCAGATGCTGTTTACCAGGCTTTAAATTTCTAGCCAAATATACATCAATAGCTTCATCACAAAAAGCAACTGTGGTTTTTAGAGAAATAAGAAATGTAATATCATCGCTACTGTATCCTGTCTCCTCTGTCAGCTCTCTTGACGCGCTGACAATTGTAGGCTCATCTATAGAATCTCTGCATCCAGCAGGAACCTCCCAGGTCATTCGATTTAATGCCGGTCTATACTGATGCACAAGAACTATTCTCCCATCATCCAACACAGGAAGTACACAGGCAGCTCCTGTTCTATGACTTACAAAATCCCACTCCTGTGTATTGCCATCTGGCAACTCCATTGTATCGCTATATACATCCACAATTGAACCTGCATGCACAAGTCTGCGGTTAATTCTCTTGACATATTCTTTCTCAGCCATATATTTACCTTTCCTTTACCAATACTTATATCCAACACACATTATAGTCATCTTCTCGGAAAATGTATAGTTCGCAAAAAAAGATAGCCAGTGCAATGCACTGACTATCTAGTGTAATTACTTAGCCACATCTGTAACTCGTGATTCGCGAATTACATTAACTTTGATCTGTCCAGGATATTCCATTTCAGCTTCAATACGCTTTGCAATATCCCTAGCCATCAATACCATATCAGCATCGTTGACCTGATCAGGAACTACCATTACTCGGACTTCCCTTCCGGCTTGAATAGCAAAGGACTTTTCAACTCCCTTGAACTCATTAGTAATCTCTTCTAACTGTTGTAATCTGTTTGAATATGCTTCAATTGTCTCTCTACGTGCACCAGGTCTTGCAGCACTAATTGTATCTGCAGCCTGTACAAGGCATGCTAATAATGTCTCAGGTTCTACATCACCATGATGAGCTTCTACTGCATTAATAACAACACGATTTTCCTTGTATCTCTTACACAATTCAACACCAAGCTGAACGTGCGACCCTTCCATCTCTCTGTCAACTGCCTTACCGATATCATGAAGGAGACCTGCTCTCTTTGCAGTTCTAACATCTTCACCAATTTCAGCAGCCAGTAAGCCAGCTAATTGAGCAACCTCAATAGAGTGCTTCAATACATTCTGACCATAACTTGTACGGAATCTTAACTTACCAAGTAACTTGATAAGTTCTGGATGGATACCATGTACACCAACTTCAAGAGCAGCAGCTTCACCTTCTTCACGAATAAGCTGATCTACTTCCTTCTGAGCCTTCTCAACCATCTCTTCAATTCTGGCTGGATGTATACGTCCATCTACTATAAGTTTCTCCAAAGCAATACGTGCAACTTCACGTCTTACTGGATCAAATGATGAGAGGATAACTGCTTCTGGTGTATCATCAATAATTAATTCAACACCTGTCAATGTCTCAAGAGTTCTGATGTTTCTTCCCTCTCTACCAATGATTCTACCCTTCATCTCATCGCTAGGAAGCTGTACAACTGAAATTGTTGTCTCAGCTACGTGATCAGCTGCACACTTCTGAATTGCAGTAACCACAATATCCTTTGCTTTCTTGTTGGCCTCATCTTTTGCTTGTGCTATCGACTCCTTAACCAACTTTGCGGCGTCGACCTTTGCATCTTCTTCAACAGTTTTTAAAAGAAATTCTTTTGCCTGTTCGGAGGTAAGTCCAGAGATTCTCTCTAATTCCTGTACTCGTTGCTCATTTAATTTGGCAACTTCTTCCTTCTCCTTGTTAAGTACCGCTTCCTTTCTAGCAAATTCAGCTTCTCTCTTTTCCAAGGCTTCATTCTTCTTATCAAGATTCTCTTCCTTCTGAGCAATTCTGTGCTCATTCTTAGAAATCTCAGAACGACGTTCTCTTATTTCTTTGTCCAATTCATTCTTGGTTCTAAGAGATTCTTCCTTAGCCTCTAAAAGTGCTTCTCGCTTCTTTGTCTCTGCAGTTTTAACAGCTTCATCGATAATCTCGCGAGCCTTATCTTCAGCATTGCCAATTTTAAGTGCTGATGCTTTCTGATAGTTCTTATTTGCAATAAACAAAGATGTAGGAACGGCAACTACAAGTGTAATAATAACTGCTATAATAACTGCTATTAATTGCACAGGAGCACCTCCTTTTATTAAATTTTTACTCTATATACAAAACGAAAAAATCTTTTTTGCATATATCATTACAACATAATAAAGTTTAAACTTTATTGTATTCTATGTCAAGCAAGTACACAAAATCTTGGGGCTTAATATGTGCTATTGTCACACATATATGAATTGGAATTTAATCATATAAATCCATGTCTCCGCCCTTCATTACCTTACTAATATCTGACGAAGTAAAACCTCTTCCCATGAGAAATCTATACATCTTGGCTCTCTCTTCATAAGTAGCTTCATCAGGATTATAATGACGCTTCTGTAACAGCTTGCGTATAAGTTCACTCTGAGAATTGGTATATTCCTCCTCCATAGATGATTCAATAACATCCTTGGATATTCCCTTCTTCATCAAATCCTGTTTAATTCTATTACGACTTCTGGTGTCCTGATAGAATCTGATATATGACTTTGCCAGTCTCTCATCATCTAAATAATGATATTTATATACATATTCTATGGCAGCATCAATGGCCTCTGTCGGATAACCTGCAGTATGAAGTTTATCCCTCAATTGAGCTTCAGATCTGTCCATCTTCTCAAGAAGAAACATAGCCCTCTTGGTTGCTCTCGGAATATAGATTTCTTCAAGAAGCTGATTATATAGCTCCTCTGTAATCTCCATTCCTTCTTCCAGATTATATATACGGACTTCCTTGTTATATAGCACAAAATCTGCCCCATTAGAGAGGCAGACTTTCTTTTTTGCTTTTTGTATCTGTTTAATTGATAGTATATAACTATTCTGCATCAGATTCCCCTGTATTATCTACATCATTTTCTACATCATCCACATTGAAGTAGTGTTCTCTTACCTGTTCTTCAATCTCAGCAAAGATTGCAGGATTCTCCTTCAAGAAGTTCTTAGCATTCTCGCGGCCCTGTCCAATCTTGTCCCCCTTATATGCATACCATGCACCGGATTTATTAACTATATCTAAGTCTGAAGCGATATCAAGAACATCACCTTCTCTGGAAATACCCTGACCGAACATAATATCAAATTCAGCCTCCTTGAATGGAGGTGCAATCTTGTTCTTTACAACCTTAATTCTAGTTCTATTTCCAATAACCTCACCAGACTGCTTAATAGCCTCAATACGACGCACATCAAGTCTCACTGATGAGTAGAATTTCAATGCACGACCACCAGTTGTTGTCTCAGGATTACCGAACATAATTCCAACCTTTTCTCTCAACTGATTAATGAAAATAACAATACAGTTAGATTTACTAATTACAGCTGTAAGCTTACGCAATGCCTGTGACATAAGTCTAGCCTGTAATCCCACATGAGAATCACCCATATCTCCATCAATTTCAGCCTTTGGAACCAATGCTGCAACTGAATCCACAATAACAATATCAACAGCGCCTGAGCGAACCATTGTCTCACAAATCTCAAGAGCCTGCTCTCCGTTATCTGGCTGTGAAATATATAAGTTGTCAATATCCACTCCAATGTTCTTAGCATATACAGGATCAAGTGCATGCTCTGCATCAATAAATCCTGCGATTCCGCCTTGCTTCTGAACCTCTGCAACTGCGTGAAGTGCAACTGTTGTCTTACCTGATGATTCAGGTCCATATATCTCTATAATACGTCCCTTTGGTAAACCACCCTGTCCTAATGCTATATCCAGGCTAAGAGATCCTGTTGGAACTGTCTCCACCTTCATCATGTTGCTAGTGTCACCCAGCTTCATAACTGATCCCTTTCCATACTGCTTCTCTATCTGTGAAATTGCCGCATCTAATGCTCTAAGCTTATCTTCATTTGCCATATCCTTACTCCTCTATACCCGAACCTGTGTTCGTTTTTCATTTGATAATATATTATAACAACCAATTTTAAATGTCAACATTCTTTCGAATATTTGTTCGATTAATTTAACAGAAAATTTTCTTGAATAAGAATGAAAAAAGACAGCGCGAAAAACGCTGTCTTCATTATAGTTTTCATATGAAAAATATGTCAACCATATTTTACTGTTTCCTATGAAATTTACGAACTGTATTTTACTAGTTCTTGGCAAATTCTGTGAGAACCAGATTCTCATTTCTGTCGGCAACCATGCCCACACTCCAGCTATTAACAAAGAGAAGCAATGGTCTGTCCTTCAAGTCCTTAACCTTCTTCATATCACTAGTTCCCTGGATTCTATCCAAATCAATCTCCTCAGGATTTCCAATCCACCGGATATGCTCATAAGGCAAGTTCTCCATCTTGATCTGCACATTGTATTCATTTTCCAATCTAAATTTCAACACATCAAACTGAAGCACACCTACAACACCTACGATAATCTCTTCCATACCTGTGTTGTACTCCTGGAAAATCTGGATAGCACCCTCCTGGGCAATCTGATTAATTCCCTTCATAAACTGCTTGCGCTTCATAGTATCTAGCTGTATTACTCTGGCGAAATGTTCAGGAGCAAATGTAGGAATTCCCTCAAACTGGAACTTCTCCTTGGCAGATGTAATTGTATCACCAATAGAGTAAATGCCCGGATCAAATATACCAATAATATCCCCGGCGTAAGCTTCCTCTACCATCTTGCGCTCCTCTGCCATCATCTGCTGTGGCTGAGACAATCTCACATTTTTACCACCCTGCACATGATATACATCCATTCCAGCAGTAAACTTGCCAGAACATATTCTCATAAATGCAATTCTATCTCTGTGAGCCTTGTTCATGTTAGCCTGAATCTTGAATACAAAGGCTGAGAAATCCTCAGAGAACGGATCAATCTCTCCCTTGTCTGACTTTCTTGGAAGTGGTGATGTAGTCATCTTCAGGAAATGCTGAAGGAATGTCTCCACACCGAAGTTTGTAAGAGCAGATCCAAAGAATACCGGAGACAACTCTCCTGCATCCACAAGGGACTGATCAAATTCAGCTCCTGCTCCATCAAGGAGCTCAAGCTCATCCTGTAAAATGTCATACTTTTCCTGTCCGATTTCATCTATCAAAGCAGGATCATCAATAGAGATATGAGTCTCAGTTCCTTCCTTGGTCCCCTTCTCTGTATCTGCAAATGTCATTACAAGCTTGGTATTTCTGTCATATACACCCTTGAATTCTTTTCCAGAACCAATTGGCCAGTTAACAGGACAAGTTGGAATTCCAAGCTCATTTTCAATATCATCTAGAAGCTCAAAGGTATCCAAAGCATCTCTATCCATCTTGTTGATAAATGTAAATACTGGAATATGTCTCATGGCACAGACCTTGAACAGCTTTCTAGTCTGAGCCTCCACGCCCTTACTTCCGTCAATTACCATAACTGCAGAATCAGCAGCCATCAAGGTACGATATGTATCCTCAGAGAAGTCCTGATGTCCAGGTGTATCCAAAATATTGATGCACATGTTGTCATACTCAAACTGAAGCACAGAAGAAGTAACAGAGATACCTCTCTGCTTCTCAATTTCCATCCAGTCAGAAACCGCATGCTTTGCTGTAGCCTTACCCTTTACAGAACCGGCCTGATTAATCTGTCCTCCGTATAACAAGAACTTCTCAGTCAAAGTAGTTTTTCCCGCATCAGGATGGGAAATAATGGCAAATGTTCTTCTCTTCTCAATCTCTTTTCTAATGTCAGCCATTGTGGGCCCTCCATTTTATTATTTCTTATATACCCAAATTATCTATTGAGCAAAAAAAGAGATACGAACGCTCGTATCTCCTTAAATGTCTAATTAAGTTAGGTCCAACTCTTAGTTGTACTTACGCTTTCTAGCAGCCTCAGACTTCTTCTTGCGCTTTACTGATGGCTTCTCATAGTGCTCTCTCTTTCTGATTTCCTGCTGGATACCAGCCTTAGCACAATTTCTCTTAAATCTACGTAATGCGCTATCTAAAGACTCGTTTTCTTTTACTATTACGCTTGACATCGTCTAACCCAACCTCCCTTCGGTTGAAACGTTCGCGTTGACATATTAATCAACACCGCAAATTATTATATAACACAAGTTATTAATTCGTCAACAAGAAATTATAACTGGCCTTCAAGAACTGTCTTGGCTTCTGCCAATGCATCAGCAATACCTGCAGGATTCTTACCTCCAGCCTGTGCCATATTTGGACGACCGCCGCCGCCACCGCCAACCTTTGGCGCAACAGCCTTGATAAGATTTCCAGCATGAGCTCCAGCAGCAATGGCTCCATCTGTAGCCATAACTACCAGATTAACCTTGCCATCATTTTCTGAAGCAAGTACAATCACGCCCTCACCCAGCTTATCCTTTAATGAATCACCGAGATCACGAAGTCCGTTCATATCTACTCCAGGAACTGCAGTTGCAAGAAGCTTAACGCCCTTAACCTCTACTACAGCTTCCATTGGATCACCCATAGCATCCTTGGCAGCCTTGGCCTTGAGAGATTCATTTTCTGACTGAAGGCCTTTGATTTCTGCCTGCATATGTGTAATCTTTTCAACAAGCTGTGCAGGAGTAGCTTTAGCAGCCTTGGCTGCTTCATTTAACATATTTTCAATATTAGCATAGTAAGCCAATACATTCTCACCTGTAAGAGCTTCAATACGACGAGTACCAGCTGCAACACCGCTCTCTGAGATAATCTTGAAAGCGCCAATGTCAGATGTATTCTTCACATGAGTACCACCGCAGAATTCCTTTGAGAAATCTCCCATTGATACTACACGAACCTTCTCGCCATATTTCTCACCGAAGAGAGCCATAGCTCCAGTCTTTCTAGCTTCATCTACAGTCATAACCTCTGTTACAACTGGAATAGCCTCAGAAATCTTCTCATTTACCATAGCTTCTACTTTGGAAAATTCTTCAGGAGTCATTGCCTCGAAATGAGAGAAGTCAAAACGAGTTCTGTCTGCATCCTGGAATGAACCAGCCTGCTCAACATGTGTTCCAAGAACTTCTCTAAGAGCCTTCTGAAGCAAATGAGTTGCTGAATGGTTCTTGCAAGTCTTGCTTCTGTTCTTAGCATCAACGCAAAGCTCAACTTCCTCACCTGAGTTAATGCATCCTTCTGATACATAACCTACATGAGCATATCTATTTCCAACAACCTTTACAGTATCTTCTACAACGAATGTACCATTTGCAGATTTGATAATACCCTTATCACCCTGCTGTCCACCCATGGTTGCGTAGAAAGGTGTTGTTGCAACAATAACAGAACCTGTCTCACCCTCAGCAAGTGTATCTACCACCTCTGTGTTAGATGTGATAAATGCAACCTTATCTGTAGCTGTAAGTGAATCATAGCCTACAAATTCTGTTGTAAGTGTAGAGTCGATTGTATTATATACATCAGCATCTGCACCCATGTAATTTGTCTCTTTTCTAGCAGCACGAGCCTTCTGTCTCTGTTCTTCCATAGCTGCTTCGAAGCCAGCTTCATCATAGCTGAAGCCTTTTTCCTCAAGAATTTCAGCTGTTAAATCAATTGGGAATCCGTATGTATCATAAAGCTTAAATGCATCTACACCAGACAATACCTTCTTGCCTTCCTTCTCAAGCTTATCTTCCATACCGCCCAGGATTTCAAGACCTTTATCAATAGTCTTGGCAAACTGTTCTTCTTCCTTGGTTAATACCTTTAAGATGAAGTCCTTCTTCTCTTCAAGTTCTGGATATCCGTCCTTAGACTCATCGATAACAACCTGTGCAATCTTAGCGAGGAATGTATCCTCAATACCAAGAATCTTGCCATGACGAGCAGCACGGCGAATAATTCTACGAAGAACATATCCTCTACCCTCATTAGAAGGTTGAACACCATCTGAAATAAGGAATGTAGATGAACGAATATGATCAGTAATCAATCTGATTGATACATCATCCATAGCATCTACCTGATACTTCTTACCAGAAAGCTCACATACCTTATCGCGAATAGCTTTCATAGTATCGATATCGAACACTGAGTCCACATCCTGCATTACAACTGCAAGACGCTCAAGTCCCATACCTGTATCAATATTCTTCTGCTCTAACTCTTCATAATTGCCATGTCCATCACCGTTGAATTGTGTGAATACATTGTTCCATACTTCCATGAAACGATCACATTCGCAGCCAACCTTACAGTCAGGTTTACCGCATCCATATTTCTCACCACGGTCATAATAAATCTCAGAACATGGACCACAAGGGCCAGCACCGTGCTCCCAGAAATTATCGCACTCACCTGTTTCAGGATCACGATAAAATCTTGTAATTCTATCAGCATCTATGCCAATCTTCTTGTTCCAGATTTCAAATGCTTCATCATCCTCACCATAGATTGATGGATACAATCTATCTGGATCAAGCCCTAATACTTCAGTCAAGAACTCCCATGACCAAGTAATAGCTTCCTCTTTGAAATAATCTCCAAAAGAGAAATTTCCAAGCATTTCAAAAAATGTAAGGTGACGAGCTGTCTTTCCTACATTTTCAATATCTCCAGTACGCACACACTTTTGACATGTAGTAACTCTTGTCTTTGGTGGTACCTCCTGTCCTGTGAAATATGGCTTAAGTGGTGCCATACCAGCATTAATAAGCAAGAGACTGTTGTCGTTATGAGGAACTAATGAAAAGCTCTTCATTGCAAGATGATCCTTGCTCTCAAAAAATTCTAGATAACTTCTTCGTAAATCATTTACGCCAAATGTCTTCAACTTAATTCTCTCCTCCATTCTTGGCGTTCTTATTTTGACGCAGCTTTTTTCCAACGAAAAATCCAGCTACAGCAATTGCAACCATAATTACAAATAATAACAAATATGATAGAAACTCATTAAATACTACAACCATCACTTTGCCTCCTTTTCTTTGCATTACATTATATTATAGAAAATTATATTTTCTCGGTCAATATCTATGACCTTATTTACAACATTTACAAGCTTTGGATTTCTCTTTAACTTAGGGATCAAATCCCATTGCTGCCACATATGCATTGGGAAGACCAAATCCACATCAATATTTTCCAGGAAATATTCCATTCCAAAAGCATATCCATCTTCCACTCTGCCATCTAATACCACAAAGGCAATATCAATATGCTTGTTCTTCAGGCGATTTATCTCTTTCTTGAATGCCTTGCCAATGAGATTACCATAGAGTTCTCTGTCATCTCCAGCATTCCACCAGTTCAAATCTCCAGCATGGAAAATATTTAAACCATCAACATTTACCAGAAAAGCAACTCCCGCATCTGTTGATCTCAATGTATCAATCTGCAAATCATCCACCTGATAAGTATTTACATCCTTCACCCAATGAATATTTGATTTGATTGACGGATCAATTCCATTTCTCACCAGATAATTCCTGCCCAGGCGTATATCCTTGGATAGAATGAAAGTTATATTGGGATGTATATCCTGCAGCTTCAACACTTCCACTGAGAAATGATCCTTGTGAGAATGGCTGGCAAATACATATAATTTCTTGTCCGCCGGTAATTCCGGTAACTTCCCATGAAAATTCATATTTTCCACAGCCTCACCTGGAAAATAATCAAATAGTAATAAATGATTATCTGTCTCAACCATAAATGAACTGTGATGAATAAATGTTACATTTAACATATCGCCCTCTATATCTGTCCATCAATTCTACGAATAATAGAATTGGCTTTTGCATAAATTTCTTTTGGTTCAAATCCTATATTAAAGATGCCTCTCTCATATAAGATTTTGCCATCAACCATTGTCATGGCAACATTCTGTTTGCTTCCGCTGTATACAATATTTTTCAATAAATGATTTTCCGGCTGCATATTAGGCTGATTCAAATCAATCATGATAATATCAGCTTTTTTACCCACAGCAAGTCTGTCACAATCATTTAATCCCATAGCTCTGGCACCTCCTGCTGTTGCAGCAAGAAGGACAGCATCAGCCGGAACAACAGCGGCATCATTTTCACGAAGCTTGGCAAGGCCTGTCATAAGAAACATCTCTCTGAACATATCTAGACAGTTATTACTTGCAGGGCCATCTGTACCAAGAGCTAATGGAATGCCCTCGTCAATATATCTCTTGATTGGTGCAATTCCACTGGCAAGCTTGGTATTTGAGCCAGGATTGGTTACTGCATACAAGCCTCTCTTCTTGAATATCTCAAAATCATCATCTGACATATGAACCACATGATAGCCACCGCCACCATATTCATACATTCCAAGGGAATCAGTAATTCCTGTTGGAGTCATGCCCCAGCGGTCTATACACTCCTTCACTTCCAATGCAGTCTCAGAATTATGAGTATATACTGGAGATTTATATTTCTGTGCCAGCTTGGCAATTCCTTCCATCAATTCCTTGGAAGTAGTATATTCTGCGTGGAATCCAATGATATAAGAAACCAAATCACTCATATCTGTAGTGCGCAGGTAATCCTCCTCCACTCTCTCCAAGGATTCGCTGAAGTTATTCAAACCAGATGTAAATACTGATCTAAATCCCACATCAACTGCAGCCTTGGCATTCATTCCCTGGTAGAAATACATATCAAAGTTGGATGTAATACCACTTGTGAGATATTCCATCACTCCGAGAATGTATAGCCAGTAGGATTCCTCCTCCATAAGCTTGGCTTCTCTTGGAAAAATGGATTCATTCAACCAGCGCTGCAATGGCAAATCGTCAGCATAGCTTCTCAAGAATGTCATAGGTGTATGAGTATGAGCATTCTTGAATCCAGGCATAAGCAGATTGCCGTAGCAATCCTTCTCAATGTCCCAGACAATTATCTCATCACCTGTGCAGACATCAGCCACATCGCTTCCGTCGCCTATATAGATGATTTCGTTGCCCTTCACCCAGAGCTCGCCCTCAATAATATTGAATTTGTCGTTGTTGTCCAAGGTTAAAATCTTGGCATTAAAAAATCGTGTATTCATCTGTTCTCCTAGTCTTATGATGTTTGTCGCAACGAGTTAAGTGCCTTGCAGAATCTCTCGGCGGCATTCTCCGGTTCACCACATGTGAACCTTGAGAATACACGCCTGCGTCTACAAGCACTAAACTCATTGCTCGCAAATGCTATATAGTCCACGCTCTTGTCAACTAACATTGCTTTACTGGAACGCTTCCGCTACTACCTCGCACCAGCGGTACTAAATTCGTCGACTGAAGTCGACTCATTAAGTGCCGGGGCTCGCTATGTTCCCGTAAATGCAATGTTAGTTAACAAGAGCGCTAGTTATACTAGCCGAATTCAGAATATGTATAGTATATAAATAGTTATGATCAGCACTTATAGATTATACAAACACTAAACTCGTTGCTCGCAAATGCCATATTATCCACTCGAAGGACACATATGACTTTTCAAGGAACATTATGAGCCCCGGCACTTAATGAGCAAGCCTATGCGCAGCGAATTTAGTACCGCTGGTGCGAATACGTAGCGGAAGCGTTCCTGAAAAGTTATATGTGTCCGAGAGTGGATATAATACATTAAACCTCAGCATCGATGGCTTTAATAGTCTCCTTAACGAGTGCAGTAAATTTGGCTGAGACTGACTTGCCAGCCTCGATAACTTCCTCTTCTGTAAGTGGATGTGGCGAGATACCTGCAGCAAGATTTGATACGCAAGTGATTCCCACAATCTTCATTCCCATATGATTAGCAGCAATGGCCTCACATGCTGTAGACATACCAGCTGCATCAGCTCCAAGAGTTCTAGCCATTGTAATTTCCTGTGGTGTCTCATAATTTGGTCCAGGGAACTGAATATATACTCCCTCTTTCAAATCTATATTAAGCTTTGCAGCAGATTTACGCACAATAAATTGCAAATCTTCATCATATACATGAGACATATCAGGAAATCTATTTCCCAATTCAGATATATTAGCTCCTCGAAGTGGTGATGGAACAAATGTAGCAATCTGACCTGTAATAAGCATCAAATCTCCTGCCTGAAATCCCTGCTTAATTCCTCCTGCAGCATTTGTAAGGAACATAACCTCTGCTCCCATTAATTTCATAAGACGAATGGGAAGCACTACATCAGTCATATCATAACCTTCATAATAGTGAATTCGTCCCTGCATAGCTACAACTGGAACACCTTCCACATAGCCAAACACAAATCTACCTACATGTCCAGGTGCAGTTGAGACAGGAAATCCTTCAATATCCTTATAATCAAGAGTCTGTACCACTTCCATCTCTGATGCGAAATCTCCCAGACCTGATCCCAATACCAAAGCAACTTTTGGTTGAAAATCAATTCTCTTCTTTACGCTTTCATAACACCCCATTAATTTATCATATACTGGATTCATATTCCCCCTCCTTATTATCGCTTAAAACTTTTAAATCAATCTTTTTACATATGTTGCAGCATATCATTTTCCATGTCACAAGGCATGTTCTGCCCATATGTAAACACTGTATTAAGTATAACATTTATGACCAATTACATAAAGAATAATGTAATCATTACCACCGGTTAAGCCGGTGGTTTCCTCTGCGGCTATAAGCCGCTGTTCCCTGCTTGCCTCTAAAGAGGCTATGAATAATGCGCCTTCCGCACTGCGTTTACATGGCTGGCTCTAAAGAGCCTCTTTTATACGCCCAATTTCGCCGGCTCACCCGTAAACGGGTCGATATATTCTTTCAGTGTCATTTGGTCATACTCTAAATCTTCTTTTAATTGATTTCGAATATACTCTTCGATTTTCTTTGCATTCTTTCCAACTGTATCAACATAATAACCTCTACACAAAAAACGTCTATTACCATTATGATACTTACATTCCCACCTAGTATGTGCTAGACTATTTTTATCCATTTTTAGATACCTCCTTTGTTATTGTGCGGTTGGCGAACCAGCACTTATTATAACATTGGAGATTTTTTCTTGAAGCTAAAGCTGTCTAGGAACACACCTGCATAACAGGTGGTTTATTTTTCGCTATTACAAAAAAGCCCCATGAATGATGATTGGTCCCATCATTCACAGGCCTTATAATATCGTGCACTATTCTTTATTCTCATATATATCAACCCTAAACAGTTGACACTATAAATACTGTTATCATAATCCGCCACAATATTAACACAAAAAATGATATACCATAAAAAGTGCACATGCAATCATCCAAATCACAAAAAGAATGGATAAAATAACATTCCTTTTTCCCTTCCTACTAGCTTTTACAAGAGCCAATATCGTAGCGACAGCAAATCCAATAACAACTATAATCGAACCTATAACACCATCTGTCATATACATTCCTCATCTCAATATGCTTTTATCGTTTCAACTGGTCCCCAAACTTCACCTGTTGATGTTGTAAACTTAATTTTATATTTTTGATAATACTGTGTACCAATATATCTTTCCCACGTTTGAACGGTTAATGTCCCTCCTGTCGTTGCAGTTCCTACAAATGCGCTCAATCCTCCTAGAACACTACCAGCAGCAGGACCACCTACATATCCAGCAATTATCGCAATAGCTGCAGCCGTCACCCCTGCACCTGTCGCAGTAATTTTATAATTACTAACACCTAAATATCTCCATGTAGATGAAGCCTTTAATGATATGCCTTTCAAATTTGATGTATTAGAAGAATATGTACCAACAATATCATTGTGATAAATTATATATCCAGTTTCTTTCTCTAAGATTACATAATCCTTAAAATCATTTTTCTCATCAATTGCTGATATTATAATATCACCATCTCGATTTGAGAATGAAGTAAATTCACAATTAGAATAATCTATTATTCGATTTTCTTTTTTCTCAAGAGCATTATATCCCATTGCGTATGCTGAAACATTGCTAAAAAGAAACGTAAAAGTAAATAAAACAGCAAGAAACAAATTAATGAATATCTTTTTCATTTTCATATTATAATCCCCTCCATATAAAAACTATAATCACCATCAACATTTCACCAAGTTTACATTATTGTTTTGCTTTATTAATTTATATTAAACATATCATATTAAACATCAGAAGAACATCCACGATAATTACATTTTCATTACCTATTATTCCTACTATTATATAAAGTCATAGTCTTTCTTTACCTTTTCTATAGGTTCGACTATGCTATTTTAAGATACTGTGGATTGGTGTTTTTCTCCTACCACTTGATGGTTTTCAAAAGGCTCCAACCACAGTCTCTTTGTTCAT
>JAGBNK010000026.1 GCA_017634455.1 Lachnospiraceae bacterium
GAACTGTAAGGATACCCTGAGCAGCCTTCATACCTGTGATATCCTCAGGTGAAGTCTCGAGACGAACGAGAACAACCTTCTCTCCTCTTGCAGCCCACTCTACAGCGTCATCTGCTGTAAATACGACCTTACCGCAAGCAGCTCCCGGTGAAGCACCAAGACCCTTTCCGATAGGCGTTGCAGCCTTAAGTGCAGCAGCATCGAACTGAGGGTGAAGAAGTGTATCAAGGTTACGAGGATCGATCATAGCTACAGCCTCTTCAGGTGTCTTGTGTCCCTCATCAACGAGATCACATGCAATCTTAAGAGCAGCAGGAGCTGTTCTCTTACCGTTACGGCACTGAAGCATGTAGAGCTTCTTGTTCTCTACTGTAAACTCCATATCCTGCATATCATGGTAGTGATTCTCTAAAGTCTCACAAACCTTGATGAACTCTGCATAAGCCTCAGGGAATTCCTTCTCCATCTGAGCGATTGGCATAGGTGTACGAACACCTGCAACTACGTCCTCACCCTGAGCGTTGATAAGGATCTCTCCCATAAGCTTGTTCTCACCTGTTGCAGGGTCACGAGTAAATGCAACACCTGTACCAGATTCATTATTTAAGTTACCGAATACCATAGGCATTACGTTAACAGCTGTTCCCCATGAGTAAGGGATATCATTGTCACGACGATATACGTTTGCACGTGGGTTATCCCATGACTTAAATACAGCTTCGATAGCGAGCTTCAACTGCTCTACAGGATCTGAAGGGAAGTCCTCTCCCAACTGCTTCTTGTACTCAGCCTTGAACTGAGAAGCTAATTCCTTAAGATCAGCTGCTGTAAGTTCTACGTCGAACTTAACTCCTCTAGCTTCCTTCATCTCATCGATAAGCTGCTCGAAATACTTCTTTCCAACTTCCATTACTACGTCAGAGAACATCTGGATAAATCTTCTATATGAATCGTAAACGAAACGCTCGAATGCTGGATCAGGGTTACCCTTGATCATAGCTTCTACTACTTCATCATTAAGACCAAGGTTAAGGATTGTATCCATCATACCTGGCATTGAAGCACGAGCTCCTGAACGAACAGAAACAAGAAGTGGATTCTGTAAATCACCAAACTTCTTTCCGTTTACTTCTTCCATCCACTTTACACCTTCCATAGCCTGAGCCATGATCTCATCATTGATCTTGCGACCATCCTCATAGTACTGTGTACAAGCTTCTGTTGTGATTGTGAAACCCTGTGGTACTGGAAGACCGATTTCTGTCATCTCAGCAAGGTTAGCACCCTTACCACCAAGCAGGTTTCTCATGGACATGTTACCTTCTTTGAAGGTATAGACCCATTTGTTTGCCATAGTTTTGTTCCTCCTAAAAAAACATACTTTTTTTGCTAACAGCCCATGGTATTTTCTGATATTAAACCCTATAACCATGAATGCTGTTCACTTCACTCTAAGATGCTAGACGCATCCTTTTCAATTTTATCACAATGAACCAATTATTCAATGTTTTTCTTATGTTCTTCAATGTTTTTTGACAAATTATTACTATAAAAATCGTCACTTTTTATCCATCATCCAAGAATACAAAAAGGACCTCGAAAAAGCTGTGGCATAATTGGCAGCCACTGGCTCTTCCGAAGTCCTATAATATTTATCCTACCACTCAAACTTCTTCTCGAAGTAAGCATCCAAATCAGCGATAGCAATTCTCTCCTGCTCCATAGTATCACGGTCACGAACTGTTACCATGCCGTCTTCCTCTGAGTCGAAGTCATATGTTACACAGAAAGGAGTACCGATTTCGTCCTGACGACGATATCTCTTACCGATATTTCCTCTGTCATCAAACTCGCAGTTATATTTCTTAGAAAGCTGTGCAAATACTGTCTCAGCGCCCTCATTAAGCTTCTTAGAAAGTGGAAGCACACCAATCTTCACTGGTGCAAGCTGTGGATGGAAGTGAAGCACTGTTCTCATATCAGGCTTCTCCTCTGTTCCAATATTTTCCTCATCATAAGCAGCGCAAAGGAATGCAAGCAGAATTCTGTCTGCTCCAAGGGAAGGCTCGATAACATAAGGGATATATTTCTCACCGCTCTCATCATCGAAGTATGTCAAATCCTGCTTAGATGTATTCTGATGCTGTGTCAAATCATAGTCAGTTCTATCAGCGATACCCCAAAGCTCGCCCCAACCAAATGGGAACATAAACTCGATATCTGTTGTACCCTTTGAGTAGAATGCCAACTCTGCCGGATCATGGTCACGAAGTCTGATTTCCTCTTCCTTCATACCAAGTGAAAGTAACCAGTCACGGCAGAAGCCTCTCCAGTACTCAAACCACTCCAGGTCTGTTCCTGGCTTGCAGAAGAATTCCAACTCCATCTGCTCGAATTCTCTTGTACGGAAAATGAAGTTACCTGGTGTAATCTCATTTCTGAATGACTTACCAATCTGACCAATACCAAATGGTAGTTTCTTTCTAGAAGTACGCTGTACATTCTTGAAGTTTACGAAGATACCCTGTGCTGTCTCTGGACGGAGATATACAGTGTTCTTAGCATCCTCTGTAACACCCATGAATGACTTGAACATCAGGTTAAACTGTCTGATATCTGTGAAATTATGCTTACCACAAGTAGGACATGGAATGCTATTCTCCTTGATATAATCCATCATCTCCTCAGCAGTCCATCCATCAACAGATGAGCTAAGCTCCAAGCCCTTCTCCTCTGCGAAGTCTTCAATAACCTTGTCAGCTCTGAATCTCTCGTGGCACTCTTTACAATCCATAAGTGGATCAGAAAATCCTCCAAGATGACCAGATGCAACCCATGTCTGTGGGTTCATGATAATCGCACTGTCGATACCTACATTGTATGGGTTCTCCTGTACGAACTTCTTCCACCAAGCCTTCTTGATATTATTCTTGAGCTCAACACCCAAGTTACCGTAGTCCCAGCTGTTAGCCAATCCGCCGTAAATCTCAGAACCAGGATATACGAATCCTCTTGACTTACTTAGAGCTACAATCTTGTCCATTGTCTTTTCCATTTTCCAATCCATCCTTACTACTTTATTTTTATATAACTCTTATTTGCTCTCAGGCTTATATACGATATATGTAACCTGTGTCGCATCATTATTACCATCTGCCTGTGCAATTGCTACAGTCGACTCATCAACCATAGTTGTATTCTTGTCTGATACATATGTAATCTTACCTGGCACTGTCACTGTAATATTTTCCTTAACAACAATCACATTGGCTTCCTTGTCAGAAGTCACATCGATTATCTCAACTTCATCACCCTTGGTGCCATCCTTGACATTTACAAAGGAATCAACGAAATTATAACCATCATTTAACGCAGCATTGACACTACCGCTATACAATGGATAATGTGTGAAATCTGCATATTCTGCAACAGAACCGTATGTCACCTTGGCATAAGCTGAATCCTTGCCGGCCTTCACCTTGTTTACCTTGATGCTTGTATTATTGGCCTTGTTGAACTCCTCCACCTGTTTCTTGATGAAGCTCTTCAAGTCAGCCTTTGAATAATAATCTTTATCAAAGTCTACTACTTCCTCACAGACAACTGAACCGTCATCATTAATTGTCAGAGTAGATGTCTCAGCCTCATTACCAAACAGCTTAGTCACAGCCACAATAGCTATAACAACCACAAGTACAATTGCCGCAATAATAGCTGCTATTGCAATTCTACGACGTCTGATAATAGCCTGACGTCTCTTGGCATTTCTAGCAAGTCTTTCTTCTCTTGTCATTTTATGTCCTTGATTTGTAGACTTTGTTGTATTACTAGTCTCCATTTCATCCTCCTGATTCGAGTACATTTTATGTTTCGCAATCCGCACTATTATACTATGATACAATTATTTTTTCAATCTAGCCCAGAAAATCAAGGGACTTAAACTCATGATTCTCATACTTGTGAAAATATGTAATCACCAGCTCTATAAATTCCCTCTGCACATCATCTGTCAACTTAAAAGAATACAGCTTCTGGATTGAACTTGAAATAACATATTGCAAAGCATATAAGGCACTGTCACTCACTCCGAAGCCACCTGCCTTGGGTTGGCAGTCACTGCATACACAGCCCTGTAGCCTGTCACTGAAGAAATGTAACTTCTCCTTCTTACCACAGACCCTGCACTCATATATATTAGGATACTCGCCATTTATTGCCAGAGTCTTCCACTCATAAATTGCGCGAATTAAATCCCTGGGCATTACCTCCTGCTCCAACACTCTACAGGTCTGGTACAGAAGCAACAACCTCTCGGATTCATCAGCATTTTCCTGTCCATAGTACTCAGCCATTTCCAGAAAATAATAGCCATAGCAGGCCTTATCGAAATCATTTGCCATATCTCTGAAATAATTAGAAATGTCAGCTTTCACTGCAGTATAAGAGTTCTTACCCTGATACACTTCAAACTGTCCAAAGGCAAATGGATTGGCCGCCGCCAGCATCTGGTTGCCAGACCTTCTGGCTCCTTTGGCAAATGCTGTTATAAGCCCCCGCTCCTTGGTAAGTATCACTATTCGCTTGTCATAATCGCCTACAGGTGTGGCTTGAAGCACCATACCCGTCAACACAATATTAAATGCCATCGTAATCGTCCTTGCGATATCCGAAGTTCTTGATGAGATAATCACTATCTCTCCAATCCTTTTTCACCTTGACCCACAATTTGAGATTAACCTGTGCCTCAAGCATCTTCTCACACTCGAATCTGGCATTGGTCCCAATCTTCTTCAACATGGAACCGCCTTTACCGATAATTATTCCCTTATGAGAGTCTCTCTCACAGATGATTGTGGCATCAATGTCGCAGATTGGTTTCTTGCCTTTTCTAAATTTCATCTGATCAATTGAAACTGCAATACCATGTGGCACTTCCTCATCGAGAGCATGAAGAGCCTTCTCACGGATAATCTCTGCTACAATCTGACGCTGAGGCTGATCTGTGACAGTATCCTCATCATAGTAAGCAGGTCCGTATGGTAAATATTTGAAAATCTGCTCAATAAGCACATCGCAGTTCTGACCTCTAAGAGCCGACAGAGGAACTACCTCTGCGAAGTCCATCTCCTTGCTAAATGCGTCAATTACTCCAAAGACCTTGTCTCTCTCTACAGTATCAACCTTGTTGATTACCAGAATAACAGGGATATTGGCTTTCTTCAGCTGTTCAATAATGTGTCTGTCTCCTGCCCCTATATAATCAGATGGCTCCACCAACCACAAGATAACATCCACATCTCTCATAGTATGTTCAGCAACATTTACCATATACTCACCCAGCTTGTTTTTGGCCTCATGAATTCCCGGTGTATCAAGGAATACAATCTGTCCCACCTCCGGGTCAGTATATACTGTCTGTATTCTGTTTCTTGTAGTCTGTGGCTTATTGGATGTAATGGCAATTTTCTGGCCGATCAAATGATTCATAAGTGTTGACTTACCTACATTTGGTCTACCTACGATTGTCACAAATCCGGATTTAAAATTATCTGTCATTAATTATCTCCCAACAAATCTTTTACTTCGTCAAACAACTCAGCATTTTCTTCTATTACATCTTCATTTCCCACAACACAGAAATAATTCTGGTTGATAGTATCACGAATAAGTGGCGCCAAATCACGGATATCCTGTGGTGTGGCATCCAATATCTGATCACGCTTCTCCTGAAGTATCTCCTCTGTGGCTCCTACCAGATACATGGTAAGAGATCTGATTCCTCGCTGAGAAGGTGTCATCGGAGTATCCATAGTAGATATTGTACCAATTATATACTTGGTCATATCTCTATCATCAATATCTACATTCTCGATGTAATCCGCAGTCTTATAGAATATATCTCTGGTTTCCTTGAGATGCGGATCTCTGTAAGATAAGAAATACAGAGTACCATCCTTGTCAATGCCGCTTCGGCAGCCATAAGCTCCACCTTTTACACGCACATTTACCCAGAAATAATCATAATTCAACATTACTTTCAAGATGCTAAGGACTCCTGTATGCTTATAACCTGCGTCCTTATAATTTCCTCCGCAGCCTACATACTGCACCTGAGAAGCATCCTTGAAGCCCTCATTTACATGAGTTCTCTCATATGTTCTGCCAAGATATGTCACCTCGTCCTCATACAAGCCATCCAGAATCTCTGGCATGTATTTCTCCACCTGGTCATAAGACCTGGAATCACCAGTAGTGCTAATCAGCAGATGCTCCTTGCGGAATATCTTGTGAGCTACCGAAACCAGATTATCTACAACCTCCTGACTCATCTCCTGGAAATGCTCATCAATATTTCTTATGAAATTATAATAATCCCAACCATTTATAAGCTCGTTAATATATCCGTACTTCTTCACATTCTTCTCAATACGAAGACCTGGAATCATACCACTTGGTCCCATGGAAGCTTCTTTTCTGGATCTTCTACGAGCCACAAGTTCTTCTATTCTGGCAACCTCGTCGAACTTTGAATGAAGCATAATCTCTTTGAGAATTGATATCGCCTTGTCAGCATTGCCCAGCAAGAACTTGGTTCTATACTGAAGAGTCAGAGACACATCTCCGTCCAATTTCTCTATGCTTACCAGCTGCACATTCATACCACCTGTGTTGCTATCAATTTCATTAGACAACTGACCGTAATCATAATTCTCTGTAGAAATCTCTCCAAGCAATTCAGCAAGAAGTGCTGCATACTGCAATTCCTCACAGCTAAGCTTCGATATGTCAAATACCAGATTCAGATAGTGAATACCATTGGAGAAAATGTTGTGGTGAAGCACAGTCACCCCCGACACCTCTTTCACATCATTTTCCAGAGGCTTAACGCTGCGGCGCAAATCACTACGCTTCAACATTGGCAAGCACTCTAATTCTTCCCTGGTAGAAGGAGTCTCCTGATGAATCTTCAACTCTCTGGTCTGGCGCACAATTTCTTCTAACTCTTCTGTTGTCAGGCTAGCCTTGTACTTGGCAAGCTTCTCCTTTAACTCTTCCTCGTCCTGCTGATTCAAACCTTTCTCAGGCTCTGCCATAAGCACAACTGCATGTGTATTGGCCAACAGGTATGTCTGAATCAAATCCTCAAAATATCCTGTATCCACCTTCTCACGAAGGTTATCAAGTACTTCTGCACCGTGTAAATGTACAAATGGTTCCTTTACTTCATAGAGCCAGCTGTCTAAGCACTGAAGACCGAATATAAGTCCCTTTGGGAATGAACCAAAGTCAGCCTCTCTATACTGGAACTGTGAAATGTTAATACCTGCCAATAGGCTATTTCTATCAATTCCATCAACTACCTGATGCAGGAGTTCCTCGTGAATAGTATCCACGAAGGCCTGATAATCACTGGCATTAGCACCCTTAGCTACAACAGAAAACATTGGCTGAAGCATAGATGTCTCAAAGGAACCTGTAACATCTTTGCCGATTCCCTTCTCAATCAAAGCCTTGCGCACTGGTGCACCAGGTGATGAGAACAGGGCATATTCTAATATGTCAAATGCCTGATATAATTCCTGGTCCAGGGCATCGCTGATAACAAATGTATAAGTGAGAAATGTTGCATCCTCGGTATCATCAGAAGCAGCTATTGGATATTTAATCTTCACCTCTGCCGGTCTGGTAAATGCCTGCTGTTTCTTGATGCTGGAATCAAGAGCTATAATGTTGTAATCAGACAGGTATTCTCTATCCAGATAATTCAGTCTCTCCTCCACATCCATGTCTCCATAGAGATAAATATATGAGTTACATGGATGATAAAATCTCTTGTGAAAATCAATAAACTGCTCATAAGTTAAATCTGGAATGTTCTTCGGATCTCCACCAGACTCCACGCCATAAGCTGTCTCAGGGAACAGTGCATTGCTAATAGCTCGTGCTACAATATCATCAGCAGATGAGAAAGCACCCTTCATCTCGTTGTAAACTACACCGTTGATAGTCAGCTCGCTGTCCACATCCTCCAGCTCATAGTGCCAACCTTCCTGCATGAAGATTTCTCTGTCATGGTAAATATTTGGATGGAAAACAGCATCCAAATATACATCCATCAGATTCTTGAAGTCCTGATCATTGGTACTTGCCACTGGATATACAGTCTTGTCCGGGTAAGTAATAGCATTTAAAAAAGTATTCATAGAGCCCTTTACCAACTCTACAAATGGATCCTTGATAGGATATTTATCTGAACCGCATAACACACTGTGCTCAATAATATGTGGCACACCTGTGGAATCCTGCGGTGGTGTTCTGAAACCTATATAAAATACTTTGTTGTCATCATCATTTGAAATAATGCTGACATGTGCCCCACTTCGCTTGTGCTGAAGTACATAGCCCACAGAGTTTAGATCATCTAATTGCTCTGTTTTAATCAATTCATATGTCTCTGGTATACGCATATCAATCCTTCTCCTGTACGTTCTTTATAGTAACATCCATCTGGTTATATGGAATGGTAATATCATTTTCATCAAATATGTATTTCACATCTTCCAACATCTTCCATCTGATTGCCCAATACTCATCTGTTGGAACCCAAAATCTCACACCAAGTTCTACTGCACTCTCCCCAAGCTCGCTGACGAATACCTTGACCTCTGTATCCATTTCCTTGAGACGTCTGTCCTCAGACATAATAAGCTCACGAAGCAATTCCTTGGCTTTGCGAATATCATCATCATAACCAATTGACACCTTTAAGTCCACCATTCTACGGTCACTTTTGGTTGCATTGGTGAGGGAATTGTTGGCAAGGGCACCATTTGGTATGACAATAATCTTGTTGTCGATGGTGCGAAGCTTAGTATAGAAAATAGTAATATCAATTACAGTTCCCTCGTTCTTATGAGAATCTTCTATTATATAATCACCCACGCGGAATGGATGCAATACCAATATTAACACACCACCTGCGAAATTTGATAAACTTCCCTGCAAAGCAAGACCTGCGGTCACGCCCAGAGAAGCAACTGCTGCCGCAATGGATGTGGCAGTGATTCCAAATAATCCAAGAACTATGCAGATGGCAACAATCCATACTAAGGCATTGAGCATAGAGTCCACAAATGTCTTCACTCCGTGCTCTACCCCGCGTCTATCCATACCTTTCATTATACCTTTGCGGATAATCTTGCCTACCTTGGTACAGATAAATATTGCAACAAATGCCAGGATTACTGCCCAGAAGAAGGCGAAGACTTCCGGCAGAGCTGTGTCTAACCAGCTCTTGAGCATACCCTCTGACATGTTGTGGGTTATAGCATTTCTTAAGTTGTCTGATATGACTGATGCCATTAACATAATTCCATTTCTCCTTGTTTCTTATAAATCGTATTTTAATTAGTATATTGTCGCTTCGGGTTCTGTTGGGTGACTATCCCGGAACGCTTCCGCTACGTATTCGCACCAGGAGTACTAGGCTCGCCGCGCACAAGCTTGCTCGCCAAGTGCTCGGGCTCATAATGTTCCTGGATATGTCACCCAACAGAACCCTCGCTACAAGTACATCAACTCAACAATCTCAATACACATAATATTGCAAAAAATGTATCCAACAGAGCCCGAGCTACCGCTACTACAAAAGCACATCACCATCATCCACGAGATATATGTGGAAGTATAGTGGAATGTTCCTGGTACTACATATGTCTTTTGATGGAACATTACGAGCCCGAGCACTTAGTGAGCGATTCATCGCGAACTTAGTACTCCTGGTGCGAGTACGTAGCGGAAGCGTTCCTCAAAAGATATATGTAGTACCAGGAACAACTTCAAAATAAAATTACAAATTATATTTCGTGGATGAATAGGCCACTGCAAAGCTTAGGCTCGAACCATGTGGACTTCGGCGGCATCAGGCGGCCAGCGTCCGCCACAGCAAAAAGTTCTCCGATACTGGTTGGATACATGGCAAATGCCACCTTGCAGTCAGTGTCACATCTGCGTTCCAACTCTTTCAGTCCACGAATTCCACCTACAAAATCTATTCTATCATCTGTCTTGGGATCTGTAATTCCCAAAATAGGATTTAAAATAACATTTTGCAAAATAGATACATCCAGTCCCTCCACAGGATCAGATGATTTATCAGCTTCTCTAAATTCTAACAGATACCATGTCCCATTAATGACCATAGACACCTGACCTTTTTTCGTTGGTGCAATTGACTCTCCCTCAGGAGACCCAATCTCTATTATATCCATTTTGTCAGAAATTGCCTCAATAAATTCTGCGTCACTCAATCCATTCAAATCACGAACCACTCGATTGTAATCCATAATCATAAGTTGATTATCTGGAAACAGCACCGACAGGAAATAATTGAATTCCTCATCCCCTGTAAATCCTGGATGCTCCTGTCTTCTCTTCTGGCCCACCTTTACAGCAGATGCTGCTCTATGGTGACCGTCAGCTATGTAGATGCTATCCATGGTTGTGAAAATATTTTCCAGAGCAGTTACATCAAGGTCATCATCAATCACATATACTCTATGTCGAATCCCATCATCTGATACAAAATCATATTCTGGCTCAAAATCAGTCTTGATTCTATCTACGATTTCATCAATCTCCCTTCTGGCTTTGTAAGCCAGGAAAATCGGACCAGTCTGAGCATTGCAAGAATCCACATGATGGATTCTGTCCGCTTCCTTCTCTGCGCGAGTATTCTCATGCTTCTTAATAATTCCATTTTCATAATCATCTATGGAAGCGCAGGCCACAATTCCTGTCTGGGTTCTGCCATTCATAGTCAGCTCATAGAGATAATAGCACGGTCTGCTGTCTCGTATAAATCGACCTTCCTCAACCCACTGCCACAACAGGTCGTGAGCTTTCTGATAGACAACTTCATCATATGTTCCTACAGATGAATCGAAATTAGTTTCTGCTCTATCAATTGCCAAGAAGCTGCCCGGGTTTTTAGCCACGACAGCTTCTGCTTCATTTCTGTTATATACATCATAAGGGAGAGCCGCAATAGTTGCAGCACTCTCCCTTGATGGTCTAATCCCATTAAATGGTAATACCTTCGCCATATATTTCTCCATTTCACATGTAATCAATCAATCGCAACTTACGAATTCTTGACCACACGAACCCTCACTACGTCCTCACTATGAGACAACTTTTCAACTACATCTGCCGGAATTGGAGAATCACAATCCAACAGCGCGTAGGCATAATCTCCGCGAGTCTTGTTAAACATGTCAGCTACATTGATGTCTGCGTCACCCAAAATCTTGGTGTACTGAGCGATGACACCCTTGTTGTTTCTATGCAAGATAGCCACACGGGAAGCAGTCTTGCACACACCCATATTGCAATCAGGATAATTAACTGAATGAGTTATATTACCATTTTCCAGGTAATCAGCAATCTCCTTCACTGCCATAACTGCACAGTTGTCCTCTGCCTCAGCAGTTGAAGCTCCCAGGTGAGGTGTGAGAATTACACCTTCCTGACCAACTGTTGTAGGATTTGCAAAATCAGTTACATACTTTCTAATCTTACCAGCTGCAATTCCGTCCAATACTGCAGGCTCATCAACCAACAGATCTCTGGCAAAGTTGAGGATTACCACGCCCTTCTTCATTAGCTGAATTGCATCCTTGTTGATCATACCCTTGGTAGAATCAAGAAGTGGCACATGAATTGTAATGAAATCACATTCTCTATAGATGTCCTCCACATCTTTTACAGGACGAACAGCATGACGCAATGACCATGCAGCATTTACAGAAATATATGGATCATATCCGTATACATCCATTCCCAGATGTGTAGCAGCATTTGCCACCTGAACACCGATAGCTCCAAGTCCGATTACACCCAGCTTCTTGCCTGCAATCTCAGTTCCGGCGAAAGCCTTCTTGGCCTTCTCTGCAGACTTGGCAATATTTTCATCAGATGCATTTTCCTCACACCATTTAATACCACCCACGATATCTCTTGATGCAAGAAGCATACCTGCAAATACCAACTCTTTTACACCATTGGCATTGGCACCTGGTGTGTTAAATACTACGATTCCTTCCTCAGCACATTTATCAAGAGGAATGTTGTTGACACCTGCGCCGGCTCTGGCAACTGCTACCAACTTCTCCGGCAAATCCATGTCATGCATAGAAGCGCTTCGAACCAAAACCGCATCAGCCTCGTTGATATCCTCCACCTTCTTGTAATCTGTGCTGAACAAATCCAAACCACATTCAGCAATAGGATTTAAACAATTATATGAAAACATAATCTTCTCCTTTTAACTCCAAAATATACTATGGCCCCTATTATTATCTATAACTTCCGTTAATATTTTCCAAAATAATTTATGAATTCTTGGCCTCGAAATCCTTCATGAATTCTACCAACTTCTCAACGCCCTCGATTGGCATTGCGTTGTAAATAGAAGCTCTCATACCACCCACTGTTCTGTGCCCCTTTAAATTTTCAAAACCTGCTGCCTTGGCTTCAGCCACGAACTTGGCATCAAGATCTGCATCTCCTGTAACAAATGGTACATTCATGAGAGATCTGTCTTCCTTTCTAACAGTTCCCTTGAACATCTTGCTCTCGTCCAAGAAGTCGTATAAGATTTTGGCCTTCTTCTCGTTGTGAGCCTTCATAGCCTCTAAGCCACCCATTTTCTTCAACCACTTGAAGACTTTGCCGCACATGTAGATTGTGTAGCAAGGTGGCGTGTTGTACAGAGAATCTGCATCAGCCTGTGTCTTGTACTTAAGCATTGTTGGTGTGCCTGGAAGCACATCATCACGAATGAGGTCCTCTCTGATAATTACGATAACCATTCCTGCTGGACCTACATTTTTCTGAACACCGCCGTATACAACTGCATATTTTGATACATCAATTGGCTCGGACAGGAAGCATGATGATACATCTGCTACCAAATCTTTGCCTTTAGTATTTGGCAATGTCTTGAACTTAGTTCCATAGATTGTATTATTTTCACATATATATACATAATCCAAATCATCTGGAATATCCAAATCTGAACAGTCTGGAATGTATGAGAAAGTCTCATCTGCTGATGATGCCAACTCAATAGCCTCGCCATAAAGCTTAGCTTCCTGATAAGCCTTCTTCGCCCACTGGCCTGTTACGATGTAACCAGCCTTCTTATTTCTCATGAGATTCATAGGGATTGCTGCGAACTGCTGTGAAGCTCCACCCTGTAGGAATAAGACTTTGTAGTTGTCCGGAATATTCATCAAATCTCTGATATCCTGTTCAGCTTCTTTGATAATGTCATCAAACACCTTGGATCTGTGGGACATCTCCATAACAGACATTCCACAACCTCTGTAGTCCATCATTTCTTCTGCTGCTTCTCTCAACACCTCTTCAGGAAGCACTGCAGGACCTGCTGAAAAATTGTACACTCTACTCATCTTACTTATTTCCTTTCTTCTGTAAATCTTCTTCATCAAAACTATCACTAATTGGAGTTCCAGGGGCAACCATTGGCCACACCTTGTCATCGCAATTAATTACACAATCAATAACTACCGGGCCGTCAGCCTCAAGAGCCTTGGCAAAGCACTGGGCAAATTCTTCCTTTGTTGTCGCCTTGTAGCCTGTAGCTCCCATGGCCTCAACCAATTTCACATAATCCACATTGTCACTGAGGACTGTGTTGGAATATCTCTTCTCATAGAAGAGATCTTGCCACTGACGAACCATTCCCAATACCTGGTTATCTATAATTACTTCTATAAGTGGTAAATGTTCTTTTACCGCAGTAATGATTTCATTCATGTTCATTCTGAAGCATCCGTCTCCGGCAATATTTATCACCTGCTTATCAGGATTTCCAACCTGGGCTCCAATGGCAGCTCCAAGTCCATATCCCATAGTTCCAAGTCCACCAGAAGTTATAAGCTGATGAGATCGAGAATATTTATAATACTGTGCAGCCCACATCTGATGCTGACCTACCTCAGTAGTGATAATGGCATCCCCCTTGGTCTGCTTGTATATTTCTTCTATTACATAAGGGCCAGACAAGCCTGCGTCATTATATTTCACAGGATGAGCTTTTTTCAACTCAGCAATCTTGTCCATCCATTCCTTGTTGTTCTTCTGCTCTAAATCGAAATTCAGTCGCTCGAGAATCTGCTTCACATCTCCAATTACTTGAGATGTAACAACTACATTCTTATTGATTTCCGCTGGGTCAATATCGAACTGTAATACCTTGGCCTGCTTGGCAAATTTTTTCGGATTGCCTAACACTCTGTCGCTGAATCTGGTTCCGATTGCAATAAGCAAATCGCAATTGCTGACTCCCAAATTCGATACCTTGGTTCCGTGCATTCCAAGCATTCCTGTGTATCTAGAATTATTTCCGTCAAATGCACCCTTGCCCATAAGTGAGTCGCAAACCGGCGCATCAATTAAATCTGCAAATTTCTCTAATTCTTCATTTGCCTCAGAAATAACTGCACCGCCACCTACGAAAATGTATGGTCTCTTGGATTTCTTGATAAGGGCGATTGCATCTTCAATCTCAGCCTCCTCAAGCATATCGTGAGTTCTTGCTACTGGCTCAGCCTCCTCAAATGTGAAGTCTGTCTTCGCAGCAGTTACATCCTTGGTTATATCCACAAGCACTGGGCCAGGTCTGCCTGACTGTGCTATGGTAAATGCTCTTCTAAGTGTGAATGCCAATTCATTGACATCCTTGACAATAAAGTTGTGCTTAGTAATTGGCATTGTGATTCCAGCAATATCTACCTCCTGGAAACTGTCCTTACCCAAAAGCGGCACAGTAACATTACAAGTGATAGCTACCATTGGAACTGAATCCATAAATGCTGTAGCGATACCTGTTACCAGATTAGTAGCTCCCGGTCCACTTGTTGCCAGGCACACACCAACCTTTCCTGTACTTCTGGCATATCCATCTGCAGCATGGCTGGCGCCCTGCTCATGTGATGTGAGAACATGTCGGATTTCATCCTTGTGCTTATAAAGCTCGTCGTAGACGTTAAGGATTGCTCCCCCTGGATAGCCAAATACAGTATCAACGTGCTGTTCTTTCAAGCACTCAATTACTATTTGTGATCCTGTTAGTTGCATGTAAAATTCTTCCTTCCCTAAGATTTATAAATATACTTCTTAAATTCATGTACTTCTTATAAGTACCTGTAAAATGATTATCCTATTATTCCGCATCCTGACTGTATGTCTATGCAGGAACGCTTCCGCTACGTACTCGCACCAGGAGTACTAGACTCGCTGCGCATAAGCTTGCTCGCCAAGTGCTCGGGCTCGTAATGTTCCTGCGAAAGACATGCAGTCAGGATGCTGGTGTAGTTCAAAAATCAGAGCGAACTAGTTAAGCTCCAGGATGGCTCCGCGGTTACCGGATGTTACCATCTTGGCATAGCGAGCTGCGTAACCTGTTGTAACCTTTGGTTCGCGAGGCTGCCACTTAGCTCGACGAGCTTCCATCTCCTCATCAGAAACCTTGATATCAAGCTTCATATTTGGAATATCGATAGCGATAATGTCACCTTCCTCAACCAAAGCAATTGGTCCTCCAACTGCTGCCTCTGGAGATACATGTCCAATAGATGCTCCTCGAGATGCACCTGAGAAACGACCATCAGTAATAAGTGCCACAGATGAGCCAAGTCCCATTCCTGCAATAGCTGATGTAGGATTAAGCATTTCTCTCATTCCCGGGCCACCCTTTGGTCCTTCATAACGGATGACTACCACGTCACCTTCTACAATCTTGCCACCCTTAATAGCAGCGATTGCGTCTTCCTCACAATCAAAGACTCTAGCCGGACCTTCGTGTACCATCATTTCTTCCACAACTGCAGATCTCTTGACTACAGATCCGTCTGGCGCCAAGTTGCCCTTCAATACTGCAAGTCCACCAGTCTTAGAATATGGATTATCCAGAGGTCTGATTACTTCAGGATTTCTATTTACCGCACCTGAAATCGCCTCACCAATAGTCTTGCCTGTAACTGTCATGCAGTCCAGATTCAACAGATTCAATTCCTTCAGCTCGTTCATCACCGCATAAACACCGCCGGCCTCATTTAAGTCTTCCATGTAAGTAGGGCCTGCCGGTGCCAAGTGACACAAGTTTGGAGTCTTCTCTGAAATAGGATTTGCAAATGATATATCAAAATCAAATCCAATCTCATGTGCAATTGCTGGCAGATGCAACATAGAATTTGTTGAACATCCAAGTGCCATATCTACTGTAAGAGCATTGAGAATTGACTCTTTGGTCATAATGTCTCTAGCTCTAATATTTCTCTTATACATATCCATAACAGCATAGCCTGCCATCTTGGCAAGTCTAATTCTCTCTGAATAAACTGCTGGAATAGTTCCATTTCCCGGAAGGCCCATTCCAAGTGCCTCTGTCAGGCAGTTCATAGAGTTGGCTGTGTACATACCTGAACAAGAACCGCAGGTTGGACAAGTCTTTCTCTCATATTCCAGAACATCCTCCTCTGTCATAGTTCCTGCTGCATAAGAACCAACCGCCTCAAACATAGAAGAAAGAGATGTCTTGTGGCCGTGTACATGACCTGCAAGCATTGGGCCACCAGATACAAATACTGTTGGCAGATTCAGTCTAGCTGCAGCCATGAGAAGACCAGGTACATTTTTATCACAGTTTGGAACCATAACGAGAGCGTCAAACTGATGGGCAATAGCCATACATTCTGTAGAATCTGCAATCAAATCTCTGGTAACCAGAGAATATTTCATACCCACATGTCCCATGGCGATTCCGTCACATACTGCTATTGCAGGAAATACTACCGGCACACCACCAGCTTCTGCTACTCCCATTTTCACAGCATCCACAATCTTATCAATATTCATATGGCCAGGTACTATCTCGTTGTAAGAACTTACAATACCTACCATTGGCTTTTTCATTTCATCCCCTGTAAAACCTAAAGCATTGAACAAGCTTCTAGCTGGTGCCTGCTGCATTCCAGCTCTTGCATTATCACTTTGCATAAATATTTTCCTCCCTATACTATAATCTCTCCACAATCAAATCGCCCATCTCAGATGTTCCCACCTGTGTGACATTTCCTCGCTTGTCACTTTCCTGTGGCATGATATCGATTGTTCTATATCCGTCTTTCAAAACCTGCTTAACAGCATTTTCAATAGCATCTGCTTCAGCATCCAAATCAAAGCTGTATCGAAGCATCATGGCAGCTGACAGAATAGTTGCTATTGGATTAGCAATCCCCTTGCCCGCTATATCAGGTGCAGAGCCGCCACTTGGCTCATACAAACCGAACTTGGTCTCATTTAGGCTGGCAGATGACAACATTCCAATAGAACCTGTTACCATGCTGGCCTCGTCAGACAAAATATCGCCAAACATATTTTCCGTAAGAATAACATCGAACTGCTTCGGATCCTTTACCAGCTGCATAGCTGCGTTGTCCACAAGCATGTGCTCGTATGTAACCTCTGGATAATCCGCAGCCACTTCCTCTACGACCTTGCGCCACAGTCTAGAAGAATCAAGTACATTGGCCTTGTCCACTGAAGTCACTTTCTTGCGACGCTTCATGGCAATGTCAAAACCTCTCTTGGCAATTCGTCTAATTTCGTTTTCGTTATATGTCAAAGTATCGCAAGCTGTAAGAACTCCGTCCACTTCGGTAGTATTTCTCTCGCCGAAATACAAGCCCCCTGTAAGCTCACGCATAATCATCATGTCAAATCCATCTCCGATAATATCATCACGAAGTGGACATGCTTCCTTCAATTCCTCATATAGATAAGCAGGTCTGAGATTTGCAAATAGATTCAACGCCTTGCGAATCTTCAACAAGCCTGCCTCTGGTCTAAGTTCAGGTGCCAGTTTATACCATGGAGAAGTAGCTGTATTTCCACCAATTGATCCCATAAGTACAGCATCCGAGGATTTTGCAGCCTCAATAGCTTCTTCTGTAAGTGGTACACCTGTCGCATCGATGGAACATCCTCCCATCAAAATCTCCTCGTAGTTGAAAGTATGACCATATTTTTCAGCAATTGCATCAAGGACTTTTACAGCCTCTGTCACAATTTCCGGTCCAATACCATCACCACGAATTACACCAATTTTGTAATTCATGCCAATACTTCCTTTCATTTATAAAATATACTTCAAAATAGCCTCATATTTTTATAAGACTACACTTTACTATAATAAAGTATTTAGACAACTTATTCAATGAACAAAAATATACAAAAAACCACCTAAACAGACAGAATAGGTGGTTATTTTGACATTTGAAATATTTAACTCAAAACTTTTTCAATTGCATGAAGCAAATCATCATATTCTTCAAAGGCTTCATACTGAGGATAATCTGCTTTGATAGACTCAGTTGTTCTAAAGAGAAATCCCGCTTTGCTAGCCTCAATCATGCCCAAATCGTTGAAGCTATCGCCTGATGCGATTGTGTCAAATCCGCATGACTGCAAAGCCTTTACAGTAGTATATTTTGATTTATCGCAGCGCATCTTAAAGCCTGTAACCTCACCATTTTCCGCAACAACAAGCTCATTGCAGAAGATTGTAGGCCAGCCCAATTTCTCCATAAGAGGTTTTGCAAACTGGGTAAATGTGTCGCTGATAATTATAACCTGAGTCTCTGCTCTTAAAGCATCAAGGAACTCTCTCGCACCTGGAAGTGGATCAATCTTGGCAATAGTAGCCTGGATTTCCTTCAATCCCAAACCATGCTCCTTGAGGACGCTCAATCTCCAGTTCATCAATTTATCGTAATCTGGCTCATCTCTTGTAGTCTTCTTAAGCTCTGGAATGCCACTTTCCTCAGCAAATGCAATCCAAATCTCAGGAACCAATACACCTTCTAAATCCAAACATACTACATCCATTTCTCACAATCTCCTTCAAATTAATATACTTCAATCATTGCGCTTCCAATTTATATGCTTTAAATAATATACTATACGCATAATTTTATAAATATTACAAAGATATATATCCAGAAGCATTTTCCCACTTTAAACAAATAAAGTAGGGTAACTATGAAAAATATTACCCTACTTCATTTAATATTTCAATTATATTTTCAAAAATATGCCAAATCGCAATTACATTTTCCAAAAATGTTAGATCACATAATTATCTACCTGACGAGCCTGCTCTTCCTCCATGAGATCTGCCAAAGTAGTATGGTCAATCACATCACTTATGGCCTTGTCCAATCTCTTCCAAAAACCTAGAGTAGTGCAGTTGTCAGCTCGATTGCACATATTATTTGGCCCAGCAAGACAGGCCACCGGCGACATTTCTCCCTCTGTGAGTCGGAGAATCATACCCATTGTGTACTCTTCCGGCTTCATGGCAAGTAAGTATCCACCTTGAGGTCCACGCACGCTTCGCACATATCCAGCCTTGTTCAATGTGGCAACCACCTGCTCCAAATATTTATCAGAGATTTCCTGTCTAGCTGCTATATCGCGAACTCTCACAGGCTCTCCTGTATTGTGCATGGCCAAGTCCAGCATAAATCTAATAGCATATCTGCCTCTTGTGGAAACTTTCATATCATTTCACCTCATCAATAATTTAAAATCAATTCCAGCGCAACTCAAAATAAAGTTGCGCCGAAATATACTTATTCATTATATAGTGTTCTATTACAGGATACCACTCATTTCACAGAAATTACTCTGCGAAAAGTGGAGTAGATAAATATCTGTCTCCTGAATCAGGAAGCAATACTACGATATTCTTGCCCTTGTTCTCAGGTCTGGCTGCAAGAATTGTAGCAGCCTTTAAAGCAGCGCCTGAAGAAATACCTACAAGCACGCCTTCTGTAACAGCGAACTTCTTACCTTCTGCAAATGCATCATCGTTTTCAATAGGAATAATCTCATCATATACAGAAGTATCCAATGTGTCTGGAACGAATCCTGCTCCGATTCCCTGAATCTTATGAGGACCTGCCTGACCTGTAGAAAGTACTGCACTTGATGCAGGCTCAACAGCTACAACCTGTACATCAGGATTCTGCTCCTTGAGATACTGACCTACACCAGTAATTGTACCACCTGTTCCTACACCTGCAACGAAAATATCTACCTTGCCATCTGTCTGATTCCAGATTTCAGGTCCTGTTGTCGCCTTGTGAGCTGCAGGGTTTGCAGGATTTACAAACTGTCCCAAAACTACTGAATTAGGAATTTCCTTGTTGAGTTCCTCAGCCTTGGCAATTGCCCCCTTCATTCCCTGGCTTCCATCTGTAAGAACCAACTCAGCGCCGTATGCCTTGAGAAGGTTTCTTCTCTCAACTGACATTGTGTCTGGAAGTGTAATCACTGTCTTATATCCTCTTGCTGTTGCAACAGCAGCAAGACCGATTCCTGTATTTCCTGAAGTAGGCTCAATAATTGTAGCTCCTTCTTTAATTAATCCCTTCTCCTCAGCATCTTCAATCATTGCAAGAGCAATTCTATCCTTAACTGATCCAGCTGGATTTAAATACTCCAACTTTGCGAAGATTTTCGCATCTGTCACTCCTGCTGCTTCAGTATATCTATTCAACTGAAGAAGTGGTGTGTTTCCGATTAACTCTGTTGTGCTTTGAATAATTTTTGCCATAGTTTTAATTCCTTTCTTGTGTAAATTGTTTTATCGTTTTTACTTATACATGCAAATTCTATGTATTATCTGCACACCTCGCTTGTAAAAGACCTTTTCCCTATATTCCTACCGACTTAATAGGATATGTTGTAAGTATTATATTTTATCGGGGGCTATATGTCAATAATTTATTTTAACTTTTGTCTTGTACCTGCAGTACCCTGCTTGGGCCCCTGAGCTAAAAAGCGGTGTAATTCTCTTAATCAAGCCAAAACAGCCGTTGGATTGTCAGCCTACTTATGATATTATAGAAGAAATAACACGGAGGTTTCAGATAATATGAAATCATTTATTAACGAATCAGCAGAAAACTATTTAGAGACAATCCTCATACTTAGCCAGAGACAGGCTAATGTACGTTCAGTAGATATTGCAAACGAGTTGGACTTCAAGAAATCAAGCGTCAGCATTGCCATGAAGAATCTCAGAGAGAAGAACCATATCACAGTATCAGAAAATGGTTTCATCACTCTCACTGATGAGGGACGCAAAATAGCAGAGACTATCTATGAGAGACATCAGTTCGTATCAACAGCACTTATTAAGCTTGGTGTCCCTGAAGATATCGCCTTAGATGATGCTTGTCGTGTAGAGCACGTCATCAGTCCAGAAAGCTTCGCTGCCATTAAGAAGCATTGTCAGGAATGCGGTCTGATGGATTAGGCTTCGCAGCACATATAAGTGATGCCCTGCTACTTTATAGAATTAGATATAACATACAAACAAAAAAGGCTGAAGACAAGATGTATCTCATCTGACTTCAGCCTTAATTTATTTACTATATCTCAATTATACAATCCAAACCTTAACAATAGTTTCTTCTATTAGTCCAAAGGTTTGTTGTTAAAACTAAAATTCTCTAGTCTTCTCTAATATCCTCAGTGTCACCCATTGGCATGTAAGCGCCTGTTTCAAGAGATGAATCACGCTCGATGTACTCTTCGCGTCTCTCGCCCTCTTTCATATTCTCATCAAGTACTTCAATTTCTTTGATGTTGTGCTCGTCGCCCTGCACCAGATATGTATGACCGCTTCCACAATGTGGGCAAGTCTTACCGTATTTTACTGTCTCATATGTCTCATGGCAATCCTCACAGAAAGTAACTGCAGGTACCAAATCAACCTTTAACTCGCAGCCTTCCAATAATGGACTCTTGGCAGCCTTCCAGTTCCAGCAATCCACCAGATAATCTGGGATAACTGTAGACACCTCACCGATTTCCATTGTAACGCTCTTAATCTTGCTTACATTATTCTCTGCAGCAACCTTTTCTACCTTGTCTGCAATGTAAAATACAATTCCTAATTCGTGCATACTACCCTCCTGCATAAAATAAGGCCCCAGCAAATATATTTACTGGGACCTTGAAATATCTATTTCTAAAATGTCCTTAAGTTTAAGTCCCGTGAGACTTAACTATAAACTAGGATTCCAAAAATAGCAAGTATTTTAGAGCTTATTGCCCTTTGCAGCGAACTGTTCCTTAGCAGCCTTGATCTGAGCTTTCTCCTCAGCTGTCTTTGGAGTAAATATAATCTTAGCAGCTCTCTTCAATTCATAAGGGATAATCTTCTTGAACTTATCCTCTGCAGTAACCATATTGGTGCACTCTGGATGATCTCTATGTAAGTGAATTGCGTCAAATTCACAACGAACTGTACAGAGACCACAACCGATACACTTATTCTCATCAATGATTGTAGCACCACAGCCTAAGCATCTAGATGTCTCAATCTTCACCTGCTCCTCTGTAAATGGAACCTTATGCTCCTTGAATGACTTATCACCAACAGCTGGGTTTGTTCCCTCAGACTGACGAGATGAATTGTCATACTGCTCAACCAAGATATCATCCTTATTAAGCTCGATGAATTCCCACTTATTTCTACCGATAGTCATATGACCACCCTGTACGTATCTGTGAAGTGACTCTGAAGCCCAGTGTCCAGCAGCAATAGCATCGATTGCGAACTTAGGACCTGTCATTACATCACCACCGATGAAGAGATCTGGAGCACCCTGTACCTGATATGTAAGTCCATCAGCAACAAGAGCTGGTCCTCTAAATTCTACATTCTCATCCTTGAGGAGATCTCCCCATACAGACTGCTGTCCTACAGCAAAGATTACTCTATCACAAGGGATTGTAATTGTATCATTCTCATCATACTTAGGAGAGAATTTCTTTCTTCCGTCAACTTCTTCGAATACTGACAAGCACTTCTTAAATACAATTCCTGAAACCTTGCCATCCTCTACGAGAACTTCCTTTGGTCCCCATCCACACTTAATTGTAACGCCATCTTCTCCAGCTTCTCTTACTTCCTCATCACTAGCTGGCATTTCAGCCTCTGACTCCAAGCAAAGCTGTGTTACTTCAGAAGCACCATTTCTAGCACTTACTCTAGAAGCATCAATAGCAACATTTCCACCACCGACAACAACTACGCGGCCTGTGAATTCCTTGCCACCACAGTTAGCTTCTGCCAAGTAATCGATAGCTGTAAATGTACCTTCTGCATCATCATTTGCCACACCTGGTCTACGACCTGCTGAGCATCCGATTGAAATATAGAATGCCTTGTATCCCTGAGCTCTCAACTCGTTAAGTGAGATATCCTTTCCAACTTCTACGCCAGTCTTGATTTCTACACCCATTTCGCGCATAACATCGATTTCTGCAGCGATAACATCCTTCTCAAGCTTGTAAGAAGGGATACCATAGCGAAGCATACCACCTGGTTCTGCATTCTTCTCAAATACTGTTGGCTTATATCCTCTCTCTGCCAGATAGTAAGCACATGAAAGACCAGCTGGGCCACCACCGATGATAGCAACCTTCTCATCCCATCCATCTCTATGGATAGATGCTGGAATTAACTTCTCTGGAATATATCTTGTCTCAGCATTGAGATCTCTATCAGCAAGGAATCTCTTAACTGAATCAATAGCAATTGGCTGGTCAATTGTACCACGAGTACAAGCATCCTCACATCTTCTGTTACAGATACGTCCACATACTGCTGGGAATGGATTCTGCTTCTTGATAAGTGCAAGAGCTGCATCGTAATCTCCCTGAGCCGCCTTCTTCAAGTAACCCTGAACTGCAATATGTGCAGGACAAGCTGTCTTACATGGAGCTGTACCAGTCTTGTGAGAATTAATTCTATTATTATCTCTATAATCTGGATCGTAGAATTCCTTGCCCCACTTAATATGATCTGGCAAAATCTGCTTTGGATACTGTACTTCTGTTCCGTCAGCCTTGCAAAGCTTCTGTCCAAGTCTTGTAGCACCTGCTGGACATACTTCTACACAACGTCCACAAGCTACACACTTCTCCTTGTCAACATGTGCCACATAAGCACTTCTTGACATATTTGGTGTGTTAAATAACTGTGATGTACGAAGAGCATTACAGATATTTACATTACAGTTACAGATACCGAATATTTTGTTTTCTCCGTCGATATTTGTTACCTGGTGTACGAAACCATTTTCCTCACCACGCTTCAAAATCTCAAGGGCTTCTTCCTTGGTAATGTCATGACCCTTACCAGTCTCACGGCAATAATCAGCGAAATCACCTACACCGATACACCAGCCCCAATCGTCATCAGCACAACCTTCACCGATAACTTTACGAGACACACGACATGAACATCTACCTACACCGATTTTACCTTCATACTTGCTTAACCAGTATGATAATTTCTCGAAATCAACAGCTTCGTTATTCATTGAGATAGCTGACTCAACAGGAATAACATGCATTCCGATTCCAGCTCCTCCTGGAGGAACCATCTGTGTAATTCCTTCAAGCGGGATATATGTCATTCTCTCAAAGAATGATGCTACATCTGGGTGATCCTCAAGACGAGGGTTAGCATGTGAACCGCTTACCTCTTCCATGTTGAACAACTCAGCAGAACCAGGTACGAACATTGGAAGTGTGTATCTGCGCTCTGACTGTGGTGCTGTACGACCATTGTGATCGTAATGGTATCCATAGTCATACTCTAAAAGTCCGATATAAGACATCTCATCTAACATTTTCTGGAAACCATCTCTACCGTACTTATCTACCTTGTCCTTGTTCATTTCACAGAGCTGATCAAATGTATAATGATGTCTTCTCTTCATTGTCAAGCCGATTTCAGCCTGCTCCTCTGTAATAATCTCAGCAAGTCCCCAGTACTCTGGATCCTCAACCTTAACTCCACCGATCATATGTCCTGCCACATCAGTGATTCTCTTACCAAGCTCAATAATCTTCTGGCTTGGTGGATTGTCATTCTTGTGGTTTGCAGGCCACTGGTTGTACTTTTCCATATCCATATTCTTATACTCCTTTTACTATAAAATACTTTACATTTATCAAAAGGGTGCTCCCCTTCACTCCCTTAGATCTTGTTATCTAGCTGCTTGCGCTAAGCTAAACTGTTATGAGAAATGCCGAAGTGCAACTCCTTCATTCCCTCGACCTCATCACAGACCTCCTGCAAGCTGCACGAATTACAATCCATATTCACATCCTTGAGCATGTGGTCGATTGTATCTGTGATTTTCTTGGTCATCTTATAATCTTCACGCAGACTGTCATAGTCTGCCTCCGGCAATGTGACAAATATTACTTTCACCGCCTGCACATCCTTATGTACATGCAAAGCGTCTATCATGAAATTGCCAATCTTGGCAAAATCTAATCCCTTGTCCAATGCCTCGCTTCCTACTCTCACGCATTCTCTCTCGCTGGCTGCTGACACTCTCATCATGAAGCCCTCTGGAAATACATGATATCGGAAATATTCTATACGATGAATTGCGTTGTACAAATCATTTCCCTCACCCATGGCAGACTCATCTGTTCTAACAAATGTAATTCTGGCATAAGGCTGGTCCTTGCTAATCTCTGGCAAATCCAGTCCGTACAATACTATCTCGTCCTGTGGCACTAAATCCTGTGAATTGGTTACAATAGTACTTCCCAATGCTGGAAGTCTATCGCCCCCAAGTTCATATGCCATCTCCGAGCGCAAAATCATCTTTGCCTTACCCACATCTGACCAATTCGTCTCACCTACAGGCAATGTCTTGGCCTGATAAGCACTCAAGGTCTCATTGATGTGAGCAATAACCTCATCATATAATTTCATGTCTCGATTCCAATCATTTATTATATGGTTTTAAACCATCTTATATTTTATCCACTCGTTATTACAAATGCTTATCTCTATCAATCTTGTCATAATGCTTCAGCATCAATGGCTCAATTGCAGCTGTAAGTTTCATATCAAGATTAAAGAAATATACTATGAAACTCAAAACGAACAAGCATACTAATACGATAGCGATAATAAGTAACACATGTAAAAATGTTGCCATATCTTCCTCCTTATCTAGCCTGTGCCATACCCTTCTGGCGAGCAAACTCAGCTGCTCCAAGTGCACCCATAAGCTGTGGATCAATTGGTAAGTCAATAACCTTGAGGTTCAATACTCTCTCGATTGCTTCCTTCAATCCAGCATTCTTGGCACATCCACCTGTCAAAGTAATAGCATCAACAGCTCCTGCCTTCTTAGACATTACAAAACATCTCTTAGCAACTGCAAGCTCAATACCTGCTGCGATTTCATCCATTGGCTTACCTTCACCTACAAGTGAGATAACCTCTGACTCAGCAAATACTGTACACTGGGCTGTAATAGGAATTACGTTCTTAGCCTGTAATGACAGATTTGAGAAATCATCAAGTGACATTTCAAATGCTCTTGCCATTGCCTCAAAGAATCTACCTGTACCAGCAGCACATTTATCATTCATAGCGAAATTAAGTACTGTACCGTCCTTGTCAACTGCGATACCTTTAACATCCTGTCCACCGATATCGATGATAGCCTTTACATTTGGATCAGCCATATGAACGCCCATAGCATGACAGCTAATCTCTGAGATATTCTCATCAGCTGAAGGTACCTTGTTTCTACCGTATCCTGTACCAACAAGGTATGCCAAATCATCTGCACTATTTAACTCTGGAACCTGAGCAATTGCCTGCTCGATTGATTCCTCGCAAGAAGCAACTGCATTGATGCGGCTGCGAAGAGTAACATCTGCTACCATCTTGCCTGTCTCATCTATAATTACACATTTTGTATATGTAGATCCTGAATCACATCCACCGAAATATTTCATTATTTATTCCTCCTAAATCTTATACATATTACTGACTCCTACCATGATGCGTCATCTGGCAGAATCTCAAGTGAAGGGTCAAGTGGCTCTTCCTTGAATACAGTTCTCATGTATCTATTTACCTGATCTCTAACTCCCTGACGAGAAATA
>JAGBNK010000027.1 GCA_017634455.1 Lachnospiraceae bacterium
AACAGAGTGGCCAAATGCCGGGAACTGTTAAATCACACCCTTTTCAGATGCTGTCAGAAAAACAAATGTGATGGATGTTGAGAAGAAAAGATGACATTTTTACTTCTTGACAAAAGTCACTTCATAACAGGAGTAAGTATTGTTTTTCTTTTAGTTTCGTTTGTTATATTAGTATATGCTGCTGGAATATCAGGATATAAGAGAGTTCAATTGGATTCAATATTGAATCTTTCTTCGAATGAAGAGCAGATAGATGTATCTTGTGTTAAACAAGCACTTGTGGCTCATTATTATCAAATATTAAGAGGAACAATTGATGATGAAGGTAATTACAAAATTAACACTGACAGAGCTGATAAAATACAGTTAGGAATTATTTTAGTGGTAATTGGATATGTGGTATTGTTTATATCGACAATTGTTCTTAGAATTACTGTTGTTTAAGGAGAAAATTTATGGCTGACAAAGTAGAAGATTTATTAAAAAATGCAGTGCAAGGTAGACCATATAGTGGTGGGAGTAATTCAAATAAGGCAGATATTAAGCTGGATAACCCAATGACGTTGAAACATTCTCTAGATGGCACTTTAGGTAAACCGATGATTTGTAATGAAGGTGCAGATATTAATAACATAAACGATGATTAAAATGATGAAGAAGAATGAGATATCCCTATTGGAGGGATTGAATATGTCATTCCCTTTGAATGAGGCGTGGTCCGTATTCCGGTTTCTGCCTGATTACAGTCAATCCGGAGGATGTAGCCGTTATAGTGGTTAATGTCGATGTTGTAGTGCATCGGGTTATATTCAGCGTGTATCAATTTCATTGTTATCAGTCCTTTCATTTGGGTTGGATGTAAAAAGCCCATGGGTTTATTTGGGACTTGAAAAGTTTTTGAATAGATGTAATAAATCACAAAATGTATTATTTTACAAAACATCACTAGAAATATTAATAACAATACAATTCGTGATATTAACAGTCATGTTGCTACAATCATCGAGTAGGACGAAGCGTAGCGAAGGCCTCCCGAAGTGCTTGCACGAGGGAATATGAACAGCCCAACCTAAATTATAAAATTAAGCCTTCCGGGGATTTCCTCGGAGGGCTTTTTAGTATATGGTATATCTCAAATATGATATGATATAAAAAGTGAAATTAGAATTACATAGGAATGCGTAGTAGATAGTATTAATTTAAATAACACGTGAGGGAGGACAACCACATGAGATTAATAATTATTTTGGTGTCCGTAGCAGTGTTGTCCATAATAGGTTTTATTTTTATAAAACAACATGTTCTGAGAGTTGCTCTTGGAACTCTTGCAGTCAGTTGTTTGTTATTGGTTTGCGTGCTCGGAATATCAATATATGATATGATTTATAAAATAAATCCTGTGGATGTTTCATCTTCTCATGATGGGGCTTATGAACTATCATTTCAGCAGGTGGGACAACCGGACTGGCCATTTGGATATACACACGCAAGACTTGTTTTGAAAAAAGGAAAAGAAACCGTAATAACAAAATCGTTGGATATTGCAGACGATGGTTGTAATGTCAGTGCTAATAACTGGAATCTAAGATGGAAGGATGCTTCTGTTGAAGTATCAATTTATGGAGATGAACAATTTGATGTGCTTTATACATTAAATTTCGATGGGACAGATGAAAGAAAACAGCTTGATACACATTATGGAAGTGGCATATATTAGTTGTTTTTTATAAATAATAAAAAGAGAAGGAGATGATATAATGGAAAATATAAAACAGCCATCAAGTGAATTATTGGAGAAATATGAGCAGTTGAAAGACTATTTAAAATCCCTTGGTAGTGTGGCAGTAGCTTTTTCTAGTGGTGTAGATTCAACATTTCTGTTGTATTCTGCCAAGGATGCCCTTGATGATAAAGTCATTGCTGTAACAGCAAGTTCATGTTCATTTCCCAAGAGGGAATTAAATGAGGCAATAAAATACTGTGAGGAAAATGGTATTCGTCACGAAATCTGTCAGTCGGAGGAATTGGAGATAGAAGGATTTTCTCATAATCCGAAGAACAGATGTTATCTCTGCAAGCATGAATTATTTGAGAAGATTCTGGGAATTGCAGCCAGAGAAGGAATCAATGCTGTTGTTGAGGGATCAAATCTCGATGATAACGGTGATTATAGACCTGGTCTTCAGGCAGTTGCTGAACTTGATATAAAAAGTCCTCTGAGACATATTGGTTTTACGAAGGAGGAAATAAGAGTTCTGTCTAAATATTTCAATCTACCTACATGGGACAAGCAGTCTTTTGCCTGCCTATCCTCTAGATTTGTATATGGTGAGACTATTTCAAAAGAGAGGCTGTCTATGGTAGACAAGGCTGAACAACTATTGCTTGACTTGGGATTTCATCAGGTTCGTGTGAGAATCCATAATAAGATGGCCAGAATCGAAATTATGCCAGAAGAATTTGAGAAGTTGATTTCAGAGGATGTGCGAAAAGAAATCACAGAGAAATTCAGAGAATATGGATTCGAGTATGTGACAATGGATTTAATTGGATATAGAACTGGAAGTATGAATGAGGTATTAGATTTGAATCCATAGTTATTATAGGTATTTTTTTGGCGATATAACCTACCAGTTTGGTGGGAAATAAAATGAGAGATATATTAAATGAGGTTAAATCAGGAAGGAATGTAGAAAAATGTCAAAAAAAGAGAATAAATTTAGGAATTACCATATAGGAACTCAGGCGATACACACAGGAACGGATTATGACATGGAGACAGGGGCGGTTAGAAGACCACTTCATATGGCCAATAGTTATAAATTGCCAGATGATTTGTCTCAGGTGAATTACTCGTCGACAGACTTGTTGATGTATTCTAGAAATGGAAATGCAAATCAACATTGGTTAGAGGAAAAAATTGCTGCACTCTATGATGCGGATGATGCGATTGTTCTTGCCAGTGGAGTTGCAGCGTTACACGCGCTCTTTTGGACATTGCTTAAGACGGGAGATAGAGTTGTTTATCCTAATGTAAGTTATATGGCTGTGTATAGAATGTTTCACGAATTATTTAATAATAAGTTTGGTGTTGAAACAGTCATGGTAGATATGACAGATCTCGATGCGGTTCGAAAAGCTATAACACCAGGTACCAGGCTTGTGCATATAGAGACACCCGATAATCCAACAGTAGGAGTGACTGATATTGCGGCCATAGCGAGAATTGCTCATGAAAATGGTGCTGTGCTATCAGTGGATAATACTTTTGCCTCACCTTATAATCAGTTGCCATTGGAATTGGGAGCTGATTTTGTTGTTGATTCACTTACCAAATTTATAAATGGTCATGGCGATGCTCAGGGCGGTGCAATTATTTCAAATGATTTAGATACAATGGATAGAATCCGATATGAAGCCCAGGTTAATGTTGGATCGGTTATTAGCCCATTTAATGCATGGCAGATATTTAGAGGATCTTCTACATTTCCTCTGAGAATGAAACGCATTAATGATTCATCTCTTGAGATTGCAAAATGGCTTGAACAGAGGGAAAATGTGACATTTGTTTCTTATCCTGGCCTTGTCAGCAACAAAGGCCATGAATTGGCAAAGCGCCAGATGAGAAATGGTTTTGGAGGAGTAATATCATTTGGTTTAGAAACAGATGATAAAACAATAGAAAAATTCTGCGCAAAGCTTAAGGTGGTAACATTTGCAGTCTCGCTTGGTCATGATGAAAGTCTGATATTTCCTCAACCAAGTTATGATGAGAGAATTAATCTATATCCAGAACAATTTAGAAAGGGATTTATTCGTTTCAGTGTAGGACTGGAGGAGCCGGAGGATATTATAGAAGACATTGACCAGGCTCTACGGGGAGTTTGTTTGTAGTGAACTGAAAAATGCGTATGATTAAGCCTTTCGAGGATTACCTCGGAAGGCTTTAAAATTTAGTGCAAAAAGAAGAACATGCAACCTTAATATGTGCAGGAGTCTCAAAAAATGCTATAATGTGTATTCAGAGGCATGGTGGAATCTGTGCTGATGAATGACGGAGTATATGACTAGAGTCTTGAGATAATAAACAAATGAGGAGAGAATCATGTTAGAGATTAAGAACCTGACATATAAGGTTGATGATGAAAATGATACAACCAAAGAAATAATTGATGATTTAAATCTGACAATTGATGATGGCAAATTTGTAGTTATTACCGGACCAAACGGTGGAGGTAAGTCTACTTTGGCCAAGCTTATAATGGGTGTTAATCAGTTGACATCAGGTCAGATTATTTTAGATGGTGAAGATATTAGTGATAAGAATATTACTGAGCGTGCCAAGATGGGTATTAGCTTTGCTTTTCAGGCACCTGTACATTTCAAAGGTATTCGAGTAATCGATTTGCTTAGACTTGCTGCCGGTAAGAATATATCTGTGGCAGAGACTTGCGATTATTTATCAAGAGTAGGTTTGTGCGCCAAGGATTATGTGGAGCGTGAGGTAAATGCTTCTCTGTCCGGTGGAGAACTTAAGCGTATTGAGATTGCTACAGTATTGGCTCGCGGAACTAAGTTGTCCATCTTTGATGAGCCGGAAGCTGGAATTGATTTGTGGAGCTTCCAAAATCTGATCAAGGTTTTTGAAAATATGCGAGAGACTGTGAAAGGCACAATTATTGTTATTTCACATCAGGAAAGAATTCTAAATATTGCAGATGAGATTGTTGTTATTGAAAATGGAAAGGTAAAGAAGCACGGTGCTCGTGATGAAATATTACCTGAACTTCTTGGAACATCTGCCGCAGCGTCTATCGCCTGCGAGAAGTTAGGAGGTGATCAGTAATGGCTCTTGATGCAATTCAACAGAAGATTTTAACAGAGGTAGCTGACTTACATGGTGTACCTGAGGGTGCTTACAATATCCGTGCAAATGGTACCAGTGCCGGTCGTGCTACAACAGCAAATATTGATATTGTAACAAAGGAAGATAAGCCGGGTATTGATATTATTATCAAGCCAGGAACCAAGAACGAGAGTGTACATATTCCAGTTGTTCTCACAGAGAGCGGATTAAAGGATATGGTATATAATGATTTCTACATTGGCGAGGGTGCCGATGTTACTATCGTTGCAGGATGCGGTATCTCAAATTGTGGTGATCAGGATTCTCAGCATGATGGAATTCATACTTTCCATGTCAGCAAGAATGCCAAGGTAAAGTATGTAGAGAAACATTACGGCGAGGGAGACGGCAAGGGCTCTAGAATCCTCAATCCTGTGACCAACGTATATCAGGAAGAGGGCAGCTATGTGGAAATGGAGATGGTTCAGATCAAGGGTGTTGATTCAACTCTTCGTACTAATTACGCAGAGCTCAAGGAAGGCGCAACCCTTCTTATTCATGAGGCTCTTATGACACATGGTTCTCAGACTGCAACTTCTGATTACAAGGTTGTATTAAATGGTGAGAACTCAAGTGCGGATGTTGTATCTCGTTCAGTTGCCAAGGACGATTCTGAGCAGATCTTCGAGGTTTCTATTGAAGGAAATACAGCATGTAACGGACATGCAGCTTGTGATGCTATTATTATGGGAAATGCACATGTAGTTGCAATTCCGAAGCTTGATGCCAAGAATGTGGATGCTGCTCTTATTCATGAGGCAGCAATTGGAAAGATTGCCGGAGATCAGCTTACCAAACTTATGACACTTGGTCTTTCTGAAGAAGAGGCTGAGGAGCAGATTGTTGCAGGTTTCCTGAGATAAGTACATGCTACATAATAATTAGATTATTAGACTTTTATTTGTATAGACGCGCGAGAAAACCCCTTCGGACACAGGTGTCGGAGGGGATATTTCTTTTATGAATACTTTATTGCTAACAAGCTTTAAACTGTGAAAGGAAATTTTCTTAAAATAGTAGATATTTCAATACAAATGTAGTAAAATATAAAAGTTCTGCGTAAAAGACGGAGAACAAATATTTATACGTTTAATAGTAGGGAGGATTAATAATGGATAATAAACGTATGAAGTGGTCGACACTTGCATTTATGGCATTTTCCACAGTATGGGGGTTCGGAAACGTACTAAATGGTTTTATCTACTTTAATGGTATCCAAAGTATATTCAGCTGGATTTTAATGTTCGCTCTTTACTTTGTACCATATGCACTTATGGTTGGTGAGTTGGGATCAGCCTTCAAGACATCCGGTGGTGGAGTTAGCTCTTGGGTACTCAGCACAACAGGACCAAAGGTTGCTTATTATGCAGGGTGGACTTATTGGGCATGTCATATTACATACATCGCTTCAAAGTCATCAGGCGGTATCAAGGCACTTAGCTGGGTTATTTTCAGAAATGGTGAGACATATGACAGTTTCCCAACAATCGCAGTTCAGCTTGTGTCATTTGTAATTTTATTGGTATTTTGTTATGTAGCATCTCGTGGACTTAACCCATTGAAGAAGCTTACAACAATTGCTGGAACATCAATGTTTATCATGTCAATTCTGTACATCATCATGATGTTTGCAGCACCAGCTATCAATCCTGATGCTGGATTTGTTTCAATGGAATTCACTAAGGAATCATTGATTCCACAGTTTGATGTGAAATACTTTACATCACTTTCAATCCTTGTATTCGCTGTTGGTGGATGCGAGAAGATTTCTCCTTATGTAAATAAGGTAGAAAACCCAAGTAAGGGATTCCCAAAGGCTATGATTACACTTGCTATCATGGTTATGGTATGTGCAATCCTTGGTACAATCTCTATGGGTATGATGTTTGATCCTGCAGATATCAATGCAAACTTTGATGCGTACAATTCCAACGGATCTTACTGGGCATTCCAGAAGTTAGGTAACTACTACCATGTAGGTAACTCACTTATGATTATCTACGCACTTTGTAATGCTATTGGACAGCTTTCAACACTTGTACTTAGTATTGATGCTCCTCTTAGAATGCTTCTTGATAACGAAGATGCTAGAGAGTTCATCCCTTCTAAGCTTCTCAAGAAGAATGACGCTGGTGCTTATGTAAATGGTATCAAGCTTGTAGCAGTACTTTCAGGTGCAATCATCCTTGTACAGTCATTTGTACCAGGAGCAGCAGTAGTATTGAAGCAGCTTACAAAGCTTAACTCAGTATGTATGCCACTTCGTTATTTGTGGGTATTCTTTGCATACATCATGCTCCGTAAGGCTGGTGAGAAGTTCAATCCAGAATATCGTTTTGTGAAGAATCAGGGTGTGGCTCTGTTCTTTGGATGCTGGTGCTTCCTTGTGACAGCAGCAAGTTGTATCCTGGGTATGTATGATGCAGATCCATTTACATTTGCATTGAATGTAATTACACCTATCATCCTTACAGCTCTTGGTATTGTATTGCCAATTATTGCAAAGAAGGAAAAGAAGAGTAATTAATTTAATATTGTAAAATTTGACCTCTGAGGCTTTTGGGCTTCGGAGGTTTTTTTGATAAATATATTTCTTTGAGGTTCATATAAATATTTTGAGCAGGCCTGACGATATATAAAATGTAGAATTGATATACTTAGATAAAAGCATTTCAGTGATTAATAATTAAATAGTACATAATTAAATAGTATATAGTTCAATTGTAACTTTGATATAGGTAAAAGGATTTACCGTGTGTTATGGAAAGGAGTCCATTATGAAGATTACAAACTCATCTATTGCTATGACATCTACTCATGATAAGATGTCATATTCTTACAAGGAATCTGCAACTTTGCAGAGAAGAGCATCAGAAGATTTACCCGGAGCAATATTAGAAATTTCAGCAAAACAAGAAGGAAAGTCCTATGTGGAAAGTATGAAGGATTTCCAGTATCAGGAGAAGCGTCAGCGAGACAAGCAGCAGGCACAGAATATGCTTGAGGGAATGAAAAGAGCCCAGGAAGAGCAGAAGGCTCATGAAGTGGAAAATGAGAATATCTGGGATTATGCTGAGGATGATACTGGAGAAATCTGGATGTTGAAGCGCATTCTTGCAATTTTGCGTGGAGAGGATATTCCGATAGAGGATAGACGCCATGTGGGCAAGGCTTTGGATCTTAGGTCAAATAGTTTTAAATCCAGTGAGTGCGAAGCTACAGAGGAACTGAATCTGAAACTTCAGGCAGGTCAGGAAGTTCTAGCAGGAACTACTAGAGGTGGAACCCTGTTTCAGAAGGTGACTGTGGAAAGTGGAGTGAAAACAGAATATGAAGATACTACCTTTGCTTCTGTTGGTCAGGTGCGCACTGCAGATGGCAGAAGTATCAATTTCAATATAGAATTCTCTATGTCTCGAGCATTTACCGAGAAGTTTAATTCTATATCTGTTGAGGAAATGATTGTATGTGATCCTCTTATTATCAATCTAAATGATAATAATGTATCTGTGACTGATCAGAAATACAGATTTGATTTGGATGCTGATGGCAAAGAAGAAGAGATATCATTTGCTGGAAAGGGAAGTGGATTTCTGGCATTGGACAAGAATCATGATGGCAGGATAAATGATGGGACAGAACTTTTTGGAACCAGAAGTGGAGACGGCTTTGGAGATTTGGCAGCCTATGATGAGGATGGTAATGGCTGGATTGATGAGAATGACAGTGTCTATAATGACTTGAAAGTCTGGATGAAGGATGACGAGGGAAATGATAGATTAGTCAGCATCAAGAAGGCTGATGTAGGCGCCATATATTTAGGCAGTGCTGAGACCCAATTTAATCTGAATAATGAAGAAAATAAAACCAATGGCGTTCTTAGAAAGACTGGAGTATTCCTACATGAAAGCGATGGTAGAGTAGGCACAGTGAGTCATGTGGACCTGACTTTGTAGAAAATCATGAAATTGAATTGCCTGTTTTTGAAAATGTGCTATATTAAGAGAACTTTGAAGAGGATATTTATTGCACATTTGTCTATTGTATCTGATATAATATAGTAAGATTTTTATCGGAGGAATTAATATGGGCAATTTAAGAAAAGCCACCAAGAAGATGGACAAACAAAAGAAGAAGAAAATATATCTTGGCATTTTTATAGCACAGATTTTGGCAGAAATTTTTGCAGTTGCTGAGGTTATATCTATAAATATGGTTCCTATGAAGTACACAATTGTGGGAATTCTCATTCTTGTTTTCTACACACTTATTGTGGGATTACTTCTATTTTATAAGAGACTGAAATGGCAGAAGGTTGTTGCCATTGTAATGGCTGTAATTATGATAATTGGCTGCCTGGCAGGTGGAATATTTATCATAAGAACTATGAAGGCCTTGAATGGTATGGCTGGAAATGGTGTCAGCAAGGACATTGATGTAGTTGATGAACCATTTACTGTATATTTAAGTGGTTCTGATACAAGAAATGATGAGCTCGATGAAGCCAGTCGAAGCGATGTAAATATCCTTATGGTAATTAATCCAAAGACCAAGCAGATATTACTTCTCAACACACCTAGAGATTATTATGTATACAATCCTGCTAAGCAAATGAATGATAAGCTGACTCATTGTGGAAATGATGGAATTGAGAATTCAATGGCAGCTTTGAAGGAACTCTATGGAATTGATATTGATTACTATGGACAGATTAATTTCAGCGGATTTGAGAAACTTATTGATGAATTAGGTGGAATTGATATTGAGATTCCAGAATCATTCACATCATGGAATGATGATAGTTATACATTCTCAGCAGGAATGCAGCATTTAAATGGTTATGAGGCACTTCTATTTGCTCGTGAGAGATATGCTTTCTCAGGGGGAGATAACACTCGTGGTTCTAACCAGATGCAGGTTATCAAGGCTGTAATTGACAAGGTGACACATGACAGTACAGATGTGTTATTCAATTATGGTGGCGTTATGGACAGCTTAGAGGGAATGTTTAAGACAAGCTTGTTAAATGGTGATATTGCTAAACTTGTGAAGATGCAACTTGGTGATATGTCAGAATGGAATATTCAGTCTTTTGCTGTTGTAGGAACAGGTGCATCTAGATCTACATCAGGTGGAAATGCATATGTAATGATTCCTGATGATGAATCTGTAAATCAGGCCAAGGCCATGATAAATACTGTTGTAAGCGGTGGTGTCTTGGAGGATACAGAGGCAGTAGAATAATTTTACAAAACAAGACATAAATTTAAAAAATATACGACCTATAAATGACCTTCTCATTTTTATATACTGATAGCAAAGATATGAAAATGAGGAGGTATTTTTATGTTAGTAGAGACAAAGGCCAGAGTGGGCGTATTTGCAATTGCTCTTGGAGCATATTTGCCACAGTTTCCATCACTGGTACCTGAATTTGAAGGACAATACGAGGCTTTCAAGAAGACTCTTCCAGATACAGTGGAGATTATAGACGGAGGAATAGTGACAACCAAGGAACAGGCTATGGTTGCAGGAGATAAGTTCAGAGCTGCTGATGTGGATCTGGTATTCTTACAGATGCTTACATATGCAACTTCTTATAACATGCTTCCAGCAATTCGTGATTTGGATGTGCCTGTTGTTCTGGTAAATGTGCAGAAACTGAAGGCTCCGGATTATGCCAATACTGATATTCCGAAATGGTTGGGTGAGTTGTATGCCTGTGGAGCTGTTGGAGAAGCAGTGGCAGATTTGGAGAGAGCCGGTAAGCGCCATGCGGTAATCACTGGTGTGGTAGAAGGCGGAGATCCATATGTGGCAGCTGAGATTGAGGATTGGTGTAAGGCTGCACAGGTTCGTAGACGTTTCAGAGATACTAATATCGCGCAGATTGGCAGACCTTATCCTGGTATGATGGATCTCTATATTGACGAGACTAATTTATATAACAGAATGTTTTTGTATACTAAGCAGTTTGACTGGGAGAAGATGTGGGCTATTGCCGATGATGTGACAGATGAAGTTGCTATCAGAGCCAAGGCTGAGGATATTCTGGATACATTTGACATAGAAGGCGGCGCAACTGTAGAGACTGTATGGGATATGGCCAAGTATGTTGTGGCATTTGAGAAATGGGTTCAGGATGAGAAGCTGGGACTTATTGCATCCCATTATGATGGATTTGCTCAGGGCAAGGCGGGAACCCTTGATTCAATGCTTATCCCTGCATTTTCAATGCTTATTAAGCAGGGAACTGCCTGTGCTGTAGAAGGAGATATGAAGGTGGCTATGGCAATGTCAATCTGCAAGACTATTGCAGGAACAGGTCAGTTGTCTGAGATGTATTCTATCGACTTCAACGAGGACATCTGCATTATCGGTCACTCAGGCTCAGGAGATGCTGATATATCCAAGACCAAGAAGCCTACAATGAAGATTGTGCCTGTATTCCATGGTAAGACCGGTGGCGGATATTTGACACAGTTCTATCCACCAACAGGAGATGTAACTTACCTGGCAATCACACAGGACAAGGATGGTAATTTCAAGTTCGTAGTGGCTGAGGGTGTAAATGAGGATGGCCCTATATTTACATTCGGTGATACCAATATGAGAACCAGATTCTCCATTGGAGCCAGAGAGTTCTGTAACAGATGGAGTGAGGCTGGACCTACTCATCATATGGCAGCAGCTGCCGGCAGACATATTGATACAATCTTAAAGGTTGCCAAGATTTTGAATGTTCCATGCGAGATTGTCTGCCGATAAGGATGAATTCTTATGTTACTGGAAATGGAATTCTGTGAAACTGGTAATTATTGATTCTGTGAAAATAAAACACTTATAGAAATGTACCGACCCCCAAAAAGTTAGACCAAAAATCTAACGATTGGAGGTCGGTTTTCTATTCGAGTTAAATGGATTTTTGTGAGGGGCATTAAATATGAAAAAATCTTTGAAAAAGTTTTAAATCACCCTAAAGTTCTAAGTGAATTGGTCGATAAACATATTGTAGAAAGCAAAAGAGCTTCATTTTCAAGGAAGAAAGGAGAGTGCCATTATGCGTATAGAAGCATACACTCAGGTAGCACAACTTTATAAGACTAACAATACTTCCAAGGCTCAGGCTACATCTAATGTGGCAGCAGCAAGAGACGAGGTACAGTTGTCTTCATTTGGTCGTGATTACCAGATCGCAAAAAAGGCAGTCGCAGAAGCTTCGGATATCAGGGAAGATAAAGTTGCTGAAATGAAACAAAAACTTGCGTCAGATAATTACCAAGTAGATACCGGAGATTTTGCAAGCAAGCTGCTTGAAAAGTACAACGCAGCAATACTGTAAGGGAGAGTTAATGTGGCTAGTTTAGTTGATGAATTATTAGATGATCTGAGAAATGAAAACGCTGAATACGAGAAGCTGTTAGTTACAGCAGACCAGAAGCGCCAGATGATTATCAATGGAGAAACTGAAGAACTAGAGGCAATAACAGCCAAGGAGGAACAGTTGGGTAACAACTTGAAGGCCATGGAAGGCCGGAGAGTTCAGATTCTCAGGGATATGGCTGTAGTCATGGGTCATGACGGAGAGCAAGTCACAGTTACTCAAATCATCGACATGCTGAATAATCAGCCAGAGGAACGAGACGCATTAACTACTGCCCGCGATCAGTTACTTGAAACTGCTACAAAGTTGCAGATTGCAAATCGACAAAACGAGATACTACTACAACAGGCATTGGAAATGGTAGAATTTGATCTGACACTGTTTAAGAGTTTACGCCAGGCTCCTCAGACTGCTAATTACGGTCAGGATGCTTACACAACAGGCGATATTCTTGGTGGCAGCAGCTTTGATTCATCCCAGTAGACTTACTCCTGTATAGGAGAATCGAGACTGGGATTTTTCATTCTTATCCGAAGACTTCTGGATTAGTTTACAGAAAGGAACACAAGTATTATGGCAAACGGATTCGGAAGTTTATATGTTGGTGCATCGGGACTTCAATCACAGCAGAATGCACTCAATGTAGTAGCAAACAACCTATCAAATGTAAATACCAAGGGCTATGTACGCCAGCAGGTATTTTTTACAGATACAGATTACACGACATTTGCTAACGCCGATATCAGCGCACAGCAGTTAGGCTTGGGTGTGCAGATAGGTGACGTTATACATGCCCGTGATCAATTCTTAGACAAAGCATATCGTTCAGAGGCTGGACGTCAGGCGTTCTATGCTGCCAGCTATGATGCTACATCCGAGATTGAAACACAATTGCAGGAATCTTATGGTGAGGCCTTTAATGAGTCTGTTATGGCTCTGTATCAGGCTTTCTCAGAGTTCGCCAAAAATCCTTCTGATGCAGTGAATCAGAACCTGGTAATGCAGAAGGCATCCCTTTTCGTAACCAGAGTGGATGGTGTGTACGAGGGAATGAAGACATACCAGACAACTTTGAATCAGAAGATTACTGATGATGTAAAGAGAATAAATGAGTTAGGTCGCAAGATTGCTGACTTAAATCTTAGAATACAGAGAGTGGAGGCTCCTGGAGTTGAGACTGCAATGGATTATAGAGATGAGCGTGATCTCTATGTGGATGAGCTTTCAAAGCTTGCCAGCATCGAGTGCAGAGAGACACCGGACGGAGTCTACAAAATAGATTTGGAGGGAACAGAATTCATCTCTTACAACAAGGTCTATGAGATGGACATGAGAAGAGATGCTTATACTGGTTTCCTTACACCTTATTGGCCACAGCTTTCTGAGCCTGCCAAGGAGAAATATTTCAACGTGTTTGACGAGTTCAATGCCACAGCAGAGAATCGTACAGATAGCGGTGAGGTCAAGGCTCTTATTTTGGCTAGAGGAAATAAATATGCTAATTATCTGGATATGGAGAAGATGGATGATTATGTATATTCTGATACAATTGCAAAATCAGCTATGTTAAATGGAGAGGCAGAGCTGGATAGATTTACACATACTATTGTGACAGCCATAAATGATTTGTTCTGTCCAAATATAGCATTTGGTTCTATAGCAACGGCTACAGCGCAGGATGGTTCTACTATAAATCTCAGCGAGAATACTCTTATTCTTGATGCCAAGAACTGTGCAGTGGGAAGTGACGGACAGTTGCCACCACAGGAACTTTTCTCCAGAATTGGTTGCGAGAGATATACCAAAGCAACATTGGAGGATGGTACAACTATTTATGTATACAATGAGGAGGATCCATTTGATACTTCTAAGTGTTATACAATCAACAGTCTGAAAATCAATCCTGCATTGCAGGAGGACGAGAGCCTGATTCCATACAAGACACAGAATGGTTCCATCGCCATGGATCTGGCTGCTTCATTGGAATCTATCTGGGATCAGTCAACTTATACATTGAACCCTGCGGACAATACACCTTGTACATTTACAGAGTTCTACACTAAGATGATTGGTGAGCTTGGAACCAGAGGTTCAATATACAATTCAACTGCAGAAGGACTTACAGCTACAGTTAGTACAATTGATAACAACCGTACAATGGTGGTTGGAGTTTCAGCTGATGAGGAATTAACCAATATGATTAAATATCAGGCGGCTTATAACGCGGCCAGCCGTTATATCAATGTAATATCATCCATGATTGAGACATTGGTAAATACAATGCAATAGGAGGTAGAGGCTTATGTCATCATCATTTTTTGGATTAACAATTGCATATTCAGGATTGAATGCTTCACAGGCTTCTATCAATACAACCGCCAATAATATTTCAAATGTGCAGACAGAGGGCTATAGCCGTCAGGAGACTAACTTGTCTGCAGCAACCTGCCTGAGAGCTTATCAGAAATTCGGTACAACTTCTACGGGTGTAAATGTAGATTCTGTTAAGCAGGTTCGTGATACATATTATGATACTAAGTATTGGGCAAATAATACCAACAAAGGTTACTATGAAAAGAAATATTATTATATGCAGCAGATAGAGAATTACTATTCAGATGGTACATTTTCTACCAATTCGTCTGCAGGATTTTCTACTATCTATGCCAAGATGTTTAATGCATTAGATACTTTGAAAACCAGAGCCATGGACACAGCTGCAAGAAATGAATTTATCTCAGATGCTCAGGAATTGGCTACATACTTCAATGCAACTGCTCAGTCATTAGACGATTTGCAGAGCTCAATCAATGATGAAATCAAGACAACAGTGGACGATATCAACTCAGTTGCTACCAAGATTGCAGTGTTGAACAAGCAGATCAATATTATCGAGCTTGAGGGTGGCTATGCCAATGAGCTTCGTGACCAGAGAAACCTATTGGTAGATCATCTGTCAGAAATTGTACCTGTAGAGGTGAAGGAGAGACAGATTGAAAATAGTAATTACTCAGATCAGTACACAGGAGCAACTTACTATACAGTCAAGATAAATGGTCAGCTTCTGGTTGATAATTATGAATTTGAGACTTTGGCTTGCAAGAGCCGTGATGAGAGATATAATCAGGGCGATATCGAAGGACTTTATGACATTGTATGGACTGATACAGGAGCGGATTTCGATCCTACAGCTACCAACATGGGTGGTACTTTAAAGGCAATGTTTGAGGTTCGTGATGGAAATAACGCCAAGAATTTGTCAGGAACAGTAATAGCTACAAGTTCTAATTCCATTACTATCAAGAATCCTTCCATCACTGATATTGATGAGGTAAATATTCCTGAGTCAGGAACGATTTTTGTAAATAATACCAAGTATACATATTCATCTTTTGAATGTACTACAGATGAAAATGGCAATATTACAGACTATACATTCAGCATCAACAAGGCTCTTACAACTGAGGATGAGAGAAAGTTAGCAGGTAAGAACTTAGAGGTTGGTACCAGTGTAAATTACATGGGAATTGCATATTATCAGAATCAGATGAATACATTCCTTAGATCATTTACAGAGGCATTTAACTCTATAGAGACACAGGGTGTAGACTTAAATGGCAATGATGCGGGATCATTTTTCACAGGAAAATATGCTTTCGCAGGAACAGAGTATACCCTTGATGACGATATCAAAAACACAGTGGATCCTGATACAGGAGATGTGACTCCGGGAGGAGCATTTAACTCAGATGGCAATACTTATTACAAGCTTACTGCCAAGAATGTAAAGGTATCAGACAACCTGTTGAAGCATCCTGAGAACTTCTCAACAACCCTGGATATTACCAATGGTAAGGATGCATATGACATTGTTGAGAAACTCCTTGAACTCCAGAGCAAGACAGTTGTCTTCCGCGGAGGCGGCGGAGATACATTTCTCCAAAATATTTATGCAGATGTAACTGTAGATACTCAAGAGTGCAAGATTTTTTCCGATAACTATACTAACATAGGTGTTACAATCGACAACCAGAGATTATCAGTATCCGGAGTAGATGAAGATGATGAGGCCTTAGACCTTATTAAGTTCCAGAACTCATATAATCTGGCTTCGAAATGTATTTCAGTTTTGGCTGAGATGTATGACCAGTTGATTCTGAACACCGGAGTATAAAGAGATAATAATATAAGAGATAATTGTGCTTAAACCAGGGAAGGTTGTATGCACACATTGATATGCTGGGCAAATGGACGTGATAGGCATATTTGGAGGTAGGATATGAGAGTTACCAACAATATGATTATGAGAAATTCTTCTTACAATATCGGTGGTACGAAGAATTTGGTTAGCTTGGCAAATAATCAGATGACAACTCAGAAGAAGATTAGCAGACCATCGGATGACCCGGTTATTGCAATTAGATCATTGCGCCTGGGAACAAGCCTGGCCAAGACTAATCAGTATTATGAGAAAAATATTCCTGATGCAGAGTCATGGCTTGATGTTACAGAGACAGCTCTTACCAATATGAAGACTCTGATGACAGATGTGCGTACACAGGTTGTAAATGGTACAACTGATACTTTGACACAGGATGATAGAAATACAATTCTGACACAGCTTAGAGCATTGCAGACACAGCTATATTCTGAGGGAAATGCTGATTACGCAGGCAGAACTGTATTTACTGGATATAGAACAGACAAGGATCTGGTATTTTCTGAGAATGAGCTGGAGACAAGCTATACCATTAATCAGGATTTTGATTATATGGATATGGGAAGCTTTGATTATTTCACAGGAGAGGTAAAGGTACCTACAACTCAGTCGGAAGTTATGGGCTATGCACCAGCAGATGAGGATGTGCTGAAGACATCTTACTATAGAATTCACACTGCTTATAGAGAATTGGATAATTTATCAACATTTTCTTATAGCTATGGTGAGGGAGATGCAGCTACCAAGGTGAGCTACAGCTTCGATCCTAACACAGGAGATGTGACCAAGGAATCTACAACAGGAACAGGAGCATCTGCTACAACAACTACTGAGGCTGCAACCAATGTACACATTTATGCAGACGAAAAAGAGTGGGCGGATGCCATGAGTGGCAAGCATGTCAATGATGATGATATTGTAATTATTAAGTCTACTGGTAATATTATTTTCGGTAATAATGTATCATCAGAAATCAAGACTAATAGAGCTGATATGGCTGCAACGTATGACAAGACTGGATTTGATAAGGGTGAGTTAAGGCCAGAATATTATTTCAACTGTACAGACAAAACTAATCCGGTTAATCCAGTTGAGTTTACCAAGTATGATGAGAACGGCAAGATGGTGGAGTATGATATCAATTATACAGTGGCATCTAACCAGCAGCTTACTGTGAACTTGGAGGCATCAGATGCATTTAACAGTGATTTGCAGAGAGACATTGATGATTTGATTGATGTGGTTAACAGATCTATGGCAGCTCATGACAAGGTTGCTCAGCTGAAGGCTATGAAGAATGAGACTCAGTATGAGGATAAGCAGTATCAGGATAAGCTGGATAAATGGATTACAGCCGCACAAAAGGAAGCTGATTTGGCAGATCATCATTTACAGACTCTGTTCAGTAGTGAGCTTGGAAATGTAGATAGATATATATCTGATATAAACCTGGCAATTACCAAGGTGGGATGTACTATGGATCAGCTGAAGCTGACAGAGACTCGTATGAATAATCAGCAGACAACAATTCAGGATTTACAGTCACAGAATGAAGACCTGGATTTGTCCACAATTATTTTGAAGTATACTGCTTCATACAATGCATATCAGTCAAGCCTGACAGCAGCAGGTAAACTAAGTGGTATGACATTGTTGAATTATATCTAAATCATAGATATAATAAGCATATGTAGTGGTTTTGTTGATTAAATAGCACCCTTGGTATTTGATGACTTATAGTGGTGCTATTCATATAAACCGGGGCGTGAGTGAAAAATAATAGGAGAGAGGTAACAGACATGAAAGTTGAGACAAGATTATTTGGAACGGTCGATATCGAAGAGAGCAAGACAATTGTGTTGCACGGAGGATTGATTGGTTTTCCGGATTTAACAAAATTTGCATTAATATTTGACAATGAGAAGGAGAAGGGCAGCATTATGTGGTTGCAGTCACTTGATGAGCCACAGTTTGCTATTCCTGTAATTACACCGGAAGTAGTGAAGCCTGATTATAATCCTACAGTCAATGATTCATTGCTTGAGCCATTGGGTGAGATTTCAGAGGAAAATATTTATGTACTTGTAACTATCAAGGTTCCAGAGAATATCAAGGAGATGACAGTTAATCTCAAGGCACCATTTATCATTAATACTGATACACTTATTGGTGGTCAGATTATTGTAGAAGATGAATTGCCTGTTAGATTCCCTGTTTATGATATTTTGAAATCTAGAAAGGACGGTGAATAAGATGCTGGCATTAACTAGAAAAAAGGGCGAGTCCCTGGTAATCAACAACAATATTGAAGTCACTGTCTTGGAAATCCGTGGTGATCAGGTGAAGATTGGAATATCTGCGCCAAAGGATGTACCTGTATATCGTAAGGAAGTATATTTACAGATTCAGGAAGAAACCAAGGAAGCTATGAAGGTAGACAACTTGGCAGCATTGAAGGACTTGTTCTAATTTGAATATGTAAAAACTTTTTAGCCTGCTCGTATATACGGGCGGGCTATGGTCATGTTTAAAAGTAAATATTATGGTGTGTATTGAAAGGAATCAAGATGAACAACATTGTAAAATTTTTTACAAATTGGTCGAAGAAGAAGGCTGTTATAAGCACAGTGTCTGTGTTGACAGTTGCAGGACTTGGACTGGGCACATGGGCTGTATGGCCTCTTCTTGGTCTGTCTAAAGCAAAATCTAGTGAGCAGGTCGAAAAGCCAGAGGCTGCGAAGGAACAGGAGCTGACCTATTATCAGGATGTGGTAGTTCGGGCTGTGTCAAATGAGAAGGACTTGTCGGTATCCTTTGTGGATGGGGCAGGTGAAATCCCAAATGAGAAATTATCAGTTAAATTAGTCAGAGTGGGCAAGGCAGATGATGTGGATATGGAAGAACTAAACCAGTCTACGGCATCGGACATGTTCAACATGGATGAGTATGCTGCAAATAAGCAGGATGCAACTGAAAAAGAATTAGACAAGCAATTGGATAATAAAGAAAACAAGCAAGCTGATAAGGCCGATGCTTCTGACAAGCAAGCCGACAAGGCGGATGTTTCAGGAAATGATGGCAAGACTGATATTGCAGAAAAAACTGGTCAGCAGGAAGGCGAACAGCAGGATAATAATCAGCAGGAAAATAATCAGCTTGAAAATGTGAAGGCTGTGTCGGCTGAGGTCTATAAGTCAGGAATTGATGAGTATACCAAGAAACTTGAGGCTGTTGAGGGCGAAATCTACACTGACGAGGATGGGGATGGTACAATTCATGAGGAGAATATTGAACCAGGAATTTATCAGGTGTGGTATGTGCCTAGTGAGGGATATTTTCCAGAACAGACTATTACCAATGTAGAGATAAATGACAAGGTAGAGTTCAAGGTAGATACTCAGATCGAGAAAAAGGTTGAGAAGTACAATGCGGCACAGGATGTACAGCCTGCTCATGTGACTGTTACAGAGAACGAAGTGACAGATACTGTTGGTGAGGTAGCAAGCTCTGCAGAGACTGTGGTAAATGTATCTGTAAATCAATCAGCTGCATCTGATCCATATGCAAACTGTCCTACTACAACAGATGCAAGTGGAGCAGTGATAGTTGATAAGAGTGCGATTGCACCAGAGACACAGTTGACAGATGGAGCTGGAAATCTATTGTATGTAGACGAAGCATGTACTACTCCTGCAACAGCAGCTGATTATGTAGAAGGAGCAACTTACTATTACAAGGTTGAGACTCAGCAGGTGGTATATACTGGCTGGCAGACTATAAATGGTGAGACATATTATTATGATGCAAATCATAATATGGTAACCGGCCAGCAGACCATTGGAGGAGTGATTTATAACTTCAATGCTGATGGTACTTTGGTTAGAGCCCTTGGAGCAGGAATTGATGTGTCGAAATTCCAGGGCAATATTGATTGGAATAGAGTGAAGGCTTCTGGCGTTAATTATGCAATTATCAGATGCGGTGGTAGATATTCAGGCTCTAGAGGATTGTTTGAGGATCCTAAGTATGCGGCAAATGTTGCTGGTGCATCGGCAGCTGGACTTAGAGTGGGAATATATTTCTATTCTACAGCTACTAATACAACAGAAGCTGTGGAGGAAGCATCTCTTGCAGTTGCACTTGCCAGAAAAGGCAATGTATCTCTGCTGGTATTTATTGATATGGAAGATAGCATGATTCCAAAGGGGCAGGCTACAGCCATTGCACAGGCCTTCTGCCAGACTGTCAATTCAGCTGGTTACACACCAGGTGTGTACGCAAATATTAACTGGTGGACGAATTATCTGGATTATGGTGTGTTATCACCGTACAAAATCTGGATTGCAAGATATAATTCATCCCTCTCAGGTGGTAGATATATCTGGAATGGTAGATGTGATTATTGGCAGTATTCTGAGACCGGCCATGTGGGCGGAATCAGCGGAACAGTAGATTTGGATTACGCATATTAATGTGTTATAGTGATTCCAGACAAATTAATTGGAGGAATGATATGGAGAGAATCAAGAGTTTTACAATTAATCATGATATATTGATGCCGGGATTTTATATTTCCAGAATTGACGGAGATATAACAACTTATGATATGAGAACCAGAAGACCTAATATGGGTGACTATATGTCTGATCTTACAATGCATTCTGTGGAGCATATGTTTGCTACATATATTAGAAATTCAGAGATTGCAGATGATGTAATATATTTCGGACCTATGGGATGCCAGACTGGATTCTATCTTCTTATAAGAAATGCAGATCATAAGCAGGTTTTTGAAATTGCCAAGAAGGTATTGAAACAGATTATCAATCACGATGGCGAAATGTTTGGAGCTTCTGCTATTGAATGTGGAAATTATAGAAACCTAAGCCTGGATGCTGCCAAGGAGGAGTGCAAGACTTATCTGGCTGCACTAGAAGCGCAGACTAATATGGAATTTACTTATCCAGAGTAATATTGTGAAATAGGGTCACCACCGGGTAGGTGAGTGGCCTTTTTCTATAGAAAAATATTTACAATCAAAGAAATTGCCCTATAATATGAGATGTTTATGCTGATGTTTATGTAATAATTAGTAGATGTAGAAAAGGAGATTATTGATTATGCGTCTTGGAATTATTGGAGCTATGCAGATTGAGATTGAGAATCTGAAAGGCCATATGGAAAATGTGAGAAATGAAGAGGTAAGTGGAGTTACATTTACCATAGGAGAAATAGCTGGAGTGGAGATTGTAGCTGCGGTAAGCGGTGTTGGTAAGGTATTTGCTGCTGTATGTGCTGAGGCTATGATTTTAAAATATAATGTGGATCGTTTGATAAATATTGGTGTGGCAGGAACTCTCTGTGATGACCTTGGAGTTATGGATGTAGCTATCGCTGACCAAGTGGTTCAGCACGATATGAATACTTCTGCTCTTGGTGATCCAGTGGGACTTATATCAGGAATCAATGAAGTATATCTGCCAGCAGATAAGCAGATGTGCCAGGAGATTGAATCAGTAGTTGATAAGATGGGTATCAATCATCTGGTTGGAACTATTGCAACAGGAGATTTGTTCCTAAGCGATGAGAAGATGAAAGCCAATATTCACAAGGAGTTTGGTGCTATTGCCGGCGAGATGGAAGGCGGAAGTATCGGACAGGTATGTTATGTGAACAAAGTGCCATTTACAATTATCAGAAGTATATCTGATGGCAAGGGAGCAGCAATGGATTACCAGACATTTGCCGAGAAGGCCGCTCAGGTTGGAATTAATATTATCTTGGAATATGTGAAGATGCTGTAGATGAGGAGTTAAGTATATTTGCAGATGAATTAGGAGATTGGACTGTAGATTATGTTGGAGATTGAGACTGGGAAAATCGCCATATTGATGGCTACATATAATGGTGAGGAATATTTACGCCAACAGGTGGAGTCTATTATGAACCAGACTGAGCAGGACTTCCTTCTGGTGATTCATGATGATGGTTCCACAGATGGGACTGTAGAGGTAATTAAAGAACTGGCAGCTATCTATGGTGCCGGCAGATTACAGGTTTTAGAGGGGCCATCAACTGGTTCGGCCAAGATGAATTTCCTGTGGATGCTCTCTCAGGTGCAGGCAAGCTATTATATGTTTGCAGACCAGGACGATGTGTGGAAAATGGATAAAATCGCCAAGTCCAAGGAGCGATTCTGGCAAATATCCTGTGGCATAGGTAGTACGCGAGAGTACGAATACAATTACAATCTGGTATTTACAGATATGGAAGTGGTGGATGAGAATCTGCGCCAGATGTATCCATCATTTATTGCCTCTATCGATAGAAATATTGATCATGTGCTGCCGGGACAGCTGATAATTGATAATATGGCTGCTGGGTGTACTATGTTTTTCGCCAGAGATTTGCGGGATGCCATAGTAGATAATCTGGGAAATGTGGACATGTCCAAAGTGGAGATGCACGATAGGTTGATAATTACAGTGGCAGCAGTTCTAGGAACTGTTAGTGGCATCAATGAGCCGTTATCTCTGTATCGCCAGCATGGCAATAATGAGATGGGAGCAGTTCACGAGACAACATTTGATAAGATTATAAGAAATGCTCGTGGGCGATTGACAGGTGAGATTCAAGAAGGCCATGAGAGATTTATAAGAGATGCTGAAGCTTTTGCAGGAGAGGTTTACAAGATTTGTTTCAAGGTGGTCAAATCTGAGAAAACAGACAGAAGCATCTTCGAGATGAGCTGGCTTAAAAAGTATAGCAAGCTTGAAGAATCGAATTTAAGCCATAGAGCCAAGGTTGATTTCTACAGAACAAATCATTTAGAACGAGCTACTGCCAAGGCTACAGAGCGGATGTATAGGTGGATATAGATTTCTCATATTGAGTGAATATACAAGTGTATTTGCCATTCATCTGGAAAATATGTGTGGAAGTTGAATTAATATATGAATAAAGTTGAGAAAATAGAGATAAATAAGAAGAAGTTAATAGTGGTATTTGTATTGTCGGTGATTCTGCGATTCATTTTGTGCAATTATTTTCCCAAGACAATTAATTGTTATCCAGATGAATTGCTCTATCTGTCGGCAGCAGAGAGTCTCTGGAATAATCACGGAGTGATGGTCTATAACCTGGCTACAACTTTCAAGAAGGTTGGTTATTCCTTTTTTATTGCTCCTGCATTTGCTTTGGAAAATATACATGTGAGAATGAGCATTATTGGGCTCATAAACTCAGTGCTGATGTCGGCAGGAATATTTCCTGTATACGGCATGGCCAGGAGATTTTTCAAGAGAAATAGTTTCATATGGTTGAGCATTCTCTTCTACATAATTTCTCCAAGCATGACCTATTCCATGACATTTGCCAGTGAGAATCTGTATATTCCAGTGTCACTGGTGGTGCTTTATGTCATTGTGGAAGTGGAAGCCAGATGGCGGGAGTATGTGAATGAGTACATCACAAGCTTTATCATGAAAAACATAGGGCTTTTGATACTTGGAATTGGAGCTTGGATATTGGCTTATATTACCAAGGAGTTGGCTCTTGTGATTCCGTTGGCGCTGGTGGCATATATGTTTATGTCCAAAATCGTGATGTCGGTACGCGGAGACTCTAGAAGCTATAGTTCCGATAATGTTGGGAATGCAGCTGATGGAGCTTGTGAAATTGATGGCAATAATAGCTATGGTGTGGCAGGCGCTAAAAATAAAAGCGGCCTCGGTTCTGTGATTAAGTTGCTGGTTGCCGGTATTGCTATTGTTGCTTTGGTTTATGGCATTTGGTGGTTTTGCAATCGCGGATCTAATTATTATCAATTGGGTATTAATACTGAAATCCTCAGTCAGCGCTGGGGATATCTGCTCTATGGCTTTGGATTCTTTGTGACTATTAGCATTGTGGGGCTTCTGGTTGTGCCGGTGCTTTTGCCTATGACAACCAAGGGGCAGATGAATAGAAGTGCTGCAAGATTGTATTATATTATGCTTCTGATTATCCTGGGCACAGCGGCGATAGTTGCTTATACAATTTATATGTATGAGGATTATCCGTCCATGACTCCTCGTGCCCATGTGAGATATGTGGAATACCTCTATGTACCATTTCTCATGGTGCTTATGACCATGTGGGAGCGGAGGGAAGAGCCGAGGGCGATTGCTGCGGCGAAAGCGAATGTTACAACATATAAGCCAGCAACAACTGGTAAAACAGAGACTATAATATCAGATGTGGCTGAGGTTGAAAGCAAGAGTGATGCCAGCAAATTGAACTGGCCGGGAATTATCATGGCAGCAGTTTGTTTAGGCGGCATGAAATTCATTTTCAATGGTTTTAATGGTCAAACCATTGATCACACAACATTATTTTACATGCAGCTTTTTGCGGCGGATGGCAAAGTGTTTAGCCCTATGGTGGCAAATGTATTGATACTTGCAATCACAGTGGTGTCCCTGGTACTGATGGGGATGTATTCAACAGGCAGTCATAGTTTCAATAAAGTTCAAGATACAAGTGAAGAACAAGCTTCTGGCGCTCGAAGCTCGAAAATTGGAAAAACCAAAATGTTTTGGAAAATATTTATCACAGGAGCCATAATTATGTCTCTTGGAAACTCAGTACTGTCTGGCTATATACAATACAAGACTCACACCCACAGTGAACAGGAAATTGCTGAGATTTATGACATTAGAGATTTTGTGAGAAATCATAATGACGACACATTTCTTGTGATGGAATCTGTGGCTGGAGAAGAAATGTTGGATACATTTCTCATGGATTGTGATAATCTAGTATATGCAAGTGAAGGCGTACTGTTTGAACAGGCACTACTTGGAGACGAAGGACTGGATTTGGATGTTGCACCAATTTGGGGCAGAGGCGTGGCAGGCGGCGTGAATTATGATAATATAGATGAGGTAGATTATATTATCGTATTTACAGACGTGTATAAGATGAGCGGCGACGCTGAACTTGTGGGAGAATATCCGGCGAATAATTGTGTGATTTACAAAACATTTAACACAAGGCAATTGCCAAAATTTGATGAGGTGAAATAGAATGGGAAAATATTTTGGAACAGATGGCTTCAGAGGCGAAGCAAACATGAATCTGACAGCTGATCATGCATACCAGGTTGGTAGATTTCTGGGATGGTATTACACACAGCTCAAGAAGCAGGCAGGAAGCGACGAGCATGCCAAGGTTGTAATTGGAAAGGATACCAGACTTTCTTCTTATATGTTTGAGTACTGTCTCATTGGCGGATTGGTTGCATCAGGAGCGGATGCTTATATGATGCATGTTACAACAACTCCTTCAGTGGCACATATTACAAGTGTGGATGATTTCGACTGCGGTATTATGATTTCCGCTTCTCACAATCCATATTATGATAATGGAATCAAGCTCTTCAACGGACAGGGCGAGAAGATGGACGAGGAGACAATCAGCTATGTGGAGGCTTACATTGATGGTGAGCTGGAGCTTTTCGGTCAGAAGTGGGACGAGGTTCCTTATGCAACTAAGGAAGGAATCGGAAGCACAGTTGATTATGTAAGTGGTAGAAATAGATACATGGGTTATCTGATTTCTCTTGGGCTTTATAGCTTCAGAGACAAAAAGGTGGCTCTTGATTGCGCAAATGGTGCCTCTTGGAATGTGGCTCGTTCTGTATTTGAGGCTCTCGGCGCCAAGGTACTTGTTATCAATGCCGAGCCAGATGGAACTAATATCAATATGAATGCAGGAAGTACACATATTGAGGGACTTACTAAGTTCGTTGTGGAAAATGGTTGTGATTGTGGATTTGCATTTGACGGTGATGCTGACAGATGTCTGGCTGTTGATGAGAAGGGTGAGGTAATCACTGGAGATCACATCTTATATATCTATGGCAAATATATGAAAGAGCGCGGTAAGCTTACCAACAACACAGTAGTTACAACTGTTATGAGTAACTTCGGTTTGTACAAGGCATTTGACGCACTTGGAATTGATTATGCCAAGACAGCAGTTGGTGATAAATATGTATACGAGTACATGACCAAGAATGGTTGCAGAATCGGTGGCGAGCAGAGTGGACATATCATCTTCTCTAAATATGCTACAACTGGTGATGGAATCCTCACAGCTTTGAAGCTTATGGAAGTGTTGTGTGCGAAGAAGTGTAAGATGAGCGAGCTTCACAAGGACTTGGTTATCTTCCCACAGGTTTTGGAAAATGTGCGTGTAACTGACAAGAGTGAGGCGCAGAATGATGCCAAGGTTCAGGAGGCTGTAAATGCTGTTGCCGAAGCTCTAGGAGACACTGGTAGAATTCTGGTTCGTGAATCTGGTACTGAGCCATTGGTTCGAGTAATGGTTGAGGCAGAGAGTCATGAGCTTTGTGAGAAATATGTAAAGCAGGTGGTTGATGTAATCAAGGCCCAGGGATATGCAGTTTAGGTTTGAGCAGATGGATGAAGAAATTATTTGAGTAATCAGTTGTGATTATAATTATAACGGGCATTGTAGATGTTTATAAAAATATTAAAATGGAAGCTCCGACAGGTCGAGAGACTTGTTGGAGCTTTTGATTATTTATCGAAGGCTAAATGTGAGATATAATTGGGGTAAATAGATTTTAATTTTATTTGACGTGCGTCAAATAGCGAAGTATAATAATGTTATAAAAATAGATTTTATTTGACGTGCGTCAAACAATATCGAATAAATGGGCGCGGTTGTAAATGCATAATAAGAGGTGATTATAGTGGAGACAAGAGTTATAAGAGAAAAGCAGGATCTCAAATATTTGAAATGGAATCATGCAAGGACTTCCAGCGGTACAGCGGGAACATTTCTGAAGTCTGAATCAAATATAGGTGGTAGCAAAGTATATTACAAATTATCTAATTTCGATATGGTAAATGGTGTTGTTGGCCATGAATGCGTCAACGAAATCATTGTGGATAGATTACTTACAATTTTAGGAGTTGAACATTTACACTATCAGTTGATTTATGCAGATATTAATGTAGATGGCCAAGTCTATACTACATACTTGTGTGCGTCTGAGGATTTTAAGGCGCGAGGGGAGAGTAAAATAGCATTAGATGATTATTACCGAGTTAGTTCAGATGGAAAAGAGAATAGATATGACTTTTGCGTAAGGCAAGGATGGCAGAAAATAATCAATGAAATGATTGCAGTGGATTATATCATTTTGAACAGAGATCGACATGGGGCCAATATTGAAGTACTTCGCAATCCAAAGAAGAAAACTTTGCGAATAGCTCCATTGTTTGATCATGGATTGTCATTATTATATTCGTGTTCAAATGATGCCGAGGTTGAGGGTTACGATGTGACTGAAGACAGACCATGCCAGAACTTTATAGGCAGCCGTTCTTGTTATGATAATTTGAAGATGATACAAACTGAGAAATATATTTTCCAAAATGAACTGAAAAAAGCAGATAGGTACGAGATATTTGCGGATTTAGATGGTATCATTTCTCAGAAACTTATGGATAAAATCTGGGAGATGATTTGGAAACGATATAAGAAGTATAGAAAAATGTGTAAGGAATAAATGAATGAAGATATATGAAATTAGAGACTCAGTGCAGGATATATCCATAGGCACTTTGATTTATTATGAGAGAGCACGGGCGTATATTGTTGAATTAGAAGAAAAACTGGACGAGTGGAATTCCCCGCTTCTATTTGCTAATTATGTGAGAAACGGTGTGTATACAATGCCAAGAGAAGTGAGCGCTATGTGGGTGAGTGAGCGAGTGATTCCGTCGGGTAGGCAGAATATCCAAAGCATTTTACAGAGGCACAAAATGAAAGAATATGATGAGATGAGGCTTCTGGAATTGTCAGAGGGACGATGCTCGCAGGATGATTTGTATATACAGAAAATGGATGAATTGCCTAAATATGTAAAGAAGCGAAACACCCATAATTTAGTCGATGTTGTATTTGAAGATGATTATACAATTGTATGCTTCTTTGCTGACGGAGTCGTAAAGAAATTATTGATGAAAGATGTTGTGGCTGGGGCGAAGACCATTAATAAAAAAGCCGGAAGCCGGTTGTATGATGCAGAGAGGCTGAAGCAGGTTTTGATGAGTGAGAATCTGTATAAAAGCGGCGAGATGTTCGTTGGTGGTTATGGCATAACATTTAACAATACAATAGATGTACCGGCGTATTTGTTATATAGCATAAACAAGGAACAGCAGATTGTTGCAGCTGACTTTGAAGAGTATATCAAGAAGAATATATTGGATACAGGCAGTGTGACTGAAGTATTACAATGCACCAGACAAAATTTGTCATATGCAACGAAGCAAGGATATATAAATCCTATAAAGGAAAATGTAAAAGGGAATCTTTTTCAACGAGGAAATATTATAAAGGAACTCTGGTAAATATATGAATTATAAAACTGACAATCATGAGATTATAAAATTACACACGGGAAATGTGCCATATCTGTACTATCCGAGACTGGAGGAGATTGATTTTATAAAGCATTGTTTCACCACTAGAATGGGAGGAGTGTCAGAGGGGATTTTCTCGACTTTGAATCTGAGCTTCACCCGAGGAGATGATGAGAATGCTGTTATGGAAAATTATAGAAGGCTGGCTGCAGAGATTGGTTGTGATATAGGCGACTTCGTATGTACAGATCAGACTCATACCACCAATGTAATTAGAGTGGGGAAGTATGACAAGGGAAATGGAGTGACTAGACCAAAGCCCTATACTGATGTGGATGGGCTTGTGACCAATGAACCTGGAGTGGTTCTGTCAACTTTCTATGCTGATTGCGTGCCACTATATTTTGTGGATACTGTTAATAAGGCGATTGGATTGTCTCATTCCGGATGGCGAGGTACTGTTCATCGCATGGCCCAGGCTACCTTGGAAAAGATGGCTGCGGAATTTGGTACAAAGCCTGAGGATGTAATTGCGGCAATCGGTCCGTCAATCTGTCAGGACTGCTATGAAGTGAGCGAGGATGTGGCAGTGGAGTTTGCCAGAGAGTTTGCCAGAGAGTTTGGAGATTCGAGCGATTACAGTGGCGATACCTGTGATGATTGTTGGAAGTTAAAACTACAGGGGCGAGTGGCGGAGATTCTGTCGTATGGAAATGCACCTGGTAAATATCAGTTGAATCTCTGGCGTGCTAATGAGATTGTGTTGACTGAGGCTGGGGTGAAGAAGGAAAATATTGTCACTACCAACATATGCACCTGTTGTAATCCGGAGGAACTGTTTTCCCATAGAGCATCTCATGGCAAGCGCGGCAATCTGGGGGCGTTTATGTATATCAAGGAGTGATGTACTTTTATGACTAATCGTGATATATTATAGATAATATATTATCCATAATATGCGAAATGGGCGGTTTATAGATAATATATTATCTATAAACGGAGGATGATAAATATGGCAAGAAGATATATATGGGAATCTCCTGATGAAATTGATATGGCTTTGGCAAATAGAGTTAGAGAGATTCGTAAAAGAAGAGATATTAGTCAGCAGGCGCTGAGTGAGAAAAGCGGGGTTAGCTATGGCTCTCTCAAGAGATTTGAAAGTACGGGGAATATTTCTTTGATTTCTTTAACCAAAATCGCTGTGGCGTTAGAAATAGAAAATGAGATTCGCCAGTTATTTAGTGATGTGCCTTACAAGGATATAGAGGAGGTTGTTCGTGGAAACAGGTAAACTGGAAGTATATTATCATGATAGACATGTGGGTACTCTTGCGGATGCAGTGAATAAAAAAGTGGCTTTTTCATATTCTGACGAATGGCTGGAAGATGGGTTCCCTATAAGCCCATTTTCCCTTCCAATAGAAAAGGGAGTTTTTATTCCCTCAAATTACAATTTTGATGGGTTGTTTGGTGTATTTGCTGATAGTTTGCCGGATGCATGGGGACGACTTCTGTTGGATAGACTATTACTGAAGCAGGGCGTATTAGATATTGATATGCTTGAACGATTGGCTATTGTGGGAGATAGGGGAAATGGAGCGCTTTGCTATCGTCCGGGAATTGAGGTGAAGACAGGAATTGAAAGCAAAGCAGATATGTCGGTAGATGAATTGGCAGAAGCGTGTAGGCTCATTTTGGATGAAAATGACGAAAGTATGTTGGATGATATTTATCGCAGAGCGGGATCGAGTGGTGGCACAAGGCCTAAGGTGAACATGGTGGAAGATGGAAGGATATGGCTTTTAAAATTTCCGTCGCATGATGATCCAATCGACATTGGCAAGATGGAATATGATTATATGAATTGTGCGAAGAAATGCGGCATTAAAGTGCCGGATTTTAAGTTATTTTCATCACGTAAATGTAAGGGCTATTTTGCAAGTGAGCGATTTGACAATGTTGGGGAAGTAAGACAGCATATTCTTACGGCATCAGCTATTTTAGAGACGGACTATCGAGTGCCAAGTTTGTCCTATGAGGCTCTATTGAAGCTTACTGGTATAATATCTGCAAATAATATGAATGAGATTGAGAACATGTATCGGCTTATGTGCTTCAATGTTATGTCGCATAACAGGGACGATCATGGCAAGAACTTTTCCTTTGCATATGATGAGGAGAATGATGTTTGGAGCATGACGCCAGCATATGATTTGACATATAGCGATACATATTACGGTGAGCAGACAACGACGATAAATGGGAAAGGGGCAAATATTACTATTGCTGATATGATTGAGGCAGGTAAAAAAGCATCAATAGTGGAGAGCAAGGCAAAACGAATTGCTAAAGAAATAGAAGAGATTGTATTTGATGACCTGGGAGAGTATATATAATTGAGTTTTTAAATGGAAAATAGGAGGGGGACTATGAGAAATCATGAAGTAATTGCAGAGCAGAAACTGTTGGATGTGTATGGTGAAATCGCAGAGCCTGGTTGGGCGAGAAAACAGATGTGGCAGTATGACAGAAGCGACATCAAAGCGTCGAAGTTTAGGATTAAAGAATGGGATTACTATCTCATTGTGGGGGACGATTTTGCAGTGGCCACAATAATTTCCGATGATGGTTATGTAGGCCTACAATCTGTGTCTCTGCTTGAGCTGGGGGATGAGCCATGGGAGCATACTGAGACTGTGTTAAATGTATTCCCAATGGGTAAGCTTCACATGCCATCCAATTCATCAGAAGGTGATGTGGTTTATGCAGATAAGAGATTGCATATGAGCTATAAGTTGCGGCCGCTAGAAGGTCAAGAGACTGTTACTGAAGCAGTGGCTGCGAATAATGAGATAAATTCATCAGGTCTGATTCGTCATATATCATGTCACTTCGAGAATTTCTGTGATGGTAAGCCATTTGATTGTGAGATTGATTTGGCACAACCGGATATGGATACTATGGTTATTGCAACTCCATGGGACGAGCGCCATGCCTTCTATTATAACCAGAAGATTAATTGTATGAGAGCCAGCGGCTGGGCGATGTATGACGGCAAGAGATATGAGTTCAATCCGGATAGAAATTATGGAACTCTGGATTGGGGCAGAGGAGTGTGGACTTATGACAATACTTGGAAGTGGGGCTCGGGAAATGCAACCGTTGATGGGCATAGCTTTGGCTTCAATATAGGATATGGCTTTGGTAATACAAGTGCTGCTAGTGAGAATATATTGTTCTATGATGGAGTTGCCCATAAGCTGGACGATGTGACATTCAACATTCCTACTGATGAAAATGGCAATGATGATTATATGAGTCCATGGACCATCACATCATCTGATGGACGATTCGAGATGGAGTTTACACCGATTCTAGATAGAGCAGCCTGTATGGATTTTAAATTGATTGTCAGTGATCAGCATCAGGTGTTTGGTAGAATGAGTGGAAAAGCTGTCTTGGATGATGGAACTGTTGTGAATGTGAAAGATATGCTTATGTTTGCGGAGAAGGTGCATAATAAGTATTAAACAATTGCACATTTCACTTAGCTAAAATGTGCAATTATTGCATATCCCATAATTATAAATGTGCAAAAGTTGCACATTTCACTTGACTAAAATGTGCAAAAGTTGCATATTATAGTTAAGAGGAGGTGCAAAATATGCAAATGAAAGCTCTTAGAAAAAAATGTGGATATACTCAAAAAGAAGCGGCTGATAAGTTTGGAATATCTTTGAGGACATATATTTCATATGAAAATGATGAATCAAAATCTACAAGTATGAAATATAGATATATGATAAATGAACTTGAAAATTTAAGCCATATGGACGAGGAGCATGGGGTTTTGTCTGTCGATGAAATTCGAAAGATATGCGATGATGTTTTTAAGAATTATGATGTAAAATATTGTTATTTGTTTGGATCTTATGCAAAGGGGAAAGCGACACAAAGCAGCGATGTGGATTTACTTATTTCA